>JAAELC010000426.1 GCA_024227135.1 Gammaproteobacteria bacterium
AAAAAATTATCACTAGAAGTGTAGCTTTTAAGTCTAAAACTTTTTTTTTAACTTATCACCATAGACTTCTTCTTATAAACTGATCCTCTCGTACATAGTAAAAATTACCATCTATTCTTTCTTTAATGGTAGATAGAATCTGAACTGTCTCACGACGTTCTGAACCCAGCTCGCGTACCGCTTTAATGGGCGAACAGCCCAACCCTTGGAACCTGCTACAGCTCCAGGATGCGATGAGCCGACATCGAGGTGCCAAACCACTCCGTCGATGTGAACTCTTGGGAGTGATAAGCCTGTTATCCCCAGGGTAGCTTTTATCCGTTGAGCGATGGCATTCCCACTTAATACCACCGGATCACTAAGCCCTACTTTCGTACCTGCTCCACCCGTCGGTGTCGCAGTCAAGCTCCCTTCTGCCTTTGCACTCTTCGAATGGTTTCCAACCATTCTGAGGGAACCTTTGAGCGCCTCCGATACCCTTTCGGAGGCGACCGCCCCAGTCAAACTCCCCGCCTGGCATTGTCCCACCGCCGGTTCACGGCGGCTGGTTAGAAGCCCAATATCACAAGGGTGGTATCCCAACAGCGGCTCCGCGGCAACTGACGTTACCGTTTCTCAGCCTCCCACCTATCCTGTACATGCAACACCGGACCCCAGTGCCAAACTGGAGTAAAGCTCCATGGGGTCTTTCCGTCCTGGCGCGGGTAGCCAGCATCTTCACTGGCACTTCAATTTCACCGGATGTATTGCCGAGACAGCGCTCAAATCATTACGCCTTTCGTGCGGGTCGGAACTTACCCGACAAGGAATTTCGCTACCTTAGGACCGTTATAGTTACGGCCGCCGTTTACTGGGGCTTAAATTCAAAGCTTCGCTTGCGCTAACCTCTCCTCTTAACCTTCCAGCACCGGGCAGGCGTCAGCCCATATACTTCACCTTTCGGTTTCGCATAGACCTGTGTTTTTGCTAAACAGTTGCTTGAGCCTATTCTCTGCGGCCTGCTCTCGCAGGCACCCCTTCTCCCTAAGTTACGGGGCCATTTTGCCGAGTTCCTTGGCAATACTTCTTCCGCCGGCCTTAGGATTCTCTCCTCATCCACCTGTGTCGGTTTACGGTACGGGTACGGTATAAACGATAGCGGCTTTTCTTGACGCATGGCTCACGGACTTCGTTACTTTATTTCACTCCGCATCACGGCTTCCCATTGCCACCCGGATTTGCCAAAGTGACTGGTACCCCGCTTGCACCGGGCTTTCCATTCCCGGCTTCCGCTTTCCTTACGTGTCCCCACAGTTCTGTCATACCGCAGTACAGGAATCTCCACCTGTTGTCCATCGGCTACGACTCTCGTCCTCGCCTTAGGCCCCGACTTACCCAGAGCAGATCAGCTTTACTCTGGAAACCTTGAATATTCGGCCATAAGGATTCCCACCTTATTCTCGCTACTCATTCCGGCATTCTCTCTTCCATGCAGTCCACAGCTCCTTACGGTACTGCTTCTTCCCGCATGCAATGCTCCTCTACCAATCCTTACGGATTCCTTAGTTTCGGTGGCGCGTTTCAGCCCCGGACATTTT
>JAAELC010000427.1 GCA_024227135.1 Gammaproteobacteria bacterium
AACTGCCGGAGGATACGGACATGGATGAGATCATGTACCGGCTCTATGTGCTGGATAAGAGCAGGAAGGGACAGGAGGCCGTGGAACAGGGCCAGACCGTCACCAGCGAGGAGTTGAAACGGGAAATCGACTCATGGTGATCTGGTCGCAACCGGCCAAGGCCGATCTGCGTTCCATCCATGATTTTATCGCCCACGATTCCCGCTTCTATGCCAAGAAGGTCGTCCAGGATATCCGCGAGAAGACGGATATCCTGGAGCAGCTACCCAGGGCCGGGAAGAAGGTGCCGGAACTCAATGAGGATCAGGTCAGGGAGCTATCCCTCTACTCCTACCGGATCATCTACGAGATCAGGGAACAAGGTATCTTCGTACTGGCCGTGGTGCATAAGCGGCGGGATTTGAAGGCGGAGGATATTCCGAAAGATCAATGACAAAGCCCCGCATTGCGGGGCTTTTGAGGAGAGCAATTTGATCAGCCGCTTTGAGTAAATGGTATACCCTCGCTACTTACCAACTTTTCAAGCTCAGAAAGTGCAGTTGCCAACTGGGGATGGCGAGGGTCAAGGTTTATCTCGATATTACCGTTTACCTGCAAAGCAGATGCAGCAGCATCCTCTAACTCAATTAACAGATACTCTCCTTCCTTAGAGACCAGCCTGATACCGCCATACAAAGCGCGCGATTCATCTTCAACCTGGATGTGAATCTTATCCATCCCCAGGCGTTTATCTTGCTCGTCATATTCTTTTGCTTTTTGTAGAAGAACAAACTGAGATGGTTCATGTTCGTCATCCGCAAAGCCAATCATAACCATGTACCCATCATCTTGTGTGAACACATGGGAAGCATCAAAGCGATACGACATAACTTACCTTTTCCTGACTAATTGCCACCAGCAGTCCAACGCTGCGTAGCACCATTTTCACGCCACTGATATCTAATCGATGCGCCCGTTTCGTTGGCAGCCCTATTCATATACCCCTTGCATGACGGACAAGGTGGCTTCTGACCGGTAATAGTCATTGACTGCCCAGGCTTGAGGGCGGTGTTGGTTACCGCTCTTGCTTCAGTATGGGACGCCAAAGTATTTTTCGGAAAACCCAACGCCTTTTCTGCTGGCGTCATGTTGCCACTTACTATGCGCTCATGGCTGACGATATTTCCGTCAGCACCCCTGACTGTAACGTTTGCATTATGCCTTCCAGGAACTACGCCATGAGACCCTATTCTCTTTGTAGCAACAGCGAATCATCAAAACTACAAACTCACTCCATAGGCATCGAATATTTCTTCTAACTCTATATCACTTACAGGCTCACCCCAGGCGTCTTCGCCAGTTTTGTATTTAGACAATATGGTTGGTGAAGGTAAGGGGACGTTGGAATTAGCAAGTATGTCCATAGCTCGTTGCAAGAATTTCGCTGGCTGGTCAGTTGATGCACCGTACATATCGACAATCCCAACCTCAACGCAATTCTCTACAAGGGCATTGAATTTTTGCAGGTTATCTGACGCGATCAAAAACGAAACTTCTTCCGGCAACGGATCTCCTCTGCCCGTAATATCCAGAAAAGCCCCATCTTGTTCCCATCTCGACAAATCTGATGCAGTAATTATCTTCATCAAATGAAGTATCAACTGGTCAATCAAGGGATGCTTGATTTCAGAATGAACGCAGAATTGCCACAAGCACAACCCAGCATACACCTGCAACTGTCGTATATTGAAAACGTTCATCATACCCATAGCTAGCGCTTTACTCCCAACTGGTCAATCACACTGGAGCATGTCGCACATGGGGTTTTTGGAGTACCGTGGATACCAGATGCACTTCCTGCACCTCGGACATTTGAGATGCTGATCTCTGCACCATCTAGGCTTCGGCCTTTATTCAAAGCTCGTGATAATGCGTTAATCTCAGCACATTGACCTCCAAAACAATTCTGAGGCGCTCTACTTAATGCACCTTGAACTGTTGGATTTGTTACCCCTCCTTGGTTCCGACCAACTGTTATCGCTCCATCCTTATGCTTAATCACTGCAACAGTATTTGGTCTTTGCGAAGAAGGGAGTCCTTGGACCTTATCTGCCAACCGTTGCGCTGAACTCTTTGTAGCAACAGGGGAGCCCGGCGGCCCCGTCGTACTACGGGCCGACTTTCCCTGATGCGTCAGCCAGTTAAAGAAGCCATCGGCTTGATGCCCGATCCAGAGTAAATTTTGATCCCCCGACGCGACTTTGGCGCTAACGATGCCGTTGGTCCCGAGGGCCAGCAGCACGGTCAGCAGGATGTGGAGGAGGAGTTTACAGAGTCGCATGAGGTGGGATTTTACGCCCAGGGTGGGCAATGGCGAAGGGCTTTTTTCCTTTTAGCTGCCCTTCTGCGGCGCTGGCAGGCAGCTAAAGAGCCGGGGATTGCCCCCGGCCCTGCCAAGCGGTGTTAATCCGCCTCTGACGGATTACCGTATTGGCTGCGGTAGATGTGGTGCTCATCGCAGTCCGCCACCAGGCCATCATCTCCAGCAACTGCCGTTCCCAGGCGCCTGTTCGGCGTGATCCATCGGCCACGCTTGCGAGCACGAAGCCCACCAGGTATTCCAGTTCTCTCAACACATGGGCGTTGATTTCGATTGACTTGTTCATGCTGTTTGCTCCTCTGGCTGGTTACAGCCCAGAAAGGCTTTCTGGACATGCAGACCCACCAGCGCCGCGCGCAGGCTCGTCAAGGGCGGCGCGGTTTTTGCGCTGGCTGGAGCCGACCAGGCACTGACACGTGGGAGGGCGGGTAATCTAAAGGGCCTGGAGGCTTCAGCGAACGAGCACGGGCCGCCTTTTGGCCCGCGCGCAGCGCCGAAGACGCAAGGCCCCACGTGCACAGCACACCTTTTGGAGCGATAGCGACGCGGACATTTAACATAGCGCCGATTATGCGGGCGGGCTGGTGTTGGCCGGGCAGGACGCCTGCGCATAATCCCGCGTTATGTTACTTGGCCGCCTAAAGCCCCTTTGAGGGGGATGGGGGGTGATCAAGCCCGGTGCCGGTAAGGCGTCGTTTACCTTTCCGGTGCCGGGCGTAAAACCAACTCCAGCTTGAGCGTAGCTGAAGCTGACCACCGCGAGGCAGGACGCCGAGCGTGTAGAACGAACCCACCGAGCCCGACCGGAACCGGCCAGGGATCGGCCATCCCAGCTTGGCGCGGCGCTTGCCCGGACTGCAAGAAGTGTGACTTGCGCCAGGGATTGGCGGCGCACTTCTTGCCGGACGTAGCAAGCGCCGTGACAAGCAGTCTAAGTACTCCGGAGTCTCCGGCTACTTACGGTGTCCGGGTTCACGCCTGCGGCTCCGGGTCATCCTCGGTCTCGGCAGCTAAAGCGGATAACAGCTCGTCTTTCTGGGTGGCATTTTCTGCATCCTCTGCTTGCTCATCCTGTCGGGCCTTCTTCTCCAACCTGGCCCCCGGATGCCCAGCGGATCGTTGACGTCCGGCTGGTTCAGGACGTGTTTCGGTAATCGCTTTTCCAGTCGCGGCAAGCCCAGTTCCGAGGCCGGGTTGTAGAGGATGTGGTTCTGCCGGGTCAACCATTTGAACCAGGCTCTCACCGGCACGAGATGACTATGTTGGCTGCGGAAGCTCAGGGGTTCACCGTCCTTTTTGCGGTATAGATAGAGATGGC
>JAAELC010000428.1 GCA_024227135.1 Gammaproteobacteria bacterium
CCATAACTGCATAAGGGTAGAACCCACTGCGCCTTCATCCCTCAACCATTGCATGAGCATTTCGTTCACCTGACCCTTGAAACCTTCTTTTCTAAGTGCTTGGTACCTCGCATCGGATACTTGCTTATAAGAAGCCATTATTCGTAATCCCCCGGGTCAAAGTCATCACCATCGTCAATAATCTCGGACTGTTCATAATCCTGCGGCCCATCACGCTGTGCAGCGTCTGCCCGTGCCACGGAATCATAGTAATCCTTGTCGGCCTTATCCTGTCTAGCCTGTGCCTCTGGGCTAAGGACAGGTTTATCAGGTGCAGCAGCAGGGGGCACCACTGAACCGTTCATTCTCTGGATGTCGGACTCAATCTTACTGATGGTACGTTCCAGGCGTAGGACTTCGTTCTCATCGGCATACGGGCCACTTGCTCGGTCTAACTCACGTTTGTGATGAGCTAACGACTCCTGCAATGCGTTCCCGGCCTGTTGTGCGCGTGAGGAAACATCCGGTTCAGTAGTCAGTTCTGATGTATCGAACAGGTTGCTATCTGCCATATGCGCCAACTGCTCGCGATACTGAGGTGAACCAGGTTCGATACCCTCGGTACGCAGTTCACCGATAGCAGTGAACACATCACCCATAAAAACATCTTGCTGACCACCGGGGTACTGCTGCCCGAACTCAACCAGGCCGTGCATCATTGCTGATAATTCCTGTGGCCCGAAATCGTTAAG
>JAAELC010000429.1 GCA_024227135.1 Gammaproteobacteria bacterium
ACCGCTCTGCGGTGCCATGACGCGGGAACCGCGGCAGTGTAGTGCTCATCAGCGTGATAATAAATCACAGATTGTAGCGGCTCACCCGACACTACCATCGGCAAATATTAGATTTCGACCTGCACATAATGATACACAATTCGGTGAAACATCTAGATGCTAACCCCGTAGGATGAGGTGAGCAACACGAACCGCATCGATTGATTCACGACAGATGCGGTTCGCTAAAAAGCAGCTCACCACATTATCCTACGAATCAGACAAATCAGACGGAAGGGAGTGAGCAGTTACCATTGATTTTGAGTCAAAGCGATTGTATTCCAGGAGATAAAAAGTCCAGTGTGAGGAGTTTCTACCATGACGGTGACGGTTATTCTGTTAGCTGCTTGGCTCAGCCAGGGTTAATAATCTCAGAGGCATCGGAGGGGTTCTTACAGCAATATATGCTAACCGGGTTAACCGTTTTTGGTTTGAGTCACGAGGAACATTGCGAGGAACCAAATAGTCAGTGGCAATTTGGTATCGGAAAAGATCGTCCCACTGGTTAGCGAAGTTTGATGATGACAACGATAACACTGGTACAGTTTATTCGTGAGTATTTGGGGTCAGTGTAAAAATAGCGAAGATAATTCCTGCGTCCAAGCTGAAAGTCGGGGTGGCTACACCGGCCCCAGATACCCATAACGGTTTTCGCCTCGGTTTCGAACCCGGGTACCTGGGACAAGCCAGTTTAGTGAGACTCGGGGGGCCTTTGCTCGAGATAACGGCTCGTTTACGCTGAGCAGCGTTTTTTTGAGCGATTATCCTACCGAGGTAAGTATCGCCACCGGCCCCCTGAATACTGCACCGCTACTGCCCAAGCCGTTCATTGCCATGCGCTCCATTAAGCCCAATTCCTGGGTATTGACCAGTTTCCACGACCCTCATGCAGGTTTGGTTATACCCAAGACCTTCATGCGGTACGTCAGGGTAGAGGGCTTTATACCCAATAGCCCGGCGGTGCCATCCGGACCCCATACGCGCCAGTTGGCGTGTCGCAATGCGGCAATCAGGTTGGCCTTTTCACGCGCCCGCATCCCGGCGTCGGTGATGAAATCTGTTCCGTCCGCCCCTGCCAGGTCTGGGGTGGTATCCGGCTGGGTGGGGGCGTCATCGAGCATCGCCAGGTCGAGGCGCGCACGATTGCCGGCACTGAGGATCACGGCACGTTCGATGACATTTCTAAGTTCCCGTATATTGCCAGGCCAGCGATGCCCGTTGAGTTGGCGCACCTGCTGCTGTGACAGTCGCATCTGATCGCGGCCAAGATCCGCGCAGGTACGCGCCAGGAAATGTTCGGCCAACGGCCCGATGTCTTCGCAGCGATCGCGTAGCGGAGGCACCGCAATAGGAAACACGCTGAGCCGATAGTACAGGTCCTCCCGAAATCTTCCCGCTCTTACCTCAGCCTCCAGATCCCGATTGGTAGCGGCAACAACGCGCACATCGACTCTGACCGTCCAGTCGTCACCGACTCGTTCGAACTCCCGCTCCTGCAGCGCCCGCAGCAGTTTGCTCTGCAGGTCCCGCGGAATCTCGCCAACCTCGTCTAGAAACACCGTGCCCCCATCGGCCAACTGCAGACGGCCAACGCGATCACGGTGGGCACCGGTAAAGGCACCTTTCACGTGACCAAAAAACTCACTCTCAAAGAGCTCATTGGGAATGGAGGCACAGTTGATCTTGACCAGCGGCTTGTCCGCACGCTCGCTTCTGTCATGAATGGCGCGCGCTACCATCTCCTTGCCGACTCCTGATTCACCAAGGACAAGCACATTCGCGGGAGTGACAGCGGCAGCGTCGATCTGGGCCATGGTCCGTTGCAGAGCCGCACTGACACCGATGATATCGCCGAAATCCGATCCAGTCTTTATCTCATCGCGCAGATAATCGCGCTCTTGTTCCAGTTGCTCTTTCAGTTTCTTGATCTCCTGAAACGCGGCTTCCCGTTGACTCTCGATCTCCTTACGTCTCGAGATATCGCGGAAGATCACAACCGCACCCTGTATCTCATTGCCCTCGCGGATGGGCGTGCTGGTGTACTCGATGGGCACCGGGGAGCCATCCACATGCCAGAAAACCTCTTCGTCCACGCGGTGCACTTCACCGTCCCGTAGCGCGGCATAGATAGGACAATCGGTGTGGGGGTAGGGTGAACCGTTCGGGTGCGAGTGGTGATGTATATCGTGCACCTTCTTTCCGATCACCTCTTCAGGCTTCCACCCCAGGATTTCCATGGTAGCGGCATTACCAAAGGTAGCTTTGCCGTTCCTGTCGAGACCGTAGATACCCTCCCCCGCAGCGTTGAGTATCAGCTCGTGCATCGTACGTAAGTGACGCAGTTTATCGAGCGCCCGATCCAGGCCGGTATTGCAGGTGGCTGACAGGCAAAGGCCGGTTGAACCTCCCTCCAGACGGACGGGCCAGACTGACAACAGTCCCTGGGTGTTGCCGTTTTCGCCCGGCAGGGAGACCGGGATGTCCTGCATCGATTCATTGTCACCCAGGGATTCCCGTAGCTTTCTCTCCAGGGACACTGTTTCATCGAGCAGGAAAAGCGCTGCCATCGAAATGCTCTGCTCTTCATTGACATTCAACAAACCCAGCCGGATACGCCAGCCCTGACTGAGATAACAGCAGTCCAGCTGTTCATTCAGCATTGCCAGCAGCGTTGGCGCCTGTTGAAACAACCCTTCTACCATGGACTTTTCCTCAGTTTTTTGAGTATTAGGCCACAATTTTTTGTGGATCACAATTTCTTGAGGTGATCGTTTTTTGTCAACTTATTGTTTTTATGTGTTTTTTGTAATTGGCATGCTCTGTGCAGTGGAACAAGCACCCGAGCAGCAATCCATCAATCGAAGAAGAGGAATCAACCATGAAGACAATCGCGAAAACAGTGGTCGCTGTTGCAGTACTTAACACCGCCACCTCAACCACATTTGCCGCGCTGCCCGATCCCGGTATGCAGATCGAAAAGGGCCGCACCGCCCTGGTGGTGACCGACCCGCAAAACGACTTCCTAAGCCCCGAGGGCGTCGCCTGGGGCGTGGTGGGCAAGAGCGTCCAAGCCAACAACACCGTGGAGAACATCGACACCCTGTTCAGGACGGCCAGGGTGCAGGGTATCCCCGTGTTCGTTTCCCCACACTATTACTACCCCCATGACCACGGCTGGAAGTTCGAGGGCGCGCTGGAAAGGCTTATGCACAACATCGGCATGTTCAATCGTAAAGGTGCATTAAAGGTCGATGGCTTCGAGGGTTCGGGCGCTGATTGGCTGGAGCGCTACAAGCCATACATCAATGACGCTCATACCACGGTGACCAGTCCGCACAAGGTTTATGGCCCAGAGACCAACGACCTGGTGCTGCAGCTGCGCAAGCAGGGTATCGACAAAGTCGTGCTGGCCGGTATGTCCGCCAACCTCTGCACCGAGTCCCATATGCGCGAACTGCTCGAGCAGGGCTTTGAAGTAGCCGTGGTATCGGATGCGACAGCGGCAGCCCTGAACCGACAAGTGCCCAGCAGACGCTCCCAACCCGGCACAAGGCTATCGAAGTGAACGGAGTGGAGGTCTTTTACCGTGAAGCTGGACCCGCCCATGGGCCGACCATTCTGCTGCTCCACGGCTTCCCGACCTCCTCCCACATGTTCCGGAACCTGATCCCTGCACTGGCAGACAAGTACCACGTGGTGGCCCCGGATTACCCAGGTTTCGGTAATAGCGAGCAGCCACCGCTGGATAAGTTCGACTACAGCTTCGACAACCTGACCACATTGGTTGAGGCGTTCGTTGATCAGCTTGGCATCGACCTCTACAGCCTCTATCTGATGGACTACGGGGCACCCATAGGATTCCGCCTGGCCGCCAAGCATCCGGAGCGCGTGCAGTCGCTGATCGTGCAGAACGGCAATGCCTACGAGGAGGGTTTACGGGAATTCTGGGACCCGATTCACTCCTACTGGAACGATCCTTCACCGGCGAATGCCAAGCCGTTGGCCGGCTTCATTTCAGCGGACGGTGTGAAGTGGCAATACACCCACGGGGTACGCGACGCAGGAAAGATCAGCCCGGACAACTGGAACCTGGATCTGCGGCACCTGACCCACGATGGCAACCCGGAGATCCAGCTGGCGCTATTCTATGACTACCAGAACAACGTACCCCACTACCCGGGTTGGCAGGACTACTTCCGCACACACCAGCCTCCCACTCTGATCGTCTGGGGCAAAAATGATCACATATTTCCGGCCGAGGGAGCCCATCCCTACAAACGGGACCTCAATGACCTGGAGTTTCATCTGCTGGATACCGGTCACTTTGCGCTGGAGGAGGACGGTCACTTGATCGCCACCCGGATTCGGGGCTTTCTTCAGTCCAAAGTCGCATCCCGCTGACTTTTCCTGATCGGCCGGGGCGAGCCGCAAACGTCCCAGCCATGTGGAAAATTTCGATCGAGAGGTAGAGAGCATGAGCACTATGAAACCACCATTGCCGCCATTCACCGCCAAAACGGCGGAGCAGAAGGTGCGCCTGGCCGAAGACACCTGGAACAGCCGGGATCCTCAAAAAATCTCACTGGCCTATACTTCGGACAGCCAGTGGCGCAATCGCGCCGAGTTTATCAGAGGACGTGGGGAAATTGTCCGATTCCTGCAACGAAAATGGATCAGGGAGTTGGACTACCGGCTGATCAAGGAACTCTGGGCATTCACCAGCAACCGAGTCGCGGTCCGGTTTGCCTATGAATGGCACGATAATGAGGGCAACTGGTACCGCTCTTACGGGAACGAGAACTGGGAGTTCGACGACAGCGGGCTGATGCGCCTGCGCATCGCCAGCATCAATGACCTGCCCATCAGCGAATCGCAACGCCTTTACCACTGGCCGCCCGGTCGCCGTCCAGACGGTCACCAGGGTCTTGGCGAACTGGGCCTGTGACGGAGATAGACTATGAGTAAGAACTTTACCCGCTATGCATTCACCGACAGTGTCAGAAAGGCGCAGGCACGCTACGGCACGCGGGAATCCTATGCACGCATGGAACAATCCGGCGACCGGTATCGGCTCGCCGCCAGGGAGACATCGTTCATCCAGTCACGTGACAGCTTCTACATGGCCACGACCGGTGAGAACGACTGGCCTTATGTGCAGTTTCGCGGCGGCGAAAAAGGATTTCTCAGGGCGATCGATGATACCACTATCGGGTATGCGGATTTTCGCGGCAACGGCCAGTACATCAGCACCGGCAACATCAAGGCAAATCAAAAAACTGCTTTGATACTGATGGACTATCCAAACCAGCAGCGTCTGAAGATCTGGGCCGAGACAACCATCGTGGAAGCCGTTGACGACCCCTTGCTGCGGGATCGACTGGAAGTCGCGGGATACCCAGGCCAGATCGAGCGGCTGGTAGTACTCAGAATACAGACGTTCGACTGGAACTGCCCGCGCCACATCACGCCCCGCTATACGCCGGAGGAAATCCACGAACTGGCGGGAGAGCTACCTGGGTGACAAGATGGGGTGAGTCTGTTAAATCGTGTTGAAGAGCGTCGATAGAGGCAAACTCAGACGGTAAAGCTGTGGTCGACTACGCCTGCCTCAGAATTACCTTTCCGACGACAAAGGAGACATAAGTTCGCATCGTTAACGCATTCATCGACGGGGAAACAGGGGGCAATCCGGCCGGAGTCATCCTTGCCGCGAACGACCTTACGCCAACCCAGAAGTTGAGTATCGCAGGCGAAGTCGGTTTGTCGGAAACTGCTTTTGTATCGGAGTCTCAAACGGCCACAGCGAAGTTGGAATTCTACACCCCTGTTCGCCAGATAACCCATTGCGGTCACGCGACCATCGCCACGTTCTCACTGCTACACCAACAGGGAATCCTTGGCGAGGGAAATCACTCGAAAGAGACCATTGACGGGAATCGGGATATCCTGCTCGAATCGGATCTGGCATTTATGGAGCAACGCGCGCCGACCTACACATCACTTGAGGATAACAAGGATGTATTGGAGGCTGTGATGCAGTCGCTGAACATATCCGGGGACCGGTTGCTCGGGGGCTTCGCCCCTGATATCGTCAACACCGGCAACAGGTTTCTCGTGATCCCGCTCGAAGACGAACGAACACTGGCTTCTCTCAATCCCGATTTCGATCGGATCAGTATCATCAGTGATCGGTTTGACTTAATAGGATACTATCTGTTTTCGCTGCACACGAAGCGCCCGAATCGAATCGCCGGCACCAGGATGTTTGCACCCCGGTACGGAATCACTGAAGAAGCAGCCACGGGGATGGCAGCCGGGCCGCTGGCCTGTTATCTGCACGACATCATGGGGCGAACTCAAGGAAATATGCAGATCGAGCAAGGCTACCTGATGTCCCAGCCTTCACCCAGTGTCATCACTGTGAAGCTCGAACGCTCCGAAGGTGAAATCAAGAGCCTGATGGCCGGTGGAAGCGCAAAGTCTGCTGAAGTTTTGTGGATTGATGTCTGAGGAACCCTGAACTCATACTTCGTCATTCCCACTTCGAATCTGCCACCAATACCCCCTGCTATCGAATCGCAAACGGGGATCGGGCCAGACGGCACCGGGTCACCAAGTTTGTATTTGTCAGCGTTTCACTATCAGGAAAACCAGTATCGGAGTTCTTGAGATGAAAATCCTCATCGTTGGTGCCACGGGAGCAACCGGCCGGCTACTTGTCAAACAACTGCTCAACCGAGGGCATCATGTCCGTGCCGTCGTACGCGATGCCGCACACCTGCCCCATGAACTCGGTGAGAACGAACGCCTGTCGATAATCGAGGTGAGTCTTCTGGATCTCAGCGACCCAGAACTGGCCCAGACTGTCGGGGAATGCCAGGCTGTTGCCTCGTGCCTCGGACACACCATGAGTTGGAAAGGCATTTATGGTCAGCCTCGCCGGCTGGTCACCGACTCGATACGCCGGTTATGCCAGGCCGCAAAAGCAAACCAAGGGGTGACGCCGATCCGTTTTGTTCTGATGAACACGACCGGAAACAGCAACAGGGATATCAAGGAATCGATATCGTTCAGCCAGCAGCTTGTTATCGGACTCCTTCGCCTGTTGCTGCCGCCCCATGTAGACAACGAGCAGGCGGCCGACTATCTGCGTACCGAACTCGGCCAAGCGGATAAGACGATCGAATGGACCGTCGTCCGTCCCGACAGTCTGACCGATGAGAATGGAGTGACCGAGTATGAGACCCACCCCTCACCGATCCGCAGTGCGATCTTCGATGCGGGAACCACCAGTCGAATCAACGTTGCACAATTCATGGCTGATCTGATCACCGACGATGACACCTGGTTGAGATGGAAAGGACGGATGCCCGTGATCTACAACAAAATACAGGTATGAGATTGAGTCATACAGTGTTATTCCTGCCCGAGCCCTTGCATCGGTGTGCAAAAAAAGGGGTCCTGGAAATTGATCAATGTCCAGAAAGCGTGCGGCCCTGTGATCTGGAATCGTCCAGCTGATCAACACCGGGCACTGATCTAAGCATGAGAAGATCGGCATAACCGGGGCAGACCGGCGGGAAAGAAGAGCATCCCACCCGGTGACTCAGCAATGGCAGTGAAAGTCAACGAACGACCAACACCGACAAATCACTGTGTGAAGCAAGATACCCAGCGTTGGAGGCGAACACATACTCCCTGAAACCGGGCACATGTGATGCCATCACCACTAAATCAACCCCGCTTTCATGGAAGGCGTTGCTAAGCGCTTCATCCAGCTCGACCGCCGGATCATGGCTGATTACTATTTTTGCAGTGATGTTTACACCGTGTGCAACTGATTGCTCCGAAACATAATTATCCAGTGCCGAACTGAACTCACTGGGATTGTGCGCAACCTCACTGGGTGTGGCGGCTGTAACAGCCACGAAAGTAAGGGAGGCACTGTAATGTTTAGCCAAGTCCGCTGCAGTGGTAACGGCTTTGTCCAGACGGTCAGTATGCGCAAGATCAACTGGTAAGGCGATATTCTGGTACATCACGACTCCTCTCTCAAAAAAAAACTCGACCTGTCATATATTAATAATAGTCGAAACAACCAACGAACATTCTTTCGGAAAACTGGAAGATCAGAACAGCTCACAGGATATTTGGGGTCAGTGTAACAATAGA
>JAAELC010000430.1 GCA_024227135.1 Gammaproteobacteria bacterium
AATATTGGGCATATTTAACGAAAATGATCGGGGAATCTGGCCAAATCCAGCTTTTCCACAGTAGGCTCACTATTCTCGGACAGGCTCCTAGGTGGACACAGACCCGTCATTACCGGTTAGCCTGCAACATCCGAGTACCCCATGAAAACCACGCACCACTTTCGCGCTGTATCGTCGTTCTGAAACGGTATTGACACCTGCTTCGTTGCCGCGTGTCCGGTGCCGGGTCTATTGCCTGCGGCGTCCACTGAGAACTGTCCCGGAAGATTTTTTAGTGGGTTGATCGGTGCCGCTGCGCGGCTCCCGGAAAAAGTGTTTCACGAGTGACACACCATTGCGACGATAGTTGAAAAATTGAACTAGGCCAGCGCTCGGCACGGCAGGCTCACGGTTCTTGATCGGTCAGACTGTAACCGGAAATTATTTCCGCCAAAAGAGAGGCTAATCAGCTTATCATTATGTAGACCATCACTAATAAATATCTATTTCCTTGACATATCGCACTATTACACTGGGAAAATCCTTTTCTCGGTAGCAATACGCCTTCGCTGCAGCAAACAATTCCAGCTCACCAATCGACATAAATCCAGTCTCTGGCACATAAGTTGCTCCATGCTTGAGTACCGTTCCGGGAAATTGTTTTTTTCGATACCGGGGGGCGCAGGTTAATAAAAATCATTTCGGAGAGAGGAGTCCTGGAACAGCTCTAGGGAAACAACAAGCAGTCAGCTTAACAGAGTATTTGGATGCGGATCGGCGGTCGCCTGAGAGCAGGCCTGCCGATACCCCTGCAAATCTCAGGTCAGTTTCTGTATCTTCATGCAAAATGCAAAAGAGGTTTATGGCTATGGTAAGAATGAATACAAAAGTTATGGCGACCTGTATCACCGCGTCTGCCATGCTTGCATCCTTCGGCACGGCATTCGCCAATACCGAACTACTGAGGATGCAGGAGAACGCAAACGAATGGGTCATGCCCAACGGCAACTATTCGAGCAACCGCTACAGCGGTCTCGATCAGATCAATGCAGATAATGTAGGAAAACTGCGAGTCTCCTGGACTTTCTCGACCGGCGTTCTGCGCGGTCATGAAGGTGGTCCGTTGGTGATGGGCGATACAATGTATATTCATACCCCATTTCCCAACAAAGTTTTCGCTCTGGACCTCAAGAACGATGGTCGCATCATCTGGCGTTATGAACCAAAGCAGGACTCCAGCGTCATCCCGGTAATGTGTTGCGACACGGTCAATCGTGGACTGGCCTACGCTGATGGAAAGATTTTCCTCTCCCAGGCGGATACCACACTGGTCGCGCTGAATGCAAAGACCGGGGAGAAGGTATGGTCAGTAGTTAATGGGGACCCAAAGGTAGGAGCGACTTCGACCGCTGCACCGATGGTCGTGAACGACAAAGTCTATGTCGGCATATCCGGCGGTGAGTTCGGGGTAAGAGGACACCTGACCGCCTACAATATCAAGGATGGTTCTCTGGCTTGGCGCGGCTATTCCATGGGGCCCGACTCCGATACTTTGATGGACCCGGTAGCAACCACTCACCTGGGTAAGCCGGTAGGCAAAGATTCCGGCACCAACACCTGGAAAGGCGACCAGTGGAAGATCGGTGGCGGTACCACCTGGGGATGGTTCTCCTACGACCCGGACCTCAATCTGATCTACTACGGCAGCGGCAACCCGAGCACCTGGAACCCGATGCAGCGCCCCGGCGACAATCGCTGGTCCATGACCATATGGGCACGAAATCCAGACACCGGCATGACGAAGTGGGTCTACCAGATGACGCCGCACGACGAATGGGACTACGACGGCATCAACGAGATGATACTCGCCGACAAGGAGGTCAAGGGTAAGATGCGCAAAGTGCTGGTGCACTTCGATCGAAATGGCTTCGGTTATACGATGGATCGCGCCACCGGCGAGCTGCTGGTCGCCGAGAAATATGACCCGACGGTAAACTGGGCCACACACGTTGACATGGAAACCGGACGTCCGCAAGTCGTCGCCAAATACTCAACCGAACAGAACGGAGAAGATGTCAATTCTACCGGAATTTGCCCGGCAGCCTTGGGGTCCAAAGACCAGCAGCCTGCGAGCTACTCACCCAAAACCGGTCTTTTCTACGTACCCACCAACCATGTATGCATGGATTATGAACCCTTCCAGGTCACCTACACTGCAGGACAGCCGTACGTAGGCGCCACCCTCAGCATGTACCCTGCTCCGGGTGGTACCCACCTCGGTAATTTCATCGCATGGGATGCGGACAAAGGCAAGATCGTGTGGTCGATACCGGAACCTTTCTCGGTCTGGAGCGGCGCACTTTCAACCGCCGGTGACGTGGTTTTCTACGGCACCCTGGAGGGTTACCTGAAGGCCGTGGACGCCAAGACGGGTAAGGAACTGTACAAGTTCAAGACACCTTCCGGCATCATCGGCAACGTCAACACCTACATGCACAACGGCAAGCAGTACATTGCGGTACTGTCGGGTCTCGGTGGATGGGCCGGCATCGGCATGGCGGCCGGCCTTACCAATCCTACCGACGGATTGGGTGCGGTTGGCGGCTACGCTGCACTGAAAGACTACACCCAATTGGGAGGATCTCTGACGGTGTTCGAACTGGCCAACTGAGACTGGGATAGCTCTCTTCCCCGTCCCTAGGCCGCCATTCACCATCCTTTGGTGGGTGGCGGCTTTTTTGTACGCCGTTTGGCGCGACTCAACACCCAAGAGGTCAATTCGGTGAGAAAACTGATAAAACGTAAGGCTTCGCTGTCGTACAAGACTGTCGTATTGCTGCTAATCACGCTCGTGCCCTGCCTGTCGAACGCAGATTACAAGAGCTTCAAACCCACAGCGGAAAAACCCTACTATTTCGAAGACGGTAAGGTGGATTTCGGTACCTACAATGGTTTTCGCCGTTACCATGCTGATTGCCACGTATGCCATGGGCCGGCCGGCTTGGGCAGTTCCTACGCTCCCGCATTGATGGAGTCGATGCAGACCATGGACTGGATGAATTTCGTTGACGTCATCGTTCGGGGTCGTCAAGGACTGGATAACAAGGTGATGCCTCCCTTCGCCGGAAATACCGACGTGCTGGCCAACATGCTGGATATCTATGCCTACCTGAAGGCACGAGCTGAAAATGTCATCGGGCCGGTCCGGCCGGCAAAGTTCCCGAAAATCAAGAACAGATGAACTGAGTGGATGGATCCGAATCAAATTGAGGCACCGCATATCGAGAGGCTCACATCGTAGAATCAATGCATTCGTCCACCATACCGGAGAAACAGTCGGAGGGCATTTCACATTGAGCACCATGCTATCTTGGCATTCTGTGCCGATCTCCCCGCTTCGGAGTCTCGGCTGCCTACTGTTTTATTTGGGCTTTTCCCTCGCCTGTTTTTCCGATGCCTCTGCCCTCACCACCCACGAAGCCAGAAACAGTCAATTTCTAACAGTCTGCGGTGACCCCAATCACCTACCATACTCCAACGTGGAGATGGCGGGATTTGAAAACCGAATCGCCCAACTGATTGCCGACACCACCGGGCGCACCCTGCGTTACCGCTGGTGGCCTCAAACGATAGGTTTCGTGCGCAATACCCTGCAAGTACGCCTATGCGATCTGGTGATGGGCATCACCTCTGTCAATGAACTGGTGCAGAACACCAATCCTTACTACCGTTCAGTCTACACACTGGTCTACCGCAGGAATTCCGGGCTTGAGCTGAAATCACTCGGTGACCCTGCTCTCAGGCATCTGCGTCTGGGTGTGGTTGCCGGCACCCCCCCGGCGACACTTCTGTCTCGCTACGATCTCATGGAACAGACCCGCTCCTACCAGCGCACGGTAGACACCCGGCATTTTTCTCCAGCCAGTGACGCGGTAGGCGACGTGGCGGCCGGGAATATCGACGTGGCGGTGATCTGGGGACCCATTGCCGGATATAGCGCCAACCGTCAGGACGTCCCCCTTGTGGTTTCACCATTGCCCGCAAACGAGGACTCGGTACAACTCGCCTACAACGTCTCGATGGGCATCCGGCGCCGCGAGACCCAGTGGAAACATCAGCTGAATGAACTGATCGATAAGCTGGCTCCGCAGATAGCCGCCATCCTTCTCGAATACCGGGTCCCACTGCTGGACCATGAGAATCAGCCGATTACCGGCGCTGCGACCAGCGCCATGGAGGACTCTCCCGGGACAGCGGCCATGTCGTCTAGATAGATGCTCAGATCGTTGCTGCTCGGCATGCTGTTGATTCCGCATCCGGTCACATCGGCCGACGAAATCCCGAATCTGTTTTCCGGTGAAGGCTACCGCCTGGACAATTTTCGCGCACCGGTTCCCAGTAGCTTTCCCGGCGGTATCACAGTCGATACCCAGAGGGCACGGATGCTGATCGAGCAACAGTCGGCGCTACCCATCGATGTTCTGCCGCGACCACCCGAGCCCGGCAACCGACCGAAAGGTTCACTCTGGTTACCGCTCGTTCGTTTCAATATCCCCGGATCTGTCTGGCTACCGAATGTAGGGTTCGGTCGTCTTTCGGATGAAATAGAGCGCTACTTCCGAGAGGGCCTGGAGCGCGTTACCGCGCATAATCATGACAGAAAGATCATTTTCTACTGCCTTGCCGATTGCTGGATGTCATGGAATGCCGCCAGGCGCGCGGTGGAATACGGTTATATGTCGGTCTACTGGTATCCCCAGGGAACCACGGGCTGGGAAGATGCCGACCTGCCCGTGGAGCGGAGTCTTCCCCTGCCACCCGGTCTCGATTGAATTCAATCGAGGTGCAGTGCAATCGCCCGCGCCAGGGAACCAAGTCTCTGCTCCACCACTATTGGGCGGGTACATAGATACTGGATGCTGCTTTCGC
Organism: Gammaproteobacteria bacterium; assembly: GCA_024227135.1. GTDB lineage: Bacteria > Pseudomonadota > Gammaproteobacteria > Chromatiales > Chromatiaceae > JAHEHQ01. The sequence goes on from JAAELC010000430.1 coordinate 4,909, forward strand.
GGTCGTCAAACATGCGCTGCCCTATGCTGAGGCTCTCTTTGAGTTTGGCCGACTGGAGTTGTGCAGCCTCCGATGTTTCTCCCTCGAGTCTTGCGATCTGGTCCAGAACCTCTCCCAACTGCTGCGCCCGTTCGTCCTGTCCGCGGGAGTAGCTCAGGATTCCAGACATAAGCCGCCCGCGATCCGCGTTCAGGCGCTCCAGAATCCCGGCAAACAACAGGCTCAGCATACGATCTTTCTGCACCGGGAGCTGCCCTCCGGCGAACCTGGCAATCTCGTTTTCCGCTTCACTGAGGCTCATTCCCGGAGCTACCAGTCTGGAAACCAGCCGGCTTACTTCCGGAAATGATTGCCAATACCGGGCCGTTTCTTTCACCTGCGGACCCGCCCAGACCACCACCGCGGGAATCGAGGGCACGTAGACCTGCGTGCAGGGCCAGTGCTCCGGACTATCAGCCCCCCCGGCTCCAGCCCCCCCGACAATGAGCATAGACAATAGAAAGAAGGCGCTTCGGAACATGAGTACGGTTTTCAATTCATGGCTCCTAACTGTTGTCTGCATTATCATGCGCCCTTCTTGCGAGTCATGAGTCCCCGCGCTGGATCGTAGCCATAGACCGCACCTGCCAGAAACAGTACCAGCGCACCGATCACCACCATCGCAGCCCCCCAGTTTATCGCTCCATAGAGGGAGAAACGGATCAACTCGACCGCGTGGGTGAACGGATTGAAACGACAGATCTCGTATAGCGGAACACTCGAGTCTCTGATGCGCCACAGCGGGTACAGCGCCGAGGAGGCGAAAAACATGGGGAAAATAACAAAGTTCATCACCCCGGCGAAATTTTCCAATTGTTTTATAGCAGAAGAGAGCAGCAGACCCAATGCTCCCATCATCAGACTGGAAATCAGTAGCGCAGGAAACGCCAGAAGATACCCCATCCATGGCGGCTCCACCTCCCAGAACCAGGCAATGATAAAGAACAGGTACACCTGCGCAATGGAAACCAGTGCCCCGGCGACGAGTTTGCATAACAGCAGATACCAGCGTGGGAACGGGCTGACCATCAACATCCGCATGCTGCCCATCTCTCTATCGTAGACCATGGAGAGGGAACTCTGCATGCCGCTGAACAGCAGGATCATCGCTGCCAGTCCGGGAACGATATACTCTTCGTACAGGATGTAGGTCTCGTAAGGGGGGATGATGGAGACGCCGAGAATCGAACGAAATCCGGCGGCAAATATGAACAACCAGACCAGTGGTCTTACCAGAGCCCCGAAGAAACGCTCGCGCTGGTGCAGGAAGCGTAACGCCTCACGCATCACGATGCTGCCCAGGCAATGGATATATTGTGCCGGGCTCAAGCCGTATCCTCCCGTGTCAGGCTGGTAAATGCCTGATGTACGGTCTCACTGCCAGTCTCCTGCATGATCCGGGCGGTGCTGCCCATGGCCATCACCTGGCCGCCGTGTAGCACCACCAACCGGTCGCCGGGCTGCACCTCGTCCACCAGATGGGTGGCCCAGAGCACGCCGATTCCAGCCACGCGGCAGCGCTCACGAACCTGGTCGAGGATGGCCTGCCGACTGTGAATATCCAACCCTACGGTAGCCTCATCCGCGAGCAGCAGGCGGGGAGCATGTAAAAGCGCGCGAACCAGCTCTACCCGGCGACGTTGTCCGCCGCTGAGTTGCCTGACTTTGTCACCCATCCGCTCGGTCAGCCCGATGTGCCGCATGGCCATTTCGATTTCATCCCGGTATCTGCCATAGTCGAGTCCCTGGAGTGCGCAGTGGTATCTGAGGTTTTGCACCAAAGTCAGATCCAGGTCCAGGGTAGGCTGCTGAAACACCACACCCAATTGTGCCAGGGCGCGGCGGCTTCTGCGCAGCAGACTATGTCCGTAGATGTCGATGCTTCCGCTGTCGCAAACGAACAGGCGCGTAATCAATGAGAACAGAGTACTCTTTCCGGCACCGTTGAGCCCGAGCAACACACAAAACTCACCCGGGGCCACGCTTAACGATATATCCTCGAGCACCCTGCGCCCGGGGTACGAAAAACTGACCCCGCGTATCGCCAGCGCCGCTTCACTCATGGGCGAACCACCACTCCCCATGGCAACTGCCCCACCGGTATCGACTTAATCACCTTTAACCGTTCCAGATCGATTACCGACATGTCGTTACTCACTCCGTTTGTGGTGAACATGCGTTTACCGTTCGGAGAGAGGTCCAGGTTCCAAACCCGTTGCCCCACAAGCAGGTACTTTTCAACCTCCAGGGTTCCGGAATCCACGACGGCAACCCTGGCGGCCGGTCCAAGGGCAACGAATGCGCGGCTGCCGTCTTCGCTCATCCGGATACCGACCGGTTGAATGGCCTCGCTACGAATCCCGGGAATTGCAAAGCCGATCTTTCTGATGATCTGCTTGCTGGCGACGTCGATCACGCTCACGGTTCCGCCAATCTCGGATGATACCCAGACTTGACTGCCGTCGGGAGTGAACTGGGCCACCCGGGGCCGCTGATCCACCAGTACATTGTACTCCACCTGAAGGTTTTCCAGGTTGATGAAGTGAGCCATGTTGGTCGTCTCCGACGTGTTCACCAGCCACTTGCCGTCCGGACTCACCCCCATCCCTTCGGGCTCCACCCCCACCAGGATCTCAGCGACCTTGGAGCGTTTCTCCACATCGATGACCGTAACCATGTTGTCATCCTCGTTGGCTGCGTAGATGTAGCGTCCTTCAGGCCCCAGCACCAGCAATTCGGGATCCGGCCCCGAAGGCAGTGTGTGGATGACTTTCAGCGTATCCAGGTCCAACACCTCGATATGGTCGGCATCGCTGGTGCAGACGTAGAGCACCTTATTGTCCTTGCTCAGTGCGATGCCCCTTGGACGCGCGCCCACGTCCACCGTGCGCTTCAGTTCCAGGGTATCGCCATCCACCACGGTGATGGTGTTGTCCTTTTCACTGGAGACGTAGACGGTATAGGCGTGGACTGACGCCGACGCCATGAGCAGAATCGCGGACACCAGCATCCGTATCCCTTTCCGGCTCGACAATCGAAGAGTGTTCATCAGCTTTCCTCATTTAGATTTACGGTGGTGGAAATGCAGGGAAATTCACCCCAGCTATCCTATCGACAACGCGTCTCGGATCGATCGAAACCCAGAGTATCCAGCATCGAGAACTGATGAAGAAACCCCTTTTGCGGCGATACCGAGATCAGCACCCTGGGAGAAGTTATCAACAATGGCTGTCGAAGCTGACCGTTCCAGTCACGGTAGGTCACAGCACTTCCCTTGAAGGCAGCCAGTTTGAACTCGGGACCCATCAGATAGCTGCGCAGCACCGCAGGATCGCCGGACCGCACCCGCGTAGCCCCCTCACCGATACTGCGCACCGCGATCCAGGCGGCATAGTCCAGTTCGCTCATCCAACGCCCGCTGGTTCGATGGAATCGATTCTGGAACTGGGTAGCGCCCCACTGCTCGTGGACCCGGCTCCAGGCCCTGGGCGCCAGGCCCTGGGTGCCGCCCACGGGCCTCGGCAGATAAGTGCGGTAACTCAGGTACTCTCCGAACTCTTCCCGCTCGTCGGCGACCAGCAGGATATCGTAGTCTCTCACCTGGGTGAATGCATTGACCTCCTGCTGGGCCTGGGTGTGACCGGAATCCGTGCGTCTCGCCCCCGCTTTAAAGGTCCACGCCTTCTCCTCGACCAACTTACCTCCAAAACGTGCTGCGGCTCGTTTCAGCGCTTCGGCGAACGCCTGGTCTTCAGCATGTCTGCCCACCACCAGGAACCAACGGTTCCAACGCTTCCACGCCAGATACTGGGCCAAGGCGTCCGCCAGCATCGCCCTGCTTGGCGCCGTGTGCAACAGATTTTCCCGGCAGGCGTGAGTGCGCAGACTGTCATCCCTGGCACCGATATTGAACAGCAGGCTGCCGCCGGCCTCAGGTAAATCAGCCAGTTCCAGGATCGTCGCTGCCGGCAGATCCAGAAGAAACAGCCGAATACCCAGCGCGTACTGCTGCCTGAACCGATCCACCGGGGAATCTTCCGCGTTGACCTGATGAAAAGTTATCCGGAACTTCTGGCCGGTAAACCGTCCGGTTGTGTTGTTGTCTCGAATCCCCTGTTCTGCACCAGCCAGCCCGCTGTCATCGATGATCGGATCGAGCAGGGAAATAGGGACATGCTCCTCCCGGGCCTGGCTGAACAGTGCAATTGGGATTTCGATGCTTTTTTGGGTGACCTGCACCTCATCAACCGCCACTACGGGGAAAATGATCAGCATCAGCTCTGCAGCGAAACAAAGTTTAAGGAGCAGGCAGGCTGCACCGAAATTATTCAAGCGTATTCCTCCTGATCACCCGAATCATTCACAAATCTCCACCGATCTCGCTCGTCTAATTTTGATTCCCCGAGAAATATTCCCTCAGTCGGCCGTAATCACTGACAAGCCACGCTTGCAGGAATTTTTTCTGGAAACCAATATGCTAAGCGATATCAGCACGAATTCAGAAGATCTTCGGGCAACAACTCTCAATCTCACGTCGATTCTCAACGTCTCTGCCTTCATCGGCACCCCGTTAGGGTAGGCAATTTTCATACCACTAGATTAATGTAAATGATAACCCTTATCAACACCCCCCGTTGACTGTACGGGAGATGGAAAAAAGCAGCGCCTGTTGAGCGGCTTGTCGGAAGATACTGCCGGTGGAGTTGGAACATCGGCATCTCGCCTGTAGAGATACCCGGGAGGTCTGCGCACGGATACTGAAACCCGACCGATCACACTGAATCAAAGCGTGTCAATAATGACACGATACGTGACTAGCAACAGGCCTGCCCCGAAACCCGATATTTGCACCTTCCATTCCTGCCGGTCAGACCAGGACAAAGACTTGGCGGCATTATCAACATCAGGCGCGAATTTTGCTTCCATAATTGCCAATTACGCGCTTGTCAGTGTTTCCCAGGTTCGAACGAGACCCGGGAGTCTGCCTGATTCGTCATTCCAATACTGTAACGGAGGTTTTCTGTGAGAATATCAGCCGCCCTGTATGTTTTCGCACTGCTGGCCTGGTCCGCCACTATCGCAGCCCACGGGCCTTCCCGCCAAAAGGTCGTTGTGGAGGTACAGATCACAGCAGCCCCGGACAAGGTGTGGGAGAAGATTGGAAATTTTCAGGACATGAGCTGGCATCCTGCGGTCGAGTCCGTCGTGGGAAACGGCGGTAATTCCATCGGAGCGACCCGCACCCTCACGCTGAAGGGAGGGGGGATGATACACGAAAAACTGGATAAGTATGACACCGGAAAACAGGCTCTCTTCTACCGCATCGACAAGGTAGATGTCACCGTACTTCCGGTCACTAACTACTCCTCCTGGTTGAACGTGAAGCCATCTGCCGACGGGGGAAGCATCGTGACCTGGAAGGGCGCTTTCTACCGTGGTTACCCGAATAACGACCCACCCCAGGAACTGAACGATCAGGCTGCGGTAGATGCGGTCACCGGTGTCTACAACGCAGGTTTGAACAGTCTTAAGAGCGCTCTTGAGAATCAAACACAATAGCTCGCATCCGATGCGATCGACCGGGCCGCATGGGGTGATCCGAGTTTCAAAGAAATTGATCGTTGTTCTGGTCCTTTTGCTCAGCAGCACCTGGGTTAGTGCCGGGTCCTACGCCTTTGTCACTAATCAAGGCGACAACAGCGTGTCGGTCATAGACCTGTTGGACCGACAGGTCCAGGCGACAGTCCAGGTCGGCAGTAAACCTGCCGGAGTCGCCGTTTCAAGGGATTCACTGCGCGTCTATATTACCAACCCGGAAAGCAAGGAAGTCTTCGTTCTGGACGGCAGGAATCATCGTGTCGTTGCCCGGTCAATGGTAGGCCTGGGTCCGCTGGGTATCGCGCTTGGACCCAGTGGACGCGAGGTTTTCGTAGCAGACTGGCATGCAGATGTCGTCTACGTGCTGAATGCCGACAACCTGGATCAGCTCGCCCGCATCCAGGTCGGTGACTCACCCTCAGGTCTGGTCCTAAATCCATCCGGCAGCCTTCTATTCGTCGCGAACCGGGATGAAAACATGGTATCGGTGGTGGACACCAAGAACTATCAGAAGGTAGCAGAGATACTGGTGGGTGAGCGCCCATTCGGGATTGCCGCGAGCAGAAACGGAGAGCGCGTGTATGTTGCGAATGTTGCCAGCAACGACGTCAGCGTAATCGACTGTGCAAGCCTGGAAGTCATCGCAACCATTCCGGTAGGAAGTACGCCCTACGCTATCGCACTAACCCCCGACAGCCGAAGGGCCTTTGTCACCAACCAGCACGATAACAGCATCTCTGTGATCGACACAGAACGGAGGCAGGTGATTCTTGAGATGGAAATCGGAGAGTTTCCTGAAGGCATCGTCGTCGAACCGGGCGGCAGGTTTGTTTATATCGCCAACTGGTTCGGCAATGAACTGGTCGTGCTTGACGCGGAAAAACTCCAGATCGTTGACAGAATCCCAACCGGGGAAAGTCCAAGAGCCTTCGGTATTTTCGTAGCCGGAGGGTCATGATGAGTGACCCTACCTTACCTCCCGCAACGGCAGGGATGCCATTGTCTATTTTCACCCATGCAGGTTCGTTTCCCACGCGCCCTGCAAGTGGATTACCTGGATCATGCAGTCATCGAAACAACCACAGAGGAGCATTCCATGTACTATAAAACCCTACCCCAAGATTCGGTATTGCGCAGGCACTTTGAATCCGCCGCAGCGATGCAAAGCGCTGCCTGGTTGCAGCAGCCACCCTCGGACTCGGTGCTAAGGAGGCATTTCGATCAGCTACAGAGCCTCAGGTCAAGCCAGGATACAGCATTGCCATCCGACCACAGCGCTCCCGCCCCAATCCCGCCTGCTCTTAAGGCTCCGCCGGCTCAGACTGATGAGGGCGGTGGTTTTCTGGGCTGGTTACGAAAGCTGTTCGGATGATCCGCCGACGCTCCACAGATTAAGTGGAACAGAGACCACCCGGACTCAGGGACCGGTCTGCAGAAACCCTTTCCGGTTGGGCATAATCACCCGCCGCAAACTTTGCGCGTCCATGCGTTGGGAGTCAGCAATCAGACGGCTTAACTGGAGTAGATAAGCAGAAAGCGCATAAACCTGGGAATCGGTCAGAGAGAGTGGTGCATCTATCGGCATCGCCCGTCGAATATAGTCAAACAGGGTCGGCGCATAGGGCCAGCAGCTGCCGATGGTCTTATCGGGAAACCCACTGGCAAGGCTTCCGATACCTCCCACAAGCTCTTCGGCGCTTGCCCCCCGGCCTGCCCTCCCGTGACACTTTTCGCATAGCTGCTGATAGAGTACTGCACCCTCCGAAGCTGTCCCGCTTCCCGGAGGCAGCCCAACACCGTCTTTTGTCACCGTATATTCTCGTGCGGAAATCTCATCCGGCGAGGCAGGCTGCCCTAATCCGGGTCCGGGCAGTTGGAATCCAGGCGATGGAAAAGTGATCATCGATTTAACCTGAATCAAAAAACTGAACTGCCGCGCTTTCCCGGTCTGCCTGGTATCCTTTTTTTTCGTTAAATATGCCCAATATTCGCCTCAAATG
>JAAELC010000431.1 GCA_024227135.1 Gammaproteobacteria bacterium
CTCCGATCATTTTCGTTAAATATGCCCAATATTCGCCTCAAATGATCAAATAATCTGGCTCAAACCAGTTTTCCCTCGCTACGGCCCCTATTCTCGGACAGGCTCCTAGGCAGATCGGAACGGCCCCGGTAGAGGAAGGATCCGGAATCGTTGGTCGTCTTTGATGAGAATTGCTTGAGAAATACCGTGGTCTGCCCTTAGTGTCAGAAAACTTTACAATCTTGGCCAATGAGGAACAGAACATTCTAGGGGATGGTTGATAATTTTCTATAATAAACTGGCAGTTATAACCAGATTCTTGAAGCTGGCCCGGTTTATGCTTCACTGAGAGATAAGCCGCCAGCGCGGCCAATAAATATCCAAACTCAATACAGTGGAGAACTTAAGATGAACTTCAAAAAATTGGCCATCGGTGCAAGCATGGCGGCGCTAGGTGTTGGCCTGTCGATATCTGCTCAGGCTGCTGTAATTATGGCCTTCGAAGACGACGACATCGATTTCGTGCTCAAGCCGGTCGCAGCACCTGCGAATCCGGATGATCGGGATTTTCTTATTGGTGCCCAATGGTATCGCAACGTAGTCAGCGGGCCACTGGCAGTAGGTGATGTTCATGTGGCAGTTTTCGAAATTGACCCCCATACCATAGGCGGTGCCAACGCCATATCCACCGGTCGTGAATTGACCGGTGTTGCGGTGACGGAGCTGGTACATGCGGCAGATGGAGCAGGGGGGCCCAATACCCTCGGCTCCGTGTACACTTTTGCACCATTTTCAGGAGGCATGAATGCCATCCTGGCGATAGGTGACCAGGCGGATCCCATAGTCGACCAGGGCGGTGCGGGAGAAGGCGCCATGATCGGCATGTGGATGAACGGGGCCCCTGGCCCCGCACCGGATAGAGATCTCGATATAAACCGAGCCACCAACCCGGCGACCAACTGTACTAGCTTGGCGGACTGTATCGGCCAGGCCTCGCTGGGAAGTTTGTATCAGGTGGACGGGTTTACAGATGAGAACGGTGTCGTGGACCCGGATAATTTCTGGAGAGGAGTACAAACTGCCCCGGCCGGCGGCGATTATGGCGCTATTCTGGCGGCAGGCAGTGTAATCCCTGTCGCACAGATTGCCGGCGCGCTGAGCACCGTTTCCAACGCGGCGGGACGGGTCATCTACCAAGATATCGTCACACAGGCTCCTTGTGCTTTTCCTGCTGGGCAATTCGCGGATGGCTGCGCCCATGCAACCTTTAGCGGCACAATTACTGGCGGAGCCCCCATGATCAACGGGGCATTCGGGCACAGCGACCTGGACGGGGTAAAACTGATTCCTGAACCAGGCACGTTGGCCTTGTTTTCGATCGGTCTGCTGGGATTGGGTGGTTTTGCCCGGCGTCGTCGCGCATAGGCAAGCGCACTATGCACTATCAGCCAAAATCAAATCAAGCAGCCGCAAGGCTAGCCATTCGGCAAAGATACGGAAGCTGATTGGCTTTTGACCCAGAATCCCCCGGTACTTGTCGTGCTGGGGGATTTTTTTTGCCCACGAATTTTTTGAGAACTATGACACCCCGGCTTCCGGAACACGCGGGGGCAGAGACTATATCAATGCCAGCATGAACGGCATTGACGTGTTCTTTCAGATGGTGGGAAGCCGACTTTCCGCAATGGACCGAGGAGTACCCAAAGGGTACTTAGCCGCAGCAGAAGGAGTCACTCGATCTGGCGCGTCGCGGTCGATTCAGAGCGGGGTGATTCGCGAAGTCCAGTATCTGCCGGTCATGCCGAAAGAAAAAATGACTAACCTCTGACTCCGTCGTAAAAAAACGGTACCCCGGAGGTTAACAAAAACTTAAGCGATACCAATCATTAGTCTGCTGGGCTCAGCACTGCGCTTTAGGGCCGCGGAAAAAAACAATTATCCAGTCTTGCTCGTCTTTTGGTCCAGCTTCTGCGTTGTGGAAAAGGTTGCATAGAATAGCCATGCGCCCCTTTCCACGCCTTGAATCTGAACCAAAATCCAGCGCAATTTCTGGATACTTATTAATTTCCGCGGCCCTTAACTCGTGCTTCGGGTGAGCTATTCTGTGCCGTGATGCCAGATTTGCACACTCCGATTGCGATAGGACGTTAGCCTGCCTATTCGATGGGTAGCCGATTCGAGAGTTGTTGGACATTTTTTTTCAATTCGGGACTGAGCGCCATGCTCTGCAGGGCTACGATCTCTTCCCTGGCACGCTCGAATTGATTCACCTTTGAGAGCGCATGTGCAAAGTGGTAGCGAATCTCTGCAGTTTCCGGTGAGGTAGACGCCGCTTGTTCAAGCAATAGCAAACCTTTTTCGTATTCTTGATCTTGAATAAGAATCCAGCCCAAGGTATCGGTGACTGCCGGATTCTTGGGAGCCAGGGCATACGCTTTTTCCGCCGTACCGCGTGCCCGTGGGTCATCCACCAGCTGATATTGATTGGCCAGATTGTTCAAAATCGTGGCGTCATCAGGTGTCATCTCCGCCACTATCTCATATTGCTCGATAGCCTGGTCGTGGAGTTTTCGCCGGGCGAGGCTTTCTGCAAGATAAGTGTGGGCGAATCCATCCTTCGGGCGTGCTTCGAGCCACTGCAGTAGGACGGCATCCGCTGTACCGACATCGCCGCTTCGCGCAGTGGCGCGGTGAAGTTTGACGGCGACCAAGCTGTCATCTGCTATACCCAGAGACTCCTTGTAGGCTGATATCGCCTCGGTGTGTCGTTGGGAAGCATAAAGCGCATCCCCTTCCAGTTTGGAACCCAGGGGCGACCCTGGTGCGCGTGCCTTGAACTCACGTGCGAGCCTCAGAGCCACGTCGGCACGGCCCGTTCGCAGTTCCAAGGCGACCAAGGCCACTAACGCGCGAGCGTAGAGGGGTTCTATGGACAGGGCCTTGCGAAGCGCATCTCGCGTTCCATCGACATACCCAAGGGCTGCCTCTACTTTACTGAGGTTGTAGTAAGCGAGCGCAGAGTTCGGATCCAGCTTAACCAACTTCTGGTACAAAACCCGGGCGTTGCTGTAATCACCCGCCAGTTGTTCAACCCGGGCAAGCAAGGCCAGCGCCTCTACATTGTCCTGGTCGGCAGCGTGAGCTTCACGGGCGATGCGCAGCGCATCCTCGACGGAATCCTTGTTAATGTAGAATTCCGCCAGTAAGAGTCGGGGTCGAAAAGCTCTGCCATCGGCTTGCGAGGCTTTTTCCAGCCATTCTACGTAGCCCGTTTCGTCGTTGCCTCTGATCGCAAAGTGCGCCATCGCCAGCATCGCGGGCACATTTTCCGCATTACGTTCGAGAAACTCAATGAATCGCTTACGGGCGATTTCGACATGGCCTTCAGCAATGTCGAGTTCAGATAGTTGTATCAGGGCCGGTAAATAATCAGGGTTGAGACTGATGGCCTTCTCCAGATTCTGTCGGGCACTTTGGTTGTCGCGCAATCCGATTTCAGCGCGTGCCCGCAGTGTGTATGGGAGGGGGTGGTCTGGATGTTTCGATTGCAGGACCTCGGTGGCGGACAGCGCATCGTCGAACTTTCCTTCCGAAAGGAAGTAACCTATCAGCACCGCATCCGCCTGTATGAGTTCGGGGTTCAGCTTGGAGGAACCCTGAAGATCCGCGATCGCTGCATTCAAGTCACCCTGGGCCAACCGGATGGTGCCTAGTTTCATCCGCAAGGTGGCGCTTTCCGGTACCAGTTCCGATGCCTGACTGAACATGTCTTCGGCGGCCGAAATATCGTTGATCTGCAAGTATGCCTCTCCTGCCAGCGTGAGAATTTGCGGGTCGGCTTTGCCAGTACGGAGGTAGGGATTGAGTAATTTCAGTGCTTCGTGGGGCTGATCCAGTTTGAGATATGTCGAGGCCAGCAGAATATTTGCAGATAGTTTCTCCGGAAAACGATTGAGGTAACGTACGAGCAACTGTAAGGCCTGCTCGTAGCTCTTCTTATCGTAACTGACCTGGGCTGACAGCAACCATGCGGGCAGGAAGTCCGGCTGCACAGACATGAGCCGCTGCAACGCATCTTCGGCTTGAGCGGTTTCACCTTCGGCGTAACTGACCAACGCGGTGGCAAAATGCCCGCCGGAAAAGTCTGGGGACAGCGACTTCATTCCACTGATATCTTTTTTTGCCTCCGCCATTTTGTTGGTTATGATGTAGAGTGTAGCGCGATTCGACAATGCGGCCAGATTATTGGGATTGTGTTTGAGCACCTCCGAGTACGAGATGATCGCCTTCTCAAATTCAGTACGTGCAAGTTCTCCGTTACCTTCGGCAACGTGTTTGTGTCCCTCATACTGTTCGATTTCGGCCAAAAGCACCCACGCCGACGTAAATTCGGGTTTTGCTTCTATCAGCGTGTCCAGCAATCCGCGGGCCAGATCCAATTCACCTCGCGTCGCTGCAATCTGCGCTTTGCCAAGGTTCGCCTCGGATTCATTCTCATTGATCGTAAGCGCCCTATTGTAGAATGTATCCGCGGAATCGACCTCACCCAGGCCCTGGTATGCATGTCCTCTGAGCGCCCACAATGTGGACCATTGCGATTGCGTCAGCATCCCGACAGAATAGTCATTGTCAATTACGGCTTGGTACTTTCCCTGAGCCAGTAAAGCCCGCGCAAGAGGAATTACTACCGAATCTTCCACGATACCCAGTTCGACTGCTCGCAGCATCTCCTTCTCAGCTGATACAAAATCTCCGGTATCCAAATAAACCTTGCCCAGCAACCAGCGGGTCTCGGAATTGTTGGAGTCCTGCTGTAAAGCTTTTTTGAGTTCGATAACTGCCGATCTGTATTCACCTTCGTCCAGGAATACTTTGGCGCGTTCGATACTCTCCTCCGGATTGCTGTCGGTGCTGTTGCAGGCGGCAATCCCAGCGGACAATACAACCGCGAACACCGCACCCCATATGCGGCGATGAAAAGTCGGATTCAAACGGCAAGACATAGCTGTGAAATGTGTAGCCGCCTGTATAGTCAGATTCATAACATACCTCGTTGAATTTGCAGATATTCCAACTTCATCACCTTATGCAAATTGTGTGGCATAAGAAACAAGAATGGTTCGGTAGGGTCATTCTCATCAAAACCCAGACTCGCGATTCGGATGTGGCAAAGCTGAGACTCGGTCATATTCGTCCGCATAGCCCAGAGAATCTACTCGATGCATTCTCCTGAAAGCAATAATGAAATAGCTCCAAAGCTAGCTGTGACAACTGGAATGAATGCACGACGCGTATTGCGCATCAGGATTCGAATTGCCAGGGGGAATAATTCACGAAGTCACCTTGAGTTAGAACCGCACTTAAAGCTGCCTGAGTAAGGATAAAAATGGGTGCGAGCTAAACAAACCCGAGAAAGTTCTCACTGTAGCATTCCCAGCGAACCAGAAATCGACTTAGCCATTGAAAACACGCAAAGGAGCATTCTACAAACCAGCGTGGTTCATGGCAACGCACAATTCGACACTTTAGGGAACCTCTGAACAAGTTCAGAGGTTACGCGATACCAGGATGTACTGCCATTTCATCGACTGTAATTCGTTGAAATGAAAGCAATAAGAAATTGCGTTTTCTGATTACTGTACTCTGAAAAGACCAGAAAGGGCTTATTCAGAGCTTCCTTAGTCGGGCAGATCATTTGCCAAGTCGGACATTATGGCGCGAAACGATACTTGCAGGATTTAAGCTAAAATACAACCCAATCGAGCACAAGCGCTGCAGTCACATCTACTCCACCGGGTTAGGAAAACAAGGACAGACCCTATCAGCGGAGAGTCTGCAGGATTGGCACATGGCCTATTGTGTCAACTGTCATGAAAAAGATATAGTCTCTAACTTTGTGATATTCACCGCAATCGCGATTACCTTAATAGTCAACATTCGTGCCATAACAGGCAACGCGAACAGAATACAAACCTCGGTGTTCATCCGCATGATTCGAAGTTTTTCCATGACTTAAGTTGCCGTGGTCCCTCCTGGTAGCGTGGAGAGCCTGAACTCGATTGCAGAGCACTTAGAAGGTGAACAGACAGTGGGAAACCTGCCAGAAGAAAACGAGAAGCCCATCATCAGTGCTTTCGACTCGCGCAGCGACCTTAAGGGGGCGCTTTACGCTTGGCGGGAAATCCTCGGGGATTCCCATGTACTTGTCGACTGCGCCACGCTGGACCACTACGCCCGAAGCACCTCGTCATCGGGACGGCGGCCCGCAGCGATCCTGAAGCCAGGCACGCGTGACGAGGTGGTGCGGCTCGTCATCATCGCACGCCGCTGCCGGACACCGCTCTATCCTATCAGCACAGGCCAGAACTGGGGCTACGGCGATGCCTGCGCGGTATTCGATGGACAGGTGATCGTCGACCTCGGACGGATGAACCGCATTTGCCAAGTCGATCCCGAGCTCGGCTACGCGGTGATCGAACCTGGTGTCACCCAGCGCCAGCTCTCCCGTTACCTCACCGAAAACAAGGTGCCGTTCTGGGTGGATTGTACGGGTGCGGGACCGAATACCAGCCTGATCGGTAATATTGTAGAGCGCGGCTTCGGGCACAGCCCCTACGGAAACCGCTTCCAGACGATTTCCGGGATGGAGGTCGTTCTCGGGTCAGGAGAGGTACTGAGAACCGGATTCGGCCACTTCGAGGGAGCCAAGACCACCCACATCTACCCGTACGGAACCGGCCCCTACCTCGACGGTATCTTCACCCAGTCGAACTTTGGGATCGTCACTCAGCTTGGGTTGTGGCTCGTACCCGTCCCTGAGTCATTCTGCCCCTATATCGTGCTCTTCAACAGGGACGAAGATCTCCTCGATGCTCTGACTCCCCTGCGCGAACTCAGACTGCAGCGCATTCTGCAGAGCGTGCCCCACATTGGGAACGACCTCAGAGCATTGGCATTAGACGCACCGTTTCCCCGCGACCGGCTCCCGGGGCGTGCCCGCTTGACACCGGAGCTAAGGGAGGCGCTACGCCGGGAAGCGGGAATTGGCGCCTGGTCGATGTCCGGTGCGTTCTACGGCAGTTCACGTCAGGTTGCACTGCACAGGAAACTACTCAAGCGTGCGTTGGCCGGCGTGAATGCCAAGGTGATCTTTCTCCCCCGCCATATCCTGGAGGCGGGAAAGCTTTTGGTGCGACTTTTCGGCAATCTCGCCCCGTTTCAGGAGCTGGAAAAGAAGATCCGGCTCGGCACCGCGCTCGCCGGCATACACAGCGGCAAGCCCACCGGCGCCTTTCTTCAGGGAAGCTATTGGCGCCACCGGAACGGTGTGCCTGCGGATTTTTCCGACGACACCGATCTGGCAAACGTCCGCATCGGCATTATGTGGATGGCGCCGATCATTCCGTTCAGGCAGGAGGATCTTGCGTTGCTCAACCGGGAGATGGACGCACTTTTCGGGCGTTTCGGCTTCGACTGCCACGTGACTGTTAACATGATCAACGAACGCGCCCTGGCAGCGGTATATACGATCGACTATGACGCGGAAGACAGAACAGAGACCGAGCGCGGTTTAGCGTGTTACGAGGCCGGAGTTCACAGGCTTTGCGAGCTTGGCTACCCTTTATATCGAACCTCGGCGAGGGGGACAGAACTCCTCGCGTCGAAGAGCGACGACAGCTTTCGAGGCGCGGTGGGCAGATTGAAGCGGGCGCTCGACCCGGACGGAATCATTGCCCCCGGTCGCTATGAATGGCTCCCGCAGGTACACAATCACGTGCCCTGAGACGAAGTCGTTTGGAAGAATGAAATAAGGAAGGCCTCTCGGTAAGCCGACACCTATCCTAAACAGGAGTCGGCTTACCGTGCCCAGCCGCTTCTGCAGTACGACAAAAAACCTCACACACTTCCCGGAGACCTGCAGCTGTGGGGACTCAAGCTTCGAGCCCAACTTCTTCATAGCTCAGGTCCAGCTTGCCCAGTACTTTGGAAATTGTGCGCTGCAGTAGCACTTTATTATGGGAGGCAATCTCTGCCAATTCAAAGGCGTTGCGCCAATAAACCGGGTCATTCTCCCGGAAACGAATCATTTCAGCGAATTCCGGCTCAAAACTGCAATAGCCGATCGTCTTGAAGTCAATGGCGGTCATAACCGAAAGCACCTGGTTATTGGTCAGGATCGGGGAAGAATCTTTCTCCGGCATCAGCCCCGTTTGCTCAAGCTCGCCCAGAACAGCACCCTTGTCGGGGCGCCAGGCTACGAAGGGCAGCACATATTGCGGAATGCGACCGGGATCCCTGTCGGTGCCGTCCCAGAACAGCTTCTGATCAGCTTCAGTGAAGATATCCGCGATCTTGAAGCCCGACCGCCGCTCCATTCGGTCAGTCAAGGTGCGGGAGCACATATCCTCAAAAGGCATCACGTAATAGGAGTGGAACTGCATGATCAGTTCCTGCGCAAAATCAACGCCCGCCAGTACCAGCGGGATATTCATGTCATAGGCAAAATAGAAACCCAACATCTGATTCAGCGTGCCGTCGAGCCGGTCAACCGTCTGATAGCTGCCCTTCATCTCGACATTCGTCAGGGTGTAGCGGTAAAGCGTCTTGTAGACGGAGGAACTCGGCCTGTAGACGATATGGTCAAGGTCCAGCTTTGCAGCAACTTCCTTGCAGCGTTGCAGGGAGAGCTTGGAGTAATAGCCGTTATCCCAGGTCATCAGCAGCAGGCGCAGGCCGGGGTATTCCTTACCCAAACGCGAGAGCATATAGACGCTGTCCTTCCCGCCACTGAACAGAATTAGTGCATCGTACCGGTCGCGGCCCTTTCCCTGTTGGCTTTTCAGCAGTTGATCCAGTTCCTTACGCTGATGTTCCAGATATTTTTTCTGCCAAACGGTTTCTTCATCATTGGCGCGTAGTTGATTGTGCTCGTGGCACAGGTTGCAGACACCATCAGTCAATGTGACATAAGGCACACGCGAAGAAATCACGCATTGGTTGCAGCGCTGCGCAATCGAGCCCTTAAACAGGCGTCGGACATGGGGCCAGATATTTTGTGAAACGAAATCAAATCGGCGTAGATCATCAAGGATCTTTTGGTCGACATCTTGAGCCATGAGCCCCTCCAGAGAATGATTTAGTATTTGATTTAAAAATAGTGGATGACAAGGTCAGCTGGTTTCGCCGCTATGGGCCTGCAATTCCACTCGCCGATGCACGCGAATATGATTCTGGCCGAATTTCTGACCGTCCAGAGCGTCCACGGCAGATTCGGGGTCTGGAGTCTCTAACTCGACATACGCATAGGGCTCATGGGTCGGGTTCACCCAGTCCGCATGCAGGTCAATCGACAAGACGTCACCGTAAGGGCTAAAAAGATTCCGGATAAAGGTCTCGTCGGCCCGAAAGGGAAGGCTGCTAATGTAAATGGTCGCCATAGTCTAACTCCCGTGTAAGCTTAGTCATGTTTATTATTTCCCGTGATTTTAATTCAGTCTGTGCCAGAACAATGGCAAAATCAACCTGCCTAAGCAGTTGGCTGCCAATGCAGCCTCGCGCATAAACTTACACCTGCAATCACAGTTCGGCAATCGATTCTTCTTACAAGTGCCTGTCTATCCCATGCGCTTTGAGTCCCCAGGCAAATAGCAGACCGTATGGATTATCCGATTGCTACCGAGCTTATGGCCGCTGAAAATATTCGTCTCGGTAGTGCACATCCAGCCAACATCTGGGAAGCGGTACACCGGAGATGAACCCCAGATCGGATTTAGATCGGATTTGGGGGAATTCTCTGAACAATTGGAGACAAACTACAATTTAGGCAAGGAATTGGTGCGTCAACCATCATAAGGGAAATCCAGTGAATCTAATTTTTTGTTTTTTTACGCGGTCGGCCAGATTGCCTGCCTGGTGACGCGTCGCTCTAACGCAACCGAGATCTAGACCAGAAATTGCGGGATCCCTTACGCGTAGTTTTCATTGATTGCGGGACGAATTTCGTCAATCAAACCGGGGGCGAGTTGGTAACCGTCCCCGGAAATCCGGTGATGAGGGGAGATATACGGTGACTTCAGGCGAACCACCGATGAAACAGGACCCGGTTCGGTAGGCACCTTGTATACTTTCAGCCGCCAGTTGACCGGGTATTACATCCCAGACTCCTCCAGGGTCAGGCACCCACAGAGATATGTGTGGATCCTCCTATTGCTGCATTGCCGGCCGAAACCGGGGCTTCCGGCCCGATAGCAACCCAGGCGGATTTCAACTCAGACAGCAGGTTCGCCACTTCTTCCAGCTTGGTTTCGTCGTTGTTCAAATTGGCAGACAAAAGCTGGCGTCCCATGTAGCTGTAAAGATTTTCCAAATTCTCAGCCAACGTTCCACCGTTCTCCTTGTCGAGGCTGTCTTTCAGACCATTGATGATGTCGATCACACCTCCGATATACTCACCCTTTTTGGCAACATTCCCATACTTCATCGCCGCTTTCGCTTTATTGATCCTGTCGAGTGCCCCATTGATCAACAGTTGGATGAGTTTGTGGGGAGAAGCACCCATGACACCACCCTGAACGTCGGTTCGGTGATATTGCTTCAGTGCGTTGTATGGATTCATGAAACTACTCCATCTTGGAATTTAACTGGTTGACTTGAATTCATTGATTCAGCGCCGCAAAGACAGCCAAATATCTTCACGATTGGTTCCCTTGGCAGGACCACCGATAGGGACCCTCATGCGTCTGGTGACAAAACTTCTTCACGTACTCCATAAGTGAGTAGTCCAACTCATGCTTTCATTTGAAAGATCAGCCCAGGCTGATCCATGCTGTCGACAAGGTGACGCGCCATTTCCAACACCTCCTCGGAAGGAATCTGTCGGATGGTCTCCTCCGTCTCCGCGTCGACAACTTTGACAACGGTGTGGCCACTATCCCTGTCGATATTGAACTGGAGATTTCTCTTGATGACCTGAACATAGTCATTGAGGTCGCGCACCGCGTTGCCAAGTTCCTGAGGCTTTACCCCTTCCTTGCCAGCAGGTACTTCTTTGACGGCCGGCGTATCCGAAATCTGCTCGGCTTCCTTAACTCCTTGGAAAGTTCCTCGGACACTCTCTTTCGACACCGGCTGGCTGACGGATGTCGAGGCTGTGGTCTGTTGCGGTTCCGACGGGTATTGGTGTCTTATGTCCATAAAGTTGACCTTAACCACATAAAGGCATTCAACGGTACGCTTCCGATAACATGATGCATTGCTGGTGCCTAATCCCCTCGACTGCCGTACTGGGCCTCTCGGAGTTGAATTAATAACTGGCGGATATGCGCATGGTCGTTGGCATCTACCGCCTCCAGTTTTTATAGCGGCGAAAGCGTAGCGATTCTTTAGCGAATTTCGTGAAATCAGACACTGGATTTAGAGACAATGCTAGAGTATGAATTTGGTTACCACTCCCCATATATAATCAAAGTGGTTGAAGCCACACCTCGATGCCACTTTTGCGATTTGGTACTTCTAGGTCGGTATTGATACTAAATAGAAGGAAAAAGCGGAACTGCTCACCCCCCCCCAGAGATTACCCTGCATGGGTGGTCTCTGGAGGAAGTATCTTTGGCAGGGATGCCAAGCCCAAGTCTACAGGGAGCTATTTACGACGTCTTCCGGAGCAGATCGCCCATGCGGGGTGAGTAGATACGAAAAAGTTTACATTTTGGTGGCTAACGATAGCCGCTTGTACCAGTCAAAAGGCCATGCGACATCCGCGCGAGGCATTGTGACAGCCTCGCTTGATACAGACCACAACTTTTCCTCTATAGTGCCAAGGCCTTGATAGACAACGCATGCAGTTCTTCGCTCTCAAGCTGAGGCCGCACCGTATCCATTACCATCCTCTGCTTTTGCAGTGGAGTCTTTCCGGCGAACAACCCGCTGATGACTAGCGCTTCGAAATGACGGCCGTCTCCGGTAACTGTTACCTGACTGCCGGGAATACCCACTTCGATCAGACGTTTAACTTCTTCGGTTTCCATTTTCACTCTTTCCTGCGAAGTTGATTGAAATGTATCAACGTTACCTGCGCGTCACACCAACACCCTGCCCCTGATCTGTTGTCCGGATACCAGCAGAGAGGTCCCTGGCTACTGAAAACAATGCATATTCCCTCACCGGAAACAGCCTGTCCGGTTTAGGGCCATTGAGCTGACAAACTGACCTGGCAGCGCTTTTGGGAAGATACTAGAGTTCTCTGGTTGCAAGAAACTCAATATCCGGCCAGCGCTCCCTGGTGAGATCGAGATTGACCCGGGTCGGGGCAAGATATACCAGTTGATCGTTTCCGTCGACTGCAAGATTCTCGTAGGCCTTGATCCGAAAACGCTCCAGCATCTTTGGATCTTCACAGCGAACCCAACGGGTTGTGACCACAGAAATTGGTTCAACGATAGCCTCCACCTTGTACTCATCCTTTAACCGGTGAGCAGCAACATCGAACTGCAACATGCCTACCGCACCAAGAATAAGATCGTTGTTCTTTAGCGGTCGAAATACCTGGGTTGCCCCCTCTTCACACAGCTGCAGCACCCCTTTCTGCAACGCCTTCATACGCAGCGGATCTTTCAGCACCAGGCGACGGAACAACTCCGGTGCGAAGTACGGGATACCTTCGTACTTCAGAACCTCTCCTTCGGTAAAGGTGTCCCCGATCTGAATGGTTCCGTGGTTGTGCAGACCGATGATATCCCCCGGCCAGGCAACCTCTACGTGCCGCCGGGCATCCGCCTGGAAAGTGATGGCATTGCTCACCTGAACGGTCTTGGTGATACGCACGTGGCGCATCTTCATTCCCTTTTTGTAGGAACCTGAGCAGACGCGCAGAAAAGCGATGCGATCCCGGTGTGCTGGATCCATGTTGGCCTGAATTTTAAAAACAAATCCGGTGAACTTGCTCTCTTTGGGTTCTACCAATCGTGCTTTTGCCTGGCGTGACCGGGGTGCTGGGGCATACTCCACGAATGCGTCCAGAAGTTCCCTGACCCCGAAATTGTTGATTGCTGAACCGAAAAATACCGGCGTCTGTTCACCCCGGGCATAGGACTCCAGATCCAACGGATAACTGGCACCCTGTACCAGTTCGATCTCTTCCCTGAGTTCATCGGCCTGATCGCCAATCAGCTCGTTCATTCGGGGATTATCCAGTCCCTCGATCACTTCGCCGGCTTTGATCTTTCCAGCATGGGTGGCGGAGAAAAGATGGGTTTTTCCGGTACGCAGATCATAGACACCTTTGAGTCGCTTCCCCATACCAATGGGCCAGGTGACCGGGGCACACTTGATTCCCAACACCGACTCCACTTCATCGAGGATCTCGAGAGGATCACGCCCTTCCCGGTCGAGTTTGTTGACAAAAGTCAGAATGGGCGTGTCGCGCAGTCTGCATACTTCCATCAGTTTAATGGTGCGAGCCTCGACGCCCTTGGCCACGTCAATCACCATCAATGCCGAATCCACCGCAGTGAGCGTTCGATAGGTGTCCTCGGAGAAATCCTCATGTCCCGGAGTATCGAGCAGATTCACAATGGCGTCCCCATAGGGAAACTGCATCACCGATGAGGTCACCGAAATACCCCGCTCTTTCTCCAACTCCATCCAGTCCGAGGTGGCATGACGAGCCGCCTTCCGTCCTTTGACCGTACCTGCCATCTGAATGGCTCCACCATACAGCAACAGTTTTTCGGTAAGCGTCGTCTTACCCGCATCGGGGTGAGAAATAATGGCAAACGTACGGCGTTTGCCAAGCTGATCAAGAAGTTCAGACATCAGAAGGGCTTTTTTCCAAAAAAAGAGGGCAATTATACTAGGAGATCAAGGCAGTTGTCAGTTCAAGCTGACAGCGCCTCATCCAAATCAGTCACCAGGATCCGAAATCTTGATGTGCGGGGGGGCAAAGCTTTCAGCTGGCTGTTGAATCACCCAGGTTCAAGGCCAGCAAAACGGCATCCTCGCGACCCGCTCTCGAAGGGTAATAACCTCTTCTCAAACCTACTTCATTGAAACCCACATCCCGATAGAGCGCCAGGGCGGTGCGATTGGATACCCGTACTTCCAGAAACGCGGTATCAGCCCGATGGATTCGGGCCAGTCTCAGCAACTGCTGCAGTAATCTGCGACCCAGGCCTTCACCTCGATGTGTCGGATGGATACACAGATTGAGAATATGAGCCTCTCCGGCGGCCACTGACATCACTCCGTAGCCAGTAAAATGATCATCCAGGGTGTACAACCAGCAACAGTAACCAGCCCGCAGGCAATCCCTGAAAATCCCTGGCGTCCAGGGAAACTCATAAACCAGAAGCTCCAGTTCCATGACCCTCTGCACATCGGCATCCTGCATGGGACGCATCTGGGACAGCGGATCCTTGAGAATCGCACTCATGGTAAGGCCCGAAAACAGGATCGTCGCCGAAATTCTAACCAGAATCCATCAGGCTGAATGCCGAACAAGAGAATCATTTCCTTAATACTCCCAGGGTGCGCTGCAAATCCTTCCAGGCCCGGGATTTATGCTGGGGTGAACGCAACAGATACGCCGGATGATAGGTCACCACCGTGGGAATATCATCAAAACGAAACGCCTTCCCCCGCATTCTGCCAACCGCTTCCTGGGACTTAAGCAGGTTCTGGGCAGCCACACGACCAACAGCCAGAATGACTTTCGGCTTTACCAGTTTCACCTGACGTCGCAGAAAAGGCTCGCATCGCAACGCTTCCTCAGGTCTGGGATCCCTGTTACCCGGTGGGCGACACTTGAGAATATTGGCAATGAAGACCTCTTCCCGCTGCAAGCCCATGGCGAGCAACATGGCGGTCAGCAACTGCCCGGCACGCCCCACGAAAGGCTCACCCTGGCGATCTTCCTCCACTCCCGGGGCCTCACCGATGATCATGATATCTGCAGACTGGTTTCCCACACCGAACACGGTCTGCTTCCGGGACTTGCAGAGGTCACATCCCTCGCAATGCTTGACCCGATCCCGAAGCCCGGCCCAATCCAGCCGGGCAACATCGTCCCGGTGGTCATTCTCCGGTTCATACAGATCGACCGCAGGCTCCCACTCCTGAGTGGGTGGAGGCACATCATCCAGCCAGGGAGGAATGTCATCCGCCCGGGGTTCGGGTATAGCTTCCGGGAGCGGCTCCACCGCTTCGGCCTTTGCTACCTGGGGCTCTACCACCTGGCCCGGCATCTGAGTTCTTTCCACCCAGGTCTGGATTCCCATCGCATCCAGATACCGACGCTTGAGCGAGTCATTCACCTGGATTCAGACGTGACCCTGCTGAACGTGGGTCTCTTCCTGATCCTGCAGTAACTTATTAAATGCATTGACATAAGCCTTCACAGACGCAATTACGATATCGGTGTCGGCGCCCTGACCATTGACGATACGACCGTCTTTCTGCATCCGTACCGTCACTTCACCTTGAGCATCGGTTCCGCTGGTCAGGCTGTTGACCGAATACAGCTCCAACACAGCCTCGACACCCACAATCGACTCAATAGCCTTAAAAGCAGCATCCACCGGCCCGCCCCCCTCTGCGCTGCAGTGTTGTTCCTGACCATCCAGGGACAGCACGACACTGGCACGGGGGGTTTCCCCTGTTTCTGAGCAAACCCTCAATGAAATCAGCCGGACCCGTTCATTTTCACTACTGAAACCTGCGTCATTGACCAGCGCTTGCAAGTCGTCGTCGAATATCTCATGTTTTTTATCCGCGAGGTCTTTGAAACGGCCAAAAGCCGTATTGAGTTCGGCTTCGCTGTTGAAAACGGTTCCCAGCTCTTCGAGACGGGCCCGGAAGGCATTTCGTCCCGAGTGCTTACCCAATACCATCCGATTCTGTACCCAGCCCACATCCTGAGCCCTCATGATTTCATAGGTCTCACGACTTTTGAGCACACCGTCCTGAT
Organism: Gammaproteobacteria bacterium; assembly: GCA_024227135.1. Classification (GTDB taxonomy): domain Bacteria; phylum Pseudomonadota; class Gammaproteobacteria; order Chromatiales; family Chromatiaceae; genus JAHEHQ01. The sequence continues at coordinate 15,941 of JAAELC010000431.1, forward strand.
GGATACCTGCCTCATGGGCAAACGCATTGGCCCCGACAATCGCCTTGTTGGGTTGTACCGGGAATCCGGTAATACTCGCCACCAGGCGGGAGCAGTTGACGATCTGGGTGGTATCGAGTTCGGTATCGCAATCGAATAGATCACGACGTGTTCGAACGGCCATCACAACCTCTTCCAGGGAGGCGTTTCCAGCCCGCTCACCAAGACCATTGATCGTGCACTCGACCTGCCGGGCGCCATTTGCCACCGCCGCCAGAGAGTTGGCAGAGGCCAGTCCCAGATCGTTGTGGCAATGAACCGAAAATACAGCCTTGTCCGCGTTAGGAATGCGCTCCAGCAAAGTCTGGATGGTATGACCAAACTGATCGGGGAGATTGTAGCCGACCGTATCCGGTACGTTGATAGTCGTCGCGCCTGCCTTGATAGCCTGTTCAAAGACACGGCAGAGAAAATCAATATCCGAGCGCCCCGCATCCTCTGCTGAAAACTCCACATCATCGATCAGATTACGTGCCCGCTTAACGGCCCACACAGCCTGCTCCACCACCTGATCCGGCGTCATGCGAAGCTTCTGCTGCATGTGTATGGGTGAAGTTGCGATAAAGGTATGTATACGACCGGATACAGCATCCTTCAGCGCCTCGCCGGCACAGTCGATATCCTTTTCCAGCGCTCGTGCAAGCCCACAGACCCGACTGTCTCTGATAGCCCGGGCCACAGCCTGAACCGCTTCGAAATCCCCCGGGCTTGCAATCGGAAAGCCCGCTTCGATAACGTCCACCCGCAGCTTCTCCAACGCCTTGGCGATGCGCAGCTTCTCCTCCCGGGTCATGGAAGCCCCAGGACTTTGCTCGCCATCCCGCAGCGTGGTATCGAAAATGATCAGTTTACCTTTTTCGTTCATAGGAATTCCCCCTGGGGGTTCTCAATCAATCAGTGCCAGCCCGACATCGGGGATAGTTTAAAAGCACAGGGTGTACAGCGATATCCCTCAGTCCGGGGGATCAGTGACAGCGTGGAAATGAACGCCACAAAGCGTCGAGCCTTGTCACGACTTACCATCGGTCTCCCGGCCGGGCTGGGATTTCCTTGACGATCGGCGGCGACGCAACTGAAACAGGGTAATCACCGGCCCTGAGACTGCATACAGCAGAAACATGGAGAACAGCACCAATGGCGGCTGAACGATGACAACAGCCAGCACCAGCATGATAACAACCATGGAAAAAAACGGAACTTTACCCCGGAAATCCACTTCCTTGAAACTGTAGTAGCGAACGTTGCTCACCATCAGAAGCCCTGTGAGTCCGGTCATGAGACAGACGAGATACGAAACTTCGGTGCCCGTGATGCCATAGTCCACCGCGACCCAGATACCTCCTGCGATCACCGCAGCGGCGGCAGGGCTGGGCAGGCCCTGGAAATATCGCTTATCCGCAATACCGACCTGGGTATTAAAGCGGGCGAGGCGCAACGCTGCACCCGCAGTATAGATAAAAGCAGCCATCCATCCCAGCTTCCCAAGACCGCTCAATGACCAGACATAGGCTACCAGCGAGGGAGCCAGCCCGAACGCCACCATATCAGAGAGGCTGTCATACTCTGCACCGAATGCCGTCTGGGTATCGGTCATACGCGCCACCCTTCCATCCAACCCATCGAGAACGAGTCCGACGAATATGGCAATGACAGCAGGTTCGAATTGCCCGTTGATCGCGGCTAGAACAGCATAGAAACCACTGAACAGGGCCGCCGTGGTAAAGAGGTTGGGCAACAGATAGATACCACGACTGCGACGACGACCGGGTACGGGATCAGGCATAACCGTCTACTCGTAGGGTTGATTGCAAATGCCGGGGGCTAAGGGCTGCGGCAAGAATAAAATATCCCATCTTACTTGCCTTTTTGCTCATCTTCTGCGTTGTGGAAAGGGTTACATAGAACGGCTATGTGCCCCTTTCCACGCCTTGAATCTGAGTAAAAATCCGGCGTAATACTGGGATACTTATTTCTTGCCGCAGCCCCAAGGCCACGGAAATTCGTGAATGTCCTGAAATTGTGCAGAATTCTGGCTGATATTCAAGTCATGGAAAAGGTTGCGTGAATTTTCCAGGCAACCCTTTCCGTAACGCTGAAGACGGGCCAGAAGACCGGCCAAAAAAAAGTTCGACTTTTCATGGCCCTGAGGCCGGTGAGTGGGCAGCTTGAAATTCAGGGTAATTCCTTATCCTGACGCAAACTGGCCCGTTGCCACACCTCAATCAGTTACGGCTCTTGTCGACGATCTTGTTGGCTTTGATCCAGGGCATCATATCCCGCAAACGTCCACCCACTTCCTCAATCTGATGATCGCGGCCGATTCGTCGCTTGGCCTTTAGAGTGGCCTGTCCGGCCCGGTTCTCCAGGATAAACTCCCTGGCAAACTCACCGTTTTGAATTTCCTTCAGAATTCGACGCATTTCCGCCTTGGTTTCGTCCGTGACAATCCGGGGGCCACGGGTGAGATCCCCGTACTCTGCAGTATTCGAAATGGAATAGCGCATGTTTGCAATGCCACCTTCGTACATGAGATCCACAATCAACTTCAGCTCATGGAGGCATTCGAAATAAGCCATTTCAGGTGCATAGCCGGCCTCGGTCAGGGTTTCAAATCCGGCCTCGACCAACGCGGTGGCACCACCGCAAAGTACGGCCTGTTCGCCAAAAAGGTCGGTCTCCGTCTCTTCTTTGAAGCTGGTTTCAATGACCCCGGCGCGCCCTCCACCGTTGGCTGAGGCATAGGACAGGGCGATGCCTTTGGCCTGGCCGGTGGCGTCCTGGAAAACCGCGATCAGACTGGGAACACCCCCACCCTGGGTATAGGTGGAACGTACCAGATGTCCAGGGCCTTTGGGTGCAATCATGATCACGTCCAGATCTTCGCGGGGCTCGATCTGTTCGAAATGTATGTTGAAACCGTGGGCGAAAGCCATGGCGGCACCCGCCTTGATGTTGGGCTCCACCTGCTCTTTGTACAGCGCTGCCTGATGCTCATCAGGTGCCAGAATCATGACCAGATCGGCGTTGGATACGGCCTCTTCAACGGAGGCTACCTTGAGGCCCGCATTCTGGGCTTTGACGGCGGAGCTGGACCCGGCGCGCAATCCGACCGTGACATCCACACCTGATTCTTTCAGGTTGTTGGCATGAGCGTGTCCCTGGGAACCGTAACCAATTATGGAAACTTTCTTTCCCTGGATAATCGAAAGGTCTGCGTCTTTATCGTAGTAAATATTCATGGTCATGGCTAAATTACCCTGTATTTTAAAATCCGGGATTAGTGCCGGTCACCGAACGCCTGAATCCGGATAGAGGCGCATGGATGCCGACCGGAGAATGATCAGCTGTTGTCGGGGGTGAATCGCTTCACGATTCCCCCACTCAGATAAGCGTATTTGGAATTTTGTGCCGGCTCAAATCGACAGACCCCTGTTCCCCCTGGCGATTCCTGAAGGTCCGGTTCTCACCACTTCCACGACCAGATCGTCATCCACAGCATCGAGAAAACCATCCAGTTTGGTGCTCTTACCGGTCAACTCGACCACAAATGAAGTGTTGGTTACATCCACGATCTTGCCGCCAAAGATATCTGCAAGACGCATGACCTCTTCACGGTGCGCTCGTTCTGCCCTGACCTTGATCAACATCATTTCCCGTTCGATGTGGGGACCCTTAGATAGATCCAGCAGTTTTACCACGTCGATCAACTTATTGAGTTGCTTGGTAATTTGTTCAATTATCGCTTCATCACCACTGGTAACCAGGGTCATACGGGACAGCGAAGCATCCTCGGTGGGAGCTACGATCAGGGACTCGATGTTGTAACCCCGGGCCGTAAACAGTCCGGCAATCCGGGACAGAGCACCGGGCTCGTTCTCCATCAGCATAGAAATAATGTGTCTCATACCAACTCACTCTCCGGGGACAAGTGCATCTTGTTGTGACCCTTGCCTGCCTCGATCATTGGATAGACGTTCTCGGTTGGATCAACAACCACATCCATGAAGACCAACCGGTCTTTCAGAGAGAAAGCTTCCTTCATCGCCCCCTCCAGGTCAGAGGGGTTCTCGATTCGCATGCCCACGTGACCGTAACTCTCCGAAAGTTTCACAAAATCCGGAAGAGCATCCACGTAGGAATGGGAGTAACGCCCCTCGTAGAAAAACTCCTGCCACTGGCGCACCATGCCCATGTACCCGTTGTTGAGCAGCATGATTTTGATCGGCAGATCGTACTGTCGACAGGTTGCGAGTTCCTGAATACACATCTGGATACTGGCTTCTCCCGATACCACCGCCACGTCCGCACCCGGGTGCGCCATCTGAATGCCCATGGCTGCAGGTAAACCAAAGCCCATGGTCCCCAGCCCGCCCGAATTGATCCAGCGCCTTGGTTTATCGAATTTGTAGAACTGGGCGGCGAACATCTGATGCTGCCCCACATCCGAAGCCACGAAAGCATCCCCTTCCGTCACGTTGTACAGGGTCTCCACCGCATACTGAGGCTTTATCTGATCACTGTTCTGGTTATATTTAAGGCAATGCATGCTCCGCCATTCCTCGATCTGCTTCCACCACTTCGCAGCAGCTTTCCTGTTGTGATCCTTCTTAAATTCCTTGACCACTTTCAGCATATCGCTCAGGACAGTACCGACCGGACCGACGATAGGGACATGCACCAGGACATTCTTGGAGATCGATGAGGGATCTACATCCACATGGATGATCTTTGCGTTGGGACAGAACTCTGCCACCTGGCCGGTCACCCGGTCATCGAAACGGGCTCCGATCGCTATCAGAACATCGGTATCATGCATAGCCATGTTGGCTTCATAGGTGCCATGCATTCCCAGCATACCGAGGAAAAGCGGATCGGTTCCCGGGTACGCCCCCAGCCCCATCAACGTGCTGGTGATAGGAAAACCGAGCTCACGAACCAGATCGGTCAATTGCCTGTCAGCATTATCGAGGACCACCCCGCCACCGGTATAGAAAACCGGCCGCTTGGCAGACAGCATCAGTTCCACCGCACGCTTTATCTGTCCCGAATGCCCCTTCGCGCTGGGGTTGTACGATCGCATATTGACCGTTTCAGGGTATTCATAAGGGATTTTGACGTTGGGGTCGGTGATATCCTTGGGGATATCGATCACCACCGGCCCGGGGCGTCCCGATGTAGCGATATAGAAGGCCTTGCGGAATGTCTCCGCAATATCTTCCACTCTTTTTATCAGGAAATTGTGCTTCACACAGGGACGGGTGATACCAATGGTATCAACCTCCTGGAAAGCATCGCTGCCGATGAAAGGCGAAGGAACCTGACCAGTCAACACCACCATGGGGATGGAATCCATGAACGCGGTGGCAATACCAGTTACCGCATTGGTGGCTCCGGGACCAGATGTCACCAGCGCCACACCGGGCTTGCCTGTGGACCGGGCGTAACCATCAGCTGCATGGGTAGCGCCCTGCTCGTGGCGTACCAACACGTGCTTCAATTCTTCCTGTTGAAAGATAGCATCGTACAGATGCAGCACGGCCCCGCCAGGGTACCCGAACACATACTCAACGCCTTCGTCCTTCATACACTGAACGACGATTTCGGCACCACTCAATTCCACGTCAACGACCTCCCGACTGATCGGCGGGGACAATCACCGCCGAAGCTACTTGAATAAGGGAAAAGAACACGGCAAATTACTAACTATGTGATGAAAGGTCAAGAAATAAAGCCGGGCTAGGAGTCTGTCTGAGAATAGGGGCCGCTGCGAGGGAAAGCTGGTTTGAGCCAGATTTTTTGATCATTTGAGGCGAATATTGGGCATATTTAACGAAAATGATCGGAGAATCTGGC
>JAAELC010000432.1 GCA_024227135.1 Gammaproteobacteria bacterium
ATCTTACTTGTCTTTTTGCTCATCTATCACTACCGGCATCCTGCCTCGCGTGAATCTAGTCCATCCATGTACGTCGTCTGCGTTGTGGAAAGGGTTACATAGAACAGCTATGCGCCCCTTTTGCATCCTCGGCTTCGTAAACGGTGCATCCATGCACCACTACTCACGCCTTGAATCTGAGCAAAAATCCGGCGCAATATTGGGATACTTATTTTTTGCCGCAGCCCTTGCGTACGGGTGCCCACAGCTGGCAACGGTCCATCCCCGGGACACTCATTTCTTTTTGAACAATCTCCGAATGCGCGCCGCGTTCCCTATTACCAGCAGCGAACTGACGGGCATCGAAACGGCTGCCACCAGTGGTGTGACCAGCCCAGCCATTGCCAATGGTACCATAATTAGATTGTAAGTAATTGAAATCCCGATGTTCTGACGAATAGTTTTCAGGGTTTTCCGGGCAAGCCGGGAAGCAAGGTGAACCTGGTTCAGGTCATTTCCCATCAGCACAATATCAGCGCTGGCAATTGAGACATCGGTACCAGACCCCAGGGCAATACCCACGTCGGCCCGAACCAACGCAGGTGCATCATTGATGCCGTCTCCCACCATAGCCACTTTGGTACCTCCGGCCTGTATTTCGGCCACCGCGTCGTCCTTCTGTTCCGGTAACACCTCTGCGATGACATCCATACCTCCCAGACGCGCTGCAATCGCTTTGGCGGTATGGCGGCGATCACCACTTAAAAGCGTCAGGTGAATGTTCTGCTGGCGCAATGTACGCAGCAGGGCTGGTGCCTCCTCCCTGATTCTGTCTTCCAGCCCGATCAGCGCCTGCTCTTTGCCGTCGACCCCATAACGAAAAGAACCAATACCCGACTTTTCAAGTGCTTCAGCCTCGCTTTCGAAAGGAAGATGGCGTTTGATCACCCGCTGGTCCAGCCAGTCAGAGGTTCCGGCAACCAGTCGCTTACCATCCACCAGAGCCGCCACACCGTATCCGGAACGGTACTCGAAATCCCCAACGTCAGGCAGTTCTCCGGTAACCGAAAAACGGTGTGTAAACTCCACCAGAGCGACGCCCACGGGATGCTCGGAATATCGCTCCATTGCGGCCAGATTACGCAGCAATGACACCAGTTCATCCCCTGGCACTTCACCCGATGCGGACCAGTACGATGTCAATGTCCGTACCGAAGTCACCGTCATTTTACCTTCGGTCAGGGTTCCCGTTTTGTCGAAAACGAAATGATCGATGTCAGAAAGTGTCTCGAGCACTTCCCCGTTCTTGACCAGAATTCCGTTTCTGGCCCCCGAGCCTGAAGCGACGGCGATAGCCATGGGTGTAGCAAGCCCGAAAGCACAGGGACAGGTAATGATCAGCACCGCGGTGGCAGCCATCAGCGCGGTTTCCACATCCGTTTCAAGCCACCAGAAAAAAGTTGTGGTGGCCAGACCGATGGTAATCAGGACAAACCAGGGCACGATACGGTCAGCAATACACTGAATCGGAGCCTTGCTTGCCTGAGCATCCTCCACCAACCTGATGATGCGCCCCAGCGCAGAGTCTTTAAGCAGTTGCTCGGTCTGAATGCGCAGAAATCCCTGTCCATTGATGGTCCCTGCCGATACCCGGTCTCCGACAGATTTTTCCACCCCCTGAGGTTCTCCGGTCAGCATCGCCTCATCGACGGCACTGCCCCCCTCCGTGATCAGGCCATCCACCGGTATTCGCTCACCCGGCCTGACCATGACAGTCTCTCCCGTCTTGACACTGCGGATCGGAACCACCTCTTCCTGACCGTATCTCAGCACTGTGGCAACCCGGGGTTGTAAATCCAGCAGACGTTGGGTTGAAGCCACCGCCTGTCGCTTGGAACCAGCTTCCAGATAACGCCCAACCAGAATAACAAAGAGAAAATTCACTACGGTATCGTAGTAAACCTCCCCGGTGGTCGACCCACTCAGGGTGATGTGGAGGGAATACAAATAGGTGATTCCGGCACCAATGGCAATGGGCAGATCCATTCCCGCATAAAAGCGGCGCAGCCCTGCCCAGGCACCTTTGAAAAAGGGATATCCCGAATAAATGAGAGTTGGAGTCGCCAGTGAAAAACCGACCCAGTGAAACAGGCTTCGGTATTCCCCACTGTCGGCCCCGGAATAGAGCGCGATGGATACCCACAACAAATTCATCATGGCAAAACCGGCTACCGCCATTCGATAGAGCAGTGCCCGGTTCTCACGATTGAGACGACCCTCCGCAGTATCTGGATCGAATGGTACCGCCCCATAACCGATCTGACCCAGTCGCCGGATGATCGAAGAGAGTTTCTGACGACCATTGTTCCACTTGACGTGGAGACGCCTGCCGGTCAAGTTGACCCTGGCCTCCTCGACCCCCGGCATAGTGCGCAGACTGTTCTCAATCAACCAGACACAGGCAGCGCAATGGATCCCCTCTACCAGCAGGTGGATATCTCTGGTCTCACCCAGGCTGTCGACGAACTCTTCCTGGACTTCGTTCAGGTCATAGAGGGCAAGCTCACCGGGTAATTCGGGTGGCGGACCAAGGGGCTTCCCTTCGGGTGTTCTCTGGTAAAAGCCTTCCAGACCGGCATGGTAAATGGCTTCACAAACCGATCGACAGCCGGTGCAGCAGAAAGCCCGTTGACTGCCATCTACATCGGCCGCTACCCGATTTCGATCATTGACCGGCAGACTGCAATGAAAGCAGGGTTCAGGTGCGGTGGCTGTCTCATCGATTTTCGTCATGAATACGCCCGATTACCCGTGATTCTCAGTCTCTATTGGCAGGGGAGGTCAACACTAGCAAGGGGGGCAACACGAATCAAAGCAGCATCTCATTCCCACCCCACCGCTATCCGGCAAGGATTCATCATGCCCCTAAAACTCGGACTGATAATGGATTTACAATGAAAAACAGCTGGGTATCGGGTCTATCGTTCAGCGTTCAAGGCGTCTGCGGCCATTCAGCCCGTCAATTCAATTCGATCAGAATGCCATGGGGCTGTCACCGGGCTTCTTTCCCGTAAACGAGTAGATATCAATTCAGCGGACTATTTAACCCCAGCGCTGATTCGGTGTGCCAGATTGTATTCGTCTTCTCCATTCTTGACGCTGACCAGGATATCCCACACTCCCAGTAGCGGAAAACTGGCTTCGGCCTGATACCTGCCGTCCGCCACCTTTACCATCGGCAGGGAAAAATCGCGCTTCGCATCCGATGGTCGATATACGTAGAAAGTAACGCTATCGGGTGTCATTGGACTGCCCTGTTTGTCGGTCACGACGAAACCAAATCCTGTGGGTTTGGCAATGTCCACAAACTCCGGTGCTTCGATACGCATTTTCCAACCAGGGTCACGGGCCATGCGTTTGAGACGTTCCTTTTCGTAACTCCTCCCTCTTTCGTAGTAATTCTCATCGACCAGACCAGGATTGGTATCAATAGCCAGAAAGATCCTGTAACCGCTCACAGCAATGAAGGTTATCAGCAGGACAACCCATGTGATGACCCAGGGACTGCGCCATGGGGATTGTTTGTCGGTCATAAAAAACTCTCTCTCAGCGGTCTTGGCAACCTGACTGTTTCCCAAAGAAAAAGCGGGCTGTATGCCCGCCTGATCCGAATCGATTCAGCCCTACCTTCTTGGTCCAAAAAAGACACTTTCTCTCTCACTGATGAAAAGCTGGCCTTGCGCGTCCCTGCCCTCGGCACGGAAAACGATGGGCCTGGACTCTTCAAGTACATATTCCCGGGGCACCCGTACGAACAGAGTACGAGGTGTCACCTTACCATGACGCGAGGTCACCGGTTCATCGGCACCCACCATTCTGACACCCTGAGGTCCGCTGACAGACAATTGTACATCCATATCCGCGGTCATCTTATTCAGTACTTTTACCGTATATTTGTTCTGTATCGAACCGTCACTCTGCAGCACGAAGAGCGGTTGACGTGCATGAATCACCTTGATTTCAATCGCATCCAGGGTAGACAAGCCATAGGCGATTCCTGCCAGAGCCAGGGTAAGCACGAAAGTGTAGATCCAGACTCTCGTCCGCTTCAGAAGCGGACGACTCTCTTTGGCATTGAGTACATCCAGTGATTCGTAACGAATGAGTCCGGTGGGCCGATTCAGTTTTACCATCACCGCATCGCAGGCATCGATACAGAGCGCACAGGTGATGCAGCCTTCCTGTTGTCCATGGCGAATATCGACACCGGTCGGGCATACCGCCAGGCATTGATTGCAGTCCACGCAATCACCGGTTTTACGGTCTTCCTCTTTCTGACCTTTCTTCACCCTGCCCCGGGGTTCTCCCCGGTAGAAATCATAAGTGGGTACGGCCGTGGTGTTATCCACCATCACACCCTGTATACGGGCATAAGGACACAGCCAGAAACAGGTCTGCTCCCGCAGAAAGCCAGCCAGTCCGTAGGTACCGGCGGTGAATAGCCCGATGGTGATGATAGCGGTTGAGCCCAGGGTGAAATTGAAAAGCCCCATCCACAACGCATAGGCGTCCACGAACCAGGAAACGAAGGCCATGCCGGTCAGGAAGCCAATAACCAACCAGAGAAAATGCTTTACTGCCTTGATTCTGAACTTGGTGAAATTCAGGGGTGCTTTCTCAAGTTTACGCCGTTTCGGAGGGGAACCTTCGAGCTTTTCCTCAATCCAGGTATAGATGTCGGTCCAGACGGTCTGGAAACAGAAGAAACCACACCATACCCTTCCCACCAGAGCCGTTACCACAGCCAGCAGTATGGCGAAGAAAAGCAGCAGCAGGGACAGCATCCAGAAATCCTGGGGGAGGATGGTAATGCCCAGAATATGGAACTGACGGCTGGGTATGTCGAACAGTACGGCCTGCCTGTCACCCCATCGAAGGAGCGGGCCTAGAAAAAACAGCAGCCAGAAAGCATTGGAGAACCACTTATAGCTCCGCCATTTTCCGGAAATACGTTTTGCATGGATGGTTTCCTGGCCGGTGTTGAGTTCCCAGTGAGCGGCCTCAGCATAGAGTTCATCTACCGCTACATCCTGTTTTGTCTGGCGGTTGTCACTCAAGGGTATCTCTCCTGTGCGTTTCGCTGTATTGCATAACCACTGCACAAGCACTGGTCAAGACCGGTTGGTAAACAGCCTTCCGGGCCTGGCGAGCCCAAAGAAAATTCGACCTCAAAGTCTACTGTGAAGCTCGAACAAAACAATGAGAATTATCAATATTCAGAATGCCTTATGTCACATAAAAAAAGGGGGATTAACTCCCCCTTTTTATAAACAAGAATCTATTTGGTCAGATTACTTGTCGTGTTGTGCGGCGTCCTTGTCCATCAGACCTTTAATTTTAAACCCAAGGAATACCACTATAGCTACACAAATGACGATAGAGCCAATGGAGCCCCATACTACAGGGTCGCTCATGTCCATGTCCGATACCTCATATTACTGTTAATTCAGGTGCGACCCGGTAGATCACCGGGTCACACCTGCCACTACCGATGGTCCGGAAAAGACCATCCTTTCACTTACTGACCACCTCCAAGCTTGAAGACGACAACCGACAGTTTCTTGATGTCATCCTTGGAGAGACGATCTCCGAACTTAGGCATCTCTGCCTGACGTGACTTGGGCTCACTGGCATCATTCACACCGTACATGATCGTGTACTTGACGCTGTCCAGGAGTGTTTCGTCACCTTCAGGATTAAAGCGATAGATGGCATCCGTCAGATTGGCCGATCCGAGAACAGTCAATCCCTTTCCATCCATGCCATGGCAGGCGATACAGCCTTTCTGCAGAAACAGTGGTGAGGATGCCGGCTTACCGTCAACGATAGCCTGGGCCAGCCCATTGACCTCTTCCGGTTTCAGAATCTTCCCGTGAGCAGTCATGATACCTTTCCGCCCCAGGGTGATGGTCTGCTCGATAGATTCGATAGAACCACCCCAGAGCCAGTCGTCATCCACTAATGCAGGATAACCGGGTCCACCCTGGCCACCACCGCCATGACAGGCCGCGCAATTATCGCCAAACAACACCTTGGCCGATGCTTCGGTGTACGCCGACAGACCTTCGTCAGCCAGAATTTCCTTGGCAGTCATACCCGCAATTTTCTGCTCAAACTCAGCGCGTACTGCTTCAACTTCATCCACGCCTTTCTGATACTCGCCGATCTGTGTCCAGCCCAGTACCCCCTTGGTGAAGGATTCCAGAGTGGGCCAGGTAGGATACAGAACACTGTAAACAAGAACCCAGAGTATCGATACATAGAAGCCGATCATCCACCATCGCGGTGGTGGGTTCGCCAGTTCCCGTAAATTATCGTCCCAGAAGTGTCCTGTATTGTTTTCACCAGGAAATGGATTTTTATCCGCCATTTTTATCTCCGCTAATTACTGTTTCGTCATCGTCCAACGGAATATGCTTGTTTGCTTCCAGCCTTTCCCGGTTTTTCGGACGAAAAACGTAGACAAAGAGCCCAACCAACAGGAGGAAAATGACCACCGTGACTATGGTTCCGAACCAGTCGGTGGGGGTCATCGCCGCCCAATCGGTGTGGAAATAGTCGCCTAGACTATTCACGATAGGCCTTGTCTTCATCGAGTTTTGTCATCGTACCCAGAACCTGGAGATAGGCCACCATGGCGTCCTCCTCGTTCTTACCCTTTACTTCATCGGCGGCAGCGGCAATGTCGGCATCAGTGTAGGGGACTCCAATTGTCTGCAACCCTGTCATGTGTGCCTGCATGGTTTCGCCATCGACCGGGCTATCCTTCAACCAGGGATAATTGGGCATAACCGACTCGGGGACCACGGAACGTGGTGCACGCAAGTGCTTGCGATGCCAGTCGTCGGAGTACTTGCCTCCCAGACGTGCCATATCGGGACCGGTTCGTTTGGATCCCCACTGGAAAGGATGATCGTAGATAGACTCGGAGGCCAGGGAGTAGTGTCCGTAGCGCTCTTTCTCATCACGAAATGGCCTGATCATCTGAGAATGGCAGAGATAGCAACCCTCACGCTGGTACACATCTCGACCAGCCAGTTCCAGGGCCGTATAGGGGCGCATGCCATCACCGGGCTTGTGATCCGCCAGGGTCTGACCTTCCTTTCGCTGCCACAGCAGCTCGGGGAATTGATTGTGCTCCATCGTACTCTTCAGATAAAAGAGCGGAACGATTTCCACCAGACCACCGACTGAAAGCACCAGGAGTAACCCCACAAAAAGGGCAAAGACATTTTTCTCTGTCAGGGTCTGGAGCTTGCCTGATTCGCTATTGCTTGACATTTTTCTGCTCCCCTTAAGCCGTTGCAACTGCCGCAGTGCGAGCGCGCTGCAGGCTACCTTCGGATGAGGCCTTCTTGACCGTCATTAAAATATTAAACAGCATCAACACTGCACCCAGGAGGAATATACCGCCTCCTACAGCACGCATTGCGTAGTAGGGATGCATGGCCTCAACCGACTCGGCAAAGGTGTAAGCCAGTGTTCCGTACTCGTCATACGCACGCCACATCAGGCCCTGCATGATACCGGAGACCCACATGGCAACGATGTAGACCACCGTACCGATGGTGGCGGTCCAGAAATGAGCATTGACCAGCTTGATGGACCACAGTTCGGTGTGGAACAGCCGGGTCATCAGGTGATAAATGGCACCGATGGCCACCATAGCCACCCAGCCCAATGCACCTGAATGCACATGCCCGATCGTCCAGTCGGTGTAGTGGGACAAGGCATTGACCGTCTTGATGGACATTACCGGGCCTTCAAAAGTCGACATGGCATAGAAGGCCAGGGACATGATGAGGAACCGCAGCACGTAGTCGGTGCGCAGTTTGTCCCAGGCACCGGACAGGGTCATCATCCCGTTTACTGCTCCACCCCAGGAAGGAATGATCATCGCCAGGGAAATAGCCGCACCCAGAGAACCGGTCCAATCCGGCAGCGCGGTGTATTGGAGGTGATGCGCACCCAGCCAGACGTAACCGAACATCAGCCCCCAGAAATGGATAACTGACAGGCGGTAGGAGTACACGGGACGCCCCGCCTGCTTGGGAACGAAGTAGTACATGATGCCCAGAAAACCTGCTGTCAGGTAGAAACCCACGGCGTTGTGCCCCCACCACCACTGGATCATGGCATCCTGAACACCAGAGAATATGGAATAGGATTTGAACATTCCTACGGGGATAGCCAGGCTGTTGACTACGTGCAGGTAGGTGATCATCACCATCATGCCAAGGAAAAACCAGTTGGAGACGTAGATGTGAGAGGTCTTCCGCTGGGCAATGGTCATGATGAAATTGAACATGTAGGTGAGCCAGACCACTGCGATAGCGATATCGATCGGCCATTCCAGCTCGGCATATTCTTTGGCACTGGTCAAGCCCAGAGGCAGGGTAATCACAGCCGAAACAATGATCAGGTTCCACCCGACGAAGGTAAACCAGGCCATTTTACTGCTCCACAGACGGGTGGCGCAGGTACGCTGGACGCTGTAGAAGGAGGTTGCCATCAGCACGCATCCACCGAATGCGAAAATCACCGCATTGGTGTGAAGCGGGCGTAGACGCCCGAAAGAAAGATAAGGTGAATCAAAATTTAAAAACGGCCATGCCAGTTCCGAGGCGATATACACCCCGACGAGAGCGCCTACCACCAGATAGACTACTGCCATGACGGTGAACCAGCGTACGACCCCATAGTCGTATTTTTGCTCAGCTGCGGCGTCCATTAGCCCCCCTAAAAAAAATTAATACAGACATCAATAATTACGAGTGGGAAATTCCCCATGAGATCCCCACCCGCATAGCCTCAAAAACGGGGTTTCGAGTGCGGCATATGACACTGGAAAAGCGGTTATATGTCAAGGTCACAAGAGCTTTTTGTCTTGATATTTAGTCTTAATAATTATCTTCATCTTATTGTTTTAATACATATTAACTGACTACTCATGACACTTGACTTAAATCAATAAAACCTAATACTCTAACATCCTTACATTTTCTACAGGGTTGTCTACCCCGTTGTGTGAACTGAGCTGAAGTCAGCTGCCCCATGAATACCGGCGAAGAGGGTTTGTCCGGGGTAGAAAAGGGAGCGGGAGGCACTGATTCCGAGGATGCTGCCGAATCGGTGTATTACCCCGGCGGTGCTCTCCTGATGTCAACGAAGCAACCAGGGGAATAGCCATGCACAGAGAGCTGAGCGCCAGGAGACCTGGCTTATGGATAAGACTGCGCCTGACACCGACTGACAGAGTCCCCCCCAGCCCCTGAGACCCTCACTGGCTGGAAACAGAATGAGCAGACGTTCAAAAAACACGAGGGAACCATCGATGGCCCAGGGATACCCCGCCGGAGTCTGATATGCTTCTCTTAATGGTATGCCCGACCTCAATACAGAATCCATCCATGGGCCAGGCAACCCCGAATTTGAGAATTCCCTACTTGAAAATGGTATCCACAGAGAAACCATCTTTCTCCAGAATAATCCGAAGGCGTTTGAGTGCATCCATCTGAATCTGGCGCACCCTCTCCCGGGTTACACCCAATTCATTGGCCACCTGCTCGAGCGTGGAGTTCTCATACCCATGAAGGCCAAACCGACGCTCCACCACTTCTCTCTGTTTATCGTTGAGTCGTCCAAGCCACTCATCAAGGTTGGCATTTACCCCATCGTTCTGGATGCTGACTGAAGGATCCAGGGTTTGACGATCGGGAATAGTATCGAGCAATGGCTTATCGGTATCCTTACCGTAAGGGGTATCCACAGAGCCGATACGTTCGTTGAGGCCAAGCATACGCTTTACTTCACCGAGAGGCTTGTCAAGCAGGTGGGCGATTTCCTCTGCGGTAGGCTCGTGATCCAGAGTCTGAGCCAGACTGCGGGCCGCACGGAGATAAACGTTGATTTCCTTAACCACATGAATAGGTAAACGAATCGTGCGGGTTTGATTCATGATGGCACGTTCGATTGTTTGACGTATCCACCAGGTGGCATAGGTGGAAAACCGGAAACCACGTTCCGGGTCAAATTTCTCGACCGCCCGGATCAAACCAAGATTACCCTCTTCGATCAGATCCAGCAGCGCCAGTCCCCGGTTCATATAGCGCCGTGCTATTTTGACCACCAGCCGGAGGTTGCTTTCGATCATACGTTGTCGTGCGCCGATATCCCCTTTCTGAGCCAGCCGCGACAGGTAGACCTCCTCCTCGGCTGTCAATAATTTGGATATGCCAATTTCGCTGAGATAGAGCCGTGTAGCATCCATCTGGCCGCTACCGGGCTCCCCAGGCTCGAATGATGGAACTGCTGAATCAGCCGTTTCGACAGTTTCTTTCTCAGGCTTGAAAGCCTGAACCTCACTATTAATCACATCCCCGGAAGGCAGTCCGGGCGTATCGCCGATACCATCATTCAGAGGTTTCTTGTTCATATCCCCCCTATCGAGTCAGTAATTTCAATGACATTGCCAATACCCTGACAGCAGATGCTACCGGGAAACCAGGTTTCGGTAACCCGCTGACCGTAGACAGGATGACTGTAATTCTTCAGCCGCGATGAGCCAGATGACCCCAGACTTGACGTCCCTGTCATCACGCTCCCCGAACGGCCCTTCCAAGGAAAGGCCATCTACTTGTACGTCTCCAATGTATACCACACTCGGTACAATCGAATCTGTGAAGGAACAATCGTTCAGAAGTAGTCTTACACCTGGTAATCAACGCTATCGGGGCAATAGTTTCAACGGATCCACCGGCTCGCCGTTTTTTCTGATCTCGAAATGTAGCGCGTATCCATTGCCGCTTTTACCCATTTCAGCCAGTGCCTGTCCTTTCTTAACCTCTGTACCCTCATTAACCAGCAGTTTACGGTTCCGTCCGTAGGCACTCAGGTAGTTTTTGTTATGTTTTATGATGACCAGACGACCATATCCTATCAGACCACTACCCGCATAGACCACACGGCCTTTTTCTGACGCGATGATTCTCTGCCCCCTTCCACCGCCAATCTCTATCCCCTGTCGCGCCGGGTCATTGGCGGAGAAACGCTTGATCACCTTCCCCCTGGTCGGCCAACCCCACTTAAAACTGCCACCGCCCCCGACTTTTTTACTCTTTCCGCTACTGCTAGAGCTTTTCGAGCTTTTAGAACTTTTTCCCGACTTTTGCTTAGCTGATGAAGACTTTGCTGGTTTGGTGGTCTTTTTGGACTGACTGGTTTTCGTGGATTTCTTTGTTACCTTAGGGGTCGATTTTCCGCTTTTGATATTCTTCTTTTTTACAACCGAACGTGACTTTGGGACGGTATGAGATTTAAGCCAGACTGACTGGCCGGGATAGATCGTATAAGGGGGCTTGATACCATTAATGCGGGCCAGTGACCGATGATCGAGGCCGTACCGCCAGGCGATGGCATACAGGGTATCCCCCCGACGAACCCGATAAGTGCTCGGTAGTTTCCCCGCCTTTTGCCCTGACTGCTCCAGAGAAACCACTTTGGCCCGATTGGACGAACCGCAGGCTGTCAGCAACTGCACAATCAGCAGTACAACCAACGCCAGGGTCAACAGTCTCAAGTATCTGGCCAAATCCAGCTTTTCCGCAGTAGGCTCACTATGCTCGGACAGGCTCCTAGGCAAAGGCCACACCCTCGAACCAATGGGGAATCGGATACCGACCCACTACAACACACCTCCCAGTAACGGGACGAACACAACTCTTTCCAGCAACTCCTTTTCATACCCGGTGTTGGTGCGGGTGACACGAACCAGGACCTGTTCCTGGTCAGCCCCAATCGGAAGCACCATGCGCCCTCCCGGTTTCAGCTGGTTGACCAGAGCGAGGGGTATGCCCTCGGGTGCTGCAGTGACGAGTATGCCGTCAAATGGGGCATACTCGGGTAAACCCATTCCACCATCGCTGTGATGAAGACGGATATTCCTGATTCCCAGCGATTGAAACCGCCTGCGGGCCTGATTCTGCAAGGCACCGATACGTTCGACGCTGTAAATGCGTTTGACCAGTTGAGAGAGTACTGCGGTCTGATAGCCGGAACCGGTCCCGATCTCAAGTACGGTATCCAGGGGACCCCCGGCCAGCAACAGCTCGGTCATCCTGGCCACGATATAGGGTTGTGAAATGGTCTGACCGTGACCAATCGGCAGTGCAGTATCTTCGTATGCACGGCTGGCAAGTGCCTCATCCACAAAAATATGCCGGGGAGTTTTTCTGACCGCATCGAGCACCGATCTATCCCGGATACCCTCTTTACGGAGTCTGTTGATCAGACGTTCCCGGGCCCTCGGGGAGGTCATGCCGGTACCAAAAAGCGAGCCTGCGTTCATGGTTCCAACCCGGGTAGCCAGATTTTCAATTCATCGATACTGCTGTGTCGGGTTAAATCGATCTGGAGCGGTGTAATCGATACATAGCTACTGCGCACTGCATGAAAATCGGTACCAGGGCCGGCATCCTGCTCTGCACCGGCGGGGCCTACCCAGTAAATGGTTCTGCCCCTCGGGTCTGTCGATTTGACCACCGGCTCCGCCTTATGCCTGTGACCGAGCCGGGTCACTTTAAAGCCTTTAAGAGAATGGTAAGGCAGATCGGGTATATTGACATTGATGATACTGTCCGGGGCCAGGGGCTTGTGCAGGAGTTGTCTGATCATCTGTACCGCCACACGCCCACCTGTTTCAAAATGATCCGGATCGTGGCTGTTCATGGAGAATGCCATTGCCGGATATCCCAGAAATCGACCTTCTGTGGCTGCTGCCACGGTACCTGAATAAAGCACATCATCCCCAAGATTGGCTCCGGCGTTTATCCCTGCTATGACCATATCCGGCTCTTCATCAAGCAATCCCGTAATGGCGAGGTGCACGCAATCCGTAGGCGTCCCATCCACTCTGATGACACCATCCTCCATATAATCAGCGTGAACCGGATAGTCCAAAGTCAGGGAGTTGCTGGCCCCGCTCCGATTTCGCTCCGGCGCTACCACTGTGACATCCCCGAGAGGCGAAAGCGCCACCATCAAAGCTCTCAGCCCCCGCGCCTGATAACCGTCATCGTTACTCAGTAATATGTTCAATACTTTCAACCCAGACTGCTTTGTTGACGAGGTCCCGCGAGGTGCAGGGTGTATCGGGTCGTGAACCGGAAAATCAACCGGTCTGCCACCCTGAGAATGATCTTTTTCACTCGGTAATCGTTAACTCAAACTCTGCCCGAAGCACAGTGAGGAGCCTGCGGTGTACCTCTCAGCCATCTTCCAGGTAACCGCTAAGCGTTACAAACTGCCCGGTATACCGGCAAAACGCTGACCTCGTCCTGTATCAAATCTTTTATCATACCATTCCCGCAGTAAGCAGATTCCAATAACCTTTTGAATACCAGGTGTTCCCAACAGGCCTGAATCGACCTGATTACTATAAAACGTGTGTTTCCGGATAGCCACTTATCCGGGGTAAACCACCCTTTTCCTAATCCGGCATTCCAAGGGCGTCAATCCGAAGGCGCAAACTATACTGGAAATACCCTGGTGACTCATCCCCAGGGATGATTCTGCTAGTATAGGCCTGAACAGGCAGTTCAACAGTCTGGTTGCCCTGATGTTGAAACCCCGGCAGCGATAAAGCCTCTGCCGGGGTTTTATGGGAGATCACAACCCATTGTTCCAGGCAGGCAGACCCACCGATGGGTGCCGATGGCCCTGTAACTGCTGATACCAGAAAAACAGCACGAGCGCTCCTGATACCCCTGCAGCCACACAGAAGGCCGGTCGAAGCCCAATACCATGTCAACGAAACAGGACCACCCCGACGATGACGAGAAGACGCTCTTTCGTGATGCCATGCTGGATGCGGACAAACACCGCAACGACAAAATAGCGCCCTTTAAACCCCGCTTGCCCCCCATCCCCCGCCCTCCTAACCCCGAGGTGACCGGCAACAGGCCGGATGACCAGTTCGCCGACCTGAACATCGAGACCCCTGTTGAGCTGAGTTTTATCAGGCCGGGAATACAAAACCGTCTTTTTCAGGATCTGCGACGCGGCCACCTCCCCCCCCAGGAATGCCTTGATCTTCATGGCCTCAGGGTGGCCGAAGCCCGCACTCAGCTGGCTAAATTCCTGGTGCATTGCCGATACCACCGGCTTCGTGTGGTTCATATCATCCACGGAAAGGGGTATGGTTCCGAAGAAAAACAGCCCGTACTCAAACAGAAAATCAATCAATGGCTAAGGCAACGTGAGGAGGTACTGGCTTTCTGTTCCGCCCCCCGCTTCGACGGTGGAGTGGGTGCGGTGTATGTGCTCCTCAGCCGGAAAGTATAGGGAGTCTGCAGCGGGTAACCCGGACAGCGGTTGTATGAAAGCCAGACCTGAAAACTCCTGAGAGGTATGAACCAAGATGGCATTGCTGGAAGTGATCGAAGGCGCGGGGTATATCAAACACTCGCTGGCGACATCCGAGACCCAGCTGGGGCGTCACCCCGATTGTGGCTTGATGATCAACTCCAGGACGGTATCCGGCATCCATGCCAAGATTCTGAAACTGGATCAGGATTTCTACATTGAAGATCTGGGAAGCCTCAACGGTACCCGGGTCAACGATCGACCGCTCCACAAACCGGTAAAGCTGAAACACGACGATCGAATCAGGGTGGGTGATGTCATTCTTCGATTCACTCAGGAGAAAACCGTCGGCGTGGAATACACCAGCGACGAGCAGGACGTAACCAGAATCAGGGCGGTCATGCCTGGTGACGGTCGCTCCAGCCTGTCGTGTGAAACCCAACCGGAAGCCAAGTTGAAAGCCGTTCTTCAAATCAGTTCGTCCCTGGCAGGCACGGTGGATCTCTCCTCGTTACTGCCCAGAATTCTTGATACGCTGCTGCACATCTTTCCCCAGGCAGATCGGGCCTGCATACTCACCAGGGACGAAGTAACGGGAGAAATGGTTTCACGGGCTATTCGAACCCGATTACCCGGCCAGATTAATAACTTACGATTGAGTCGAACCATCGTTACCAAGGTCTTGACTGAAAAAAGTGGGGTTTTATCTGCCGATGCATTATCCGATACCCAGTTCGGTGCGAGCCAGACCATATTCGATCTTTCCATCCGCTCCATCATGTGCGTGCCTATGCTGGGCCTGGACGGAGAGCCCTTTGGAATTATCAATATCGACTCCCAGAAAGCGGGGGCCAACTTCACCCAGGATGATCTGGAACTGCTGATCGCGGTTGCCGGGCAGGCAGCGCTCTCCTACGAAAACACGCGCCTGGCCATCAGCTATGTGAAGAAAAAGAAACAGGACAACGAACTGGCGATTGCCCGCAATGTGCAGCATACCCTTCTGCCCACCGCATTCCCTGAGGTGACAGGTTACGAATTCTATGCCTCTTACGATTCAGCCCATGCGGTGGGCGGGGATTACTATGACTGTTTCGCCATTGGCAGTGACTCGGTTTGCTTCACCCTGGGAGACGTTTCCGGCAAGGGTGTTCCCAGTGCTCTGATCATGACCTGGCTATCGAGCTGCGTTCAAACAACGCTGCGCTTCGTGCACGAAGCCGGAGCTGCAGCCAATGCGATCAATCAGCAGATGTGCAATCACATGGTGGAAGGTAGATTCGTCACCTTCGTTCTTATGATTATCGATTTGCAGACCCACGAAATGTCCCTGGTCAACGCGGGTCACATGTCACCGCTGATTCGAACGGCCAAGGGGGAAATCCAAAGCCTGGGAGAAGACGTGGTAGGTCCTCCTTTCGGAGTCATCGACGACTACGCCTACGAAGTGGAAAAGTACTGTATCGACCCCGGAGATACAGCGGTCATCGTGACCGATGGGGTTTATGAAGCCAGAAATCCGGCAGGAACGTTTTACGGCATGGACCCAATCTACGAACTGGTCCGCAAAGGCGCCCAGGGCGTGGATGGGTTGGGGAAAGCACTGCTTGCCGATGTCCGATCCCACATCGACGATCAGACACAGAACGATGATGTCACCATTCTGACTTTCGGGCGAACCCGGTAAACGGCTCGATGGCTGACCTCATTCTGGTGGTGGATGACGAACCTTCGATCACCGACAACATTGCTTATGCCCTCACTACAGAGGGGTTTCAACCGGTTTGTGTTGCCACCGGTGCAGATGCGCAGGATAAGCTCTCCACTCTGGATATCAAACTCATTATATTGGATGTGGGCCTACCGGATATCAACGGCTTCGAACTGGCCCGCCTGGTGCGCAGGCATTCTGCTGTTCCCATTATTTTCGTCACCGCCCGATCAGATGAAATCGACCGGGTCGTAGGCCTGGAACTGGGGGCGGATGACTATGTCATCAAACCCTTCAGTCCCCGGGAACTCAGTGCCAGAGTCAAAGCGGTTCTGCGCCGCTTCTCCGCACCGGATCGGGTCGACCAGACAGGCCAGCAGGTCGATGCTGCCACCCTTGTTTATGGTCCCTTCATCCTGGATAAGACCCGCTGCCGCATTCAATACCATGCCAGCATATTGGAGTTATCCCGTGTGGAATATCGCCTGTTGTGTGCGTTGATCGAACAACCCGGAAGAGTTTTCAGCCGCGGTCAGTTGCTGGACCGGGCCTGGGAGCACGGGGGCATCAGCCTGGAGCGTACCGTAGATACCCATATAAAAACCATCCGCCGTAAGCTCAATGATATCGCAGACCATGCTGCGATCATCACCCACCGGGGCATCGGCTATTCTCTCCGGGATGATTTTTGAGCATCCGGCTTAGAATGTTCATTGGTATTTCCCTCCTGCTTGCGGTGGGGTTTTATTTCTTCGTCGATACCCTGATGAAGGAAATCCAGCCCCGCTACCGGGAGGCGACCGAGGAACCCATCGTCGATACAGCGAGAATACTCGCTGCCATCGCCGCCGAGACTGCAAAGGATGGCCATATCGATGTGCCAATGTTCCGGCATGCAATCGATGGAGTACGGTCAAACGCCTTCGAAGCACGCATCTACAACCTGCTCAAGACCCGTGTCGATGTTCGAGTCTATATCACTGACGACCAGGGCAAGGTCCTCTACGACTCTGACCAGGGTCGAGCCGAAGGCGAGGATTACAGCCAGTGGCGTGACATTTACCTGACGCTTCGCGGACAATACGGTGCCCGCACATCCCCTTCACCCCTCGATTCTGAAACCAAGATACTCTACGTTTCGGCTCCTATCATGCAGGCGGAGAAGATCATCGGTGTTTTATCCGTAGGAAAGTCTGCTGCCAATAGTAATCGCTTCGTAGACATTGCCCGTCGTCAGCTGCTGTTGGGAAGTATAGGTATCTGCCTCTCCCTGATCGTCATTGGTCTGCTGCTCGGTCACTGGCTGACCCGACCAATTCGTCGGCTTACCGATTATGCCCAGGGGATTCGCGATGGGCACCGGACGACACTGCCTCCCCTGCCCCCCGGGGAGCTTCGCGATATGGGAGCAGCCTTCGAGGAAATGCGGGTTGCGCTGGAGGGAAAACGCTATGTGGCCAATTATGTTCAATCCTTCACTCACGAAATCAAAGGTCCCCTGTCCGCGATTCATGGTGCATCGGAGTTACTGAAAGAGGAGCTACCCACCGCACAGCGCCGTCACTTCATCAACAACATTCGTGTCGAAGCGGATCGAATCACCCGTATTGCCGAAACCCTGATGCTGCTCACCTCCCTGGAATCCCGCCTTGGCATAGTCACTGAGGGATGGGTAGCGCTGGATCGGGTGGCCCGCGAGGCAGGAGACAGCCTGGTCACTCAGCTGGAAGCTGACCGGAAAGGTCTGGATCTGTTCATGGTTGATGCCGTTCGGGTGCAGGGGGAAGAGAACCTTATCCGGCAGGCCGTGATCAATCTACTGCAGAACGCCATCGATTTCAGCCCGCCGGATTCACAGATTTCTCTCATCGTCAAAGCCACAGAAAACCATATCCAGCTGGAAGTGCAAGACCAGGGCTCCGGTATCCCCGAATATGCCCGAGAGAAAATTTTCAACCGTTTTTACTCCCTGGCCCGGCCCGGCAGCGGCCGGAAAAGCTCCGGACTCGGTCTCAGCCTGGTCAAAGAAATCATGATCCTGCACGGCGGGGAGGTCCTGATTCTCTGTCCTCCGGAAGGGGGCACAATCGCCACCTTGAGTTTTCCGCCGGAAACTTCACAGTAAGTTCACAAAGGGTTCAATCCAGCCCCATCTCTCCTCCTCACTCGAACGTTACAGTGCAGATACTCCTTCAACACCAGGTTGACTGAGTACCCGCCACCCCCCCCATTGTCGGGGTGGATAGTGGGAATCGAGCCTTCACAGTCAGGAGATGCAATATGAACCCCAACCGCTGGATCAAAATCTGCACACTTATCCTCATTACTCTCATTTCAGGGCCTGGCACGGCAGCTGCCGCACAGCAGGAAGCCGATAAAACCCTCTCACCCTACTTTCTCGTCACCGGTCCCGAAGAGGGAACAGCAGAGCAGTTCCCACTGGAATCCACATCGGCAGACGTCACCATTTCCGGTGTCATTGCCACGGTGACGGTCCAGCAGGTCTACCGCAACCGGGGTATCCATCCCCTCGAAGCCGTCTATATTTTTCCAGGCTCCACCCGAGCTGCCGTCAATGCAATGAAAATGATCATCGGGGAGCGGGTGGTGGAAGCCAGAATCGAAGAGAAACAAACCGCCAGAGCAATCCACGAACAGGCAAAACAGGCAGGAAAGCGCAGCTCACTGCTGGAGCAGATGCGGCCCAATGTATTTCGAATGAATGTGGCTAACATTCTTCCGGACGACAGGGTAAAGGTTGTATTTACCTACACCGAGCTGCTGATACCCGAATCGGGAGAGTATGAGTTTGTCTACCCGACAGTCGTCGGGCCCCGTTACAATGGCGAAGCGGAAGCACTGTCACCCGGGGGCAATGCCTGGGTCTCGAACCCCTACCTCAAGGAAGGTACAGCGACACCTAATCTGTTCCATATCGAATTATCCATTGCAGCCGGCCTGCCTCTTCAATCCCTGAATTCCCCCTCCCATGAACTGAAAATAGCGTATCAGGATCAGACCCGTGCTACCGCCAGCCTTGACGACGAAGACCATGGAGGCGGCGACCGGGACTTCGTTCTGCGTTACCGGCTCAAGGGCAAGGCCATCGAATCCGGTTTGTTGCTGCATCGTGGTAAAGACGAAAACTACTTTCTGCTCATGGCCCAGCCACCCAGGCGCGTGGTACCCAATCAGATTCCGCCGAGAGAGTACATTTTCGTCGTCGATGTGTCCGGATCGATGCACGGCTTTCCACTCAATACCACCAAGCGACTCATGAGCGAACTACTGTCCGCACTGCGTCCCCGGGATTCGTTCAACATTCTGTTCTTTTCCGGTGGCTCCAGGACTCTTGCCGAAACCCCCCTCCCTGCAACGAAGACGAATATCCGCAAGGCCATATCCATGATGGAAAACCAGCGGGGTGGAGGAGGCACCCGAATGCTCGACGCTATTCAAAAGGCCATGAACATCTCAGGGGAGCCAGGTATCGCCCGCAGTTTCATCCTCGTCACTGACGGCTTTGTATCGGTGGAGACCGACACCTTCGACTATGTAAAAAGAAACCTGAACAACGCCAACTTCTTCACTTTTGGCATCGGCACCAGCGTCAACCGGTTCCTGATCGAAGGATTGGCCCGTTCGGGTCGCGGAGAGCCTTTTGTAATCCTTAACCCCGAGGAGGCACCTGCTGTCGCAAAGCGTTTCCGAAGCTATATCGAATCCCCGGTCCTCACCGGGATCGAAGTGGATTTTGGTGAGTTGGGCGTCTACGAACAGATCCCGGCTAGCGTTCCGGACCTGTTTGCCGACAGGCCGTTGATCCTCTTTGGTAAATGGCGTGGTGAAACGAAAGGGAGCGTCACCGTCAGCGGTTACGGAGGGGAAGGCAGATTCCAGAGCCGGATATCGATACCTGAAGAGCATGAGGAGGCCCATCACCCGGCCTTGCGTTACCTCTGGGCGCGCCATCGCATCGCAGAGTTGGGAGATTATCAGAAAATCGAACCCAACGATGAGCAGGCCATGGAAATCACCGCTCTGGGACTGGAATATAACCTGCTCACCTCATACACCTCCTTTGTGGCGGTGGATGAAGCGGTGGTCAATCCCGGCGGAAGCAGCAAAAAGGTCAAACAACCATTGCCACTCCCCAAAGGCATATCCAATTTTGCAGTGGGGGGCCAGATCCCCACCGCCCCCGAGCCTGAAATCAACGCCTTGATCATGGTACTGGCCGGGTTCGGGCTCTGGCGACTGCTACGCCGTCACAAAGCAAAGAGACAATCATCAATCCGTCTGGGAGCCGGGTGATGAAAACAAGTGCTCTTCTGCTGGACCCGCCGATTCACGGCGTACTGATCGTCGGGCAATTGATAGCATTCTGGCCAGTCTGGATCTGGTACGGCCAGCGTACCATCGACGGTTCCGATGAACCCTGGGGAGTAATGGCTCTTGTCATCGCGCTGGCTATCGTATTTTTAAGAAAACCATTGCATCAGCCTTCCTCCCGGGTAATCGCAGCCTGTACCACCCTGGCTGTGATATATGCCCTCGGCCACTCCCTGCTGCCCGATCTGGTTAAAGGTGGGCTGGCGGCCATTTCACTGGCCTGCCTCCTGAGTTCGATGAGCTATGGCCGGCTTGTTCAGCCGGCCCTCGCGGGACTGATGATGCTGTCACTGCCTTTAATCGCATCACTGCAGTTCTTCGGGGGGTTTCCATTGCGGCTGGTCACGAGCTACATCGTGGCTTTTGTCCTTGAAGCCATCGGACTGGAGGTACAAGCACAGGGAACCCTGTTGCACTGGGCCGGGGAAATCGTGGCGGTAGATGCTCCCTGCGCCGGTATCAAGATGCTATGGAGCGGGCTGTTTCTCAATTTCACCCTGGCAGCCCGGGCTGATCTGAACTTCGGCATCACCTGGCTTTGTACCAGCCTCACCCTGTTGTCGGTCTTTGCTGGCAATCTGCTACGAACCATGACGCTCTTTTTCGTGGAAAGTGGAATCGTTTCAGCCCCGGACTTCATGCATCAAACCATCGGTCTGGTCGCTTTCGGGCTGGTGGCTGCCGCTGTGGTTTTCATCCACCGTTCAATCAGGAGATCCCTGCCATGAAAACGCTGATTATTGCAGGTCTTCATCTGACCGTAGCGCTGCTTCCGTTGCTCGGCTCTGAGGACCGAAAGGTTGAACCCCAACCCGGCTTCAAAGGATGGCCGGTGGTATATCAGGGAAAATCACTGATTCCGCTGAGCGCCGATGGGAACGAAGCCCGGTTTTCTAAGAGCTTCCCCGGCCAGCTCGGCCGTTTTACCGATGGTGAGAAGGAACTGGTTTTTCGCTACCTGGAACAGCCCTCACGACAGCTTCATGGTGCTGCCGATTGCTACAAGGGGGCAGGCTACGATGTTAACCCCCTGGCACTCCAGCGTAACCGGAAGGGTGAACTGATGGGATGCATCCGGGCCGAAAGAGACGGACGGACAGTGCGTGTATGCGAACGGGTGTACGATGGGGATGGCAACAGCTGGTACGATGTCTCTTCATGGTACTGGGCGGCGATTCTCAAACGATCTACCGGTCCCTGGTGGGCTGTGACAGTGGCCGAACCCCTCTGATGTGACTGGTCCCAATGAGTTCACGCAGCATAACAGTGGCGTAACTGCCCTTGCCCAGGGAAAACTCCAGCTGCAGATCGTCACCTTCCAATGTCCAATCAAGATCCCTGACAGGTGCGCGAAGGGCTCGCCGTTCGAGTTTCAATCCGAAGCGTTCAAGCCCGGCCTGCCAGGCTTTCATCCCTCTCAGGGCTTCAAGTTCCAGAAGTGCTGATTCCCCCTCCGGTTCCGATCTGCCCCTGCCCCATAAGGGACCGGAGGGGTGAATATCCATCCCATGGAGCCGATGATCGATTGTTTCGTCAGGTTCCTCCACGGTAAAGCTGTTGCGGCTACCGTCAAGAATGAATTGCTCACCCGATAACGGTTTGTTCCAGGTCCCGTCCCTGACTCGCCGTGCCAGAACCCGGTTGAACAGCATCGACCTGGCTGCGGACAGATAGATCCCTTTTTTATGTCGCTTGACCCGGGTGCCTTCGAACATCGCCCTGGCTTCCTGAAGATTTGCTTCGTCGTGCCCGAAGCGTTGTTCCCCGAAATAGTTGGGCATTCCAGAAGATCCCAGCGCGGCCAGCGTTTGTGACAACATCCCTGTTTCACCCCGAAACTGCCGAACCCGAATAGCGAAACGGTTACCCCGCAATGCACCAGTGCGCAACTTTCTCGAATGCCGCTCAACCCTGATAATCCGTAACTCAGATGATTCCAGTAAATGCCAGTCCGGTGCGGCACGACCTGCCAGGCGTACAGAAAACCATTGTCGGGTCAGCGCATTACGGTCCTTCCTACCGGCGTATCCAACGTCATTGGGGGATACCGATGCGTGTCTGGACAGTAATCTGGCGACCCATTCGGTATTACAGTTGCGCTTTTCGATCTCAAGCAGGCAATGCTCTCCACTGCCGTCAGGTTCAACCAGAGGAATCTCCACCACCTTAAAATCCTCGGGTTCCACTCGAAGCAAACCTTGGCACCCGCCCCCGCCGTATACCAGGGGTAGCTGAGCCACAGAATCGGTTGGATAATCCAAAGTGGATACGCTACTCATTCAGCAATACGACGGCATGGGCGGAGATACCTTCACCCCGGCCGGCGAACCCCATACCTTCGGTGGTGGTGGCTTTAATATTGATCCGTTCTTCAGGCAACCCAAGATCCGAGGCGATATTGGAGCGCATCGAGTCGATATGGCGGGCAAGTTTTGGTGCCTGGGCCACTACCGTGACATCCGCATTACCCGGTTGCAGGTTGAGCCCTTCGAGTTTATCGATCACCTGGCGCAGCAACAGGCGGCTGTCGATACCCTTGAAAGCAGGACTGTTATCGGGAAAATGCCGGCCAATATCGCCCAGTCCCGCCGCACCCAGCAGTGCATCGCAAAGCGCGTGAATCAGAACATCCCCATCGGAGTGGGCTGCCAGTCCGAATTCATGGGGGATTGACACCCCGCCCAGAACCAGCTCACGTCCTTCGGCGAAACGATGTGCGTCGTAACCGTGCCCAATCCGCATGAACAACCCTCTCAACCCGTTCTGACCCTGCCGGTCCTGTTGTTTGTGACTTCAGTCGTCTCTACTCGCGCCCCATGGGCGATCTGTTCTGACTTTCAGCTTCGCTTCCTGTCGCCTGCCTGCCGATATAGAAAGCCGCAAGTTCAAGATCCTCGGGGCGGGTAATTTTAATATTGTCAGCGTGACCTTCCACTAGTTGGGGCATCATCCCCATCCACTCTATGGCACTGGCTTCGTCGGTTACCAGAACGCCCTGTTTGAATGTGGACTTCAAACTCTGAGTGAGAGCACTCAGACGAAACATCTGGGGTGTAAATGCACGCCACAGTTTGTCCCGGGGCAGCGTCTCGAGCACCTGGCCATTCCCATCGCTGCGTTTTACCGTGTCATGCAGGGGTATCCCGAGAATACCGCCGACCGAGTGTTCTGACAGTGTATCCATGAGGTAATCCAGGTCACCCCTGCGCAGACAGGGTCGTGCGGCATCGTGAACCAGTACCCAATCGTTTTCCTGAGCTACCAAGGCCAGTTTCTGCAGCGCGTTAAAAACTGAATGAGCCCGCTCGCTTCCACCGTCGACTCTCGTTACCCTGGGATGGTCTGCGTAAGAACATTCTGGCCACCAGGGGTCGCCGGGTGAAACAGCAACAAACGCCCCCTGAATCCGCTGGTTGGAAACAAGCCGCTCCAGTGTATGCTCGATGACGGTTTTCCCGCCCAGGGGAAGATACTGTTTTGGAATCTCACTTCCCATTCGGCGGCCAGCCCCCGCAGCGGGCACTACGGACCAGAAAGCGGGCTGTCTGCTCATTGAGGGGCCGTCTGTTCCGGTTCGATGACCTGATAGTATGTCTCGTTCTCCCGTATCATCCCCAACCCGCTGCGAGCGCGCTCCTCGATGGCATCCTTCCCCTGTTTCAGATTCTCGACTTCTGCCTGAAGGTTGCGATTTCGTTCCTGCAACTGTTCTATCTTGTGCTTCTGAGCATCGATCTCCTGCTTCAGGTTGTGGACTTCCGCCAGGCTCCCCTCACCTACCCAGAGCCGGTACTGAAGCGTCACGAACAACAGAAACAATAATCCGATCAACCATCGCATAGGCAGTATCCCGAAACTTCTGGCGCCCTTTCAATGTGGTTTTCACGGACGCAGCCCCAATCACTACGTCCCAAGGGGTACCGGTACTCCTTCATATCACGTTGGGGGAGTACCGGAAAACCACCCTGTCACAGGCTCTTGAACGCACCTTTACCTGCATAGACCGCATCAGACCCTAGTTGATCTTCGATACGCATCAACTGATTGTACTTGGCTATACGATCGGACCTAGAAAGAGACCCGGTCTTTATCTGGCCGGTATTGGTGGCTACCACCAGATCCGCAATGGTGACATCTTCCGTTTCACCGGAGCGATGGGAGATAACGGAACTGTAACCTGCATCGGTGGCCATGTTAATAGCACCCAAGGTCTCGGTAAGGGTACCTATCTGGTTGAATTTAATCAGGATCGAATTAGCGACTCCCTGCTCGATGCCCTTGGATAGAATACTGGTATTGGTCACGAAAAGATCGTCACCTACCAGCTGTATGCGGTCGCCCAGCTTCTCGGTCAGCAGTTTCCAACCGTCCCAGTCACTTTCATCCATACCATCCTCGATAGAGATAATCGGGTACTGCTCCACCAGCCCTGCAAGGTAGTCGGTAAACTCTGCAGCGGTGAAACGGCGTCCTTCAGACGCCAGATCGTAGACGCCATCCCTGAAAAACTCTGAACTGGCCACGTCGAGCCCGAGATAGATATCAGACCCGGTACGAAACCCGGCTTTTTCGATCGCTTCCATGATCACTTCGATCGCAGCAAGATTTGAGGGCAGATCAGGCGCGAATCCGCCTTCGTCACCGACCGCAGTGTTCAGGCCCTTGGCTTTCAGAACGGACTTCAGCGAATGAAACACCTCGGCACCATAACGAACGGCTTCTCTGATGGAGTTGGCTCCCACCGGCAGAATCATAAACTCCTGGATGTCGGCGTTGTTATCCGCATGAGCCCCTCCGTTGATGATATTCATCATGGGAACCGGCATACGATAAGGGCCTTCGGAGAGGTAGCGGTAGAGCGGCTGCTGTCTTTCCTGGGCGCCTGCCTGCGCAGCAGCGAGGGACACGGCCAGCATGGCATTGGCACCCAGCCTTCCCTTATTATCGGTACCGTCCAGTTCGATCATCTTCTGGTCAATCCCAGTCTGATCGCTGACCTCCATACCAGTCACCAGGTCACGCAACTCCCCGTTCACGTTCGCTACGGCGGTGAGGACCCCCTTGCCGAGAAACCTTGCGTTATCGCCATCTCGCAGTTCCAGGGCCTCCCGGGAACCGGTCGAGGCGCCGGATGGCGCAACTGCACGGCCAATCGCCCCATCCGCGGTCATTACATCGGCTTCAACGGTAGGATTGCCGCGGGAATCCATAATTTCTCGGCCACGAACATCGACAATTTCGGACATCTTTGCTCCAGTATTTATTCAAGTTTAGTTGGCGAACCATCCGGTTCTTCGCTTTGTATCGACTCATTCCTCGGTCGAGACAATTGATTGGCGGGAACTGCCTGGGAGCCTGTCGAACTTTACACTGTCTGGCTGCAAACGGATAAGTCCAACAACCTCCTGATAGAATCCTACCTGTAAATTGGTTACAGCAACATTACCCGATCAGGATATGGATTCTGCAAACGGTCTGGCTTTGACTGTCTGGTCCAGCAACAAGAGGACTTCCAGCAGTTGCTCGATACGGTCGAGGGGCCAGGAATTCGGGCCATCGCTCATTGCCCGCTCCGGGTCTGGGTGGGTTTCCATAAAGAGTCCTGCCACACCGGCTGCAACCGCCGCTCTGGCAAGCACAGGCACAAACTCCCTCTGGCCTCCCGAAACACTCCCCTGTCCCCCCGGCAACTGCACGGAATGGGTAGCGTCGTATACCACTGGGGCACCGGTGTCACGCATCACTGCCAGAGAGCGCATATCCGAAACGAGATTGTTATATCCGAATGAAACGCCTCGCTCACACACCATGATCTGCTGATTTCCGGTGCTGCGCGCCTTTTCGACTACCAGCTGCATATCCCAGGGTGCCAGAAACTGCCCTTTCTTCAGGTTAACCGGCAACCCCTGACTCGCCACCCGATGGATAAAATTGGTCTGGCGGCATAGAAAAGCGGGGGTCTGTAAAACGTCCACTACCCCACAGACTTCATCCAGCGGAGTATCTTCATGTACGTCGGTGAGCAACGCCACTCCGATCTGTTTCCTGACCTCCAAGAGAATCTTCAGGCCCGCTTCCAGCCCGGGGCCACGATAGCTGTCACCCGAGGAGCGGTTAGCTTTGTCGAATGAGGATTTATAGATGAAAGGTACACCGAGCCTGCCGGTGATTTCCTTAAGGGTTCCTGCCGTATCCAACGCCAATTGTTCACTCTCGACGACGCAGGGGCCTGCGATGAGAAATAACGGGCGATCGGGGCCGACTTCGAAACCGCAAAGCGTCATCATGGGTTTAATCCTCTGTTCTGGTTTCTCTGGTGATCCCTGGCGGCTTTGATAAAACCGGCGAACAGAGGGTGGCCATCTCTCGGTGTTGAAGTGAATTCAGGGTGGAACTGGCAGGCAATAAACCAGGGATGTTCAGGAATCTCCACGATTTCCACCAACTTACCATCGGTGGAGTACCCCGCAATCTTCAACCCCGCTTTCTGCAGCGCATCGAGGTATCCGTTGTTGAATTCGTAGCGGTGTCGATGTCGTTCGAGAATCGTTGGCTGGTTATACAGGGCACCGGTCAGACTATCCGACTCCAGCCGGCACTCCTGCCCACCCAGGCGCATACTGCCGCCAAGATCGGACTCCTCATCGCGTACCTCAAGCTCTCCTTCCGCATTCAGCCATTCGGTTATCAAGGCAATGACAGGGTGCGGCGTCTCCCGATTGAACTCTGTGCTTTGGGCACCGGACAGGCCTGCCCGATTCCGGGCAAATTCTATCACGGCAACCTGCATACCAAGACAGATACCCAGATAGGGCACCTGATGTTCCCGGGCAAACTTAACCGTGGAGATTTTACCTTCGACACCACGCTCACCAAATCCCCCGGGGACCAGAATGGCATCGACGCCTTCAAGGCAGGCCGTGCCGTCTTTTTCGATATCCTCGGCGTCCAGATACTGTATGGCCACCCTCGTCCGCGTTTGAATACCGGCATGAATCAGCGCTTCGGAGAGCGACTTGTAGGCCTCGGTCAGATGCATGTACTTCCCGACCATCGCGACAGTAACACTGCCATCGGTGTTTTCGAGACCGTCGAGCACTGCCCGCCATTGGGAAAGATCGGCAGCCGGAACATTGAAACCCAGCTGTTTTACTACGATTTCATCCAGGAACTGCTCGTGGAGCAACAGTGGAATTCGGTAAATAGTATCGGCATCGACAGCGGAAATGACTGCCTGCTCCGGTACATTCGTAAACAGGGCAATCTTTTTTCGTTCAGAGTTTGGAATGGCCTTTTCGGCCCTGCAAAGCAACACATCGGGCTGAATGCCGATGGAGCGCAACTCTTTCACTGAATGCTGGGTCGGTTTTGTTTTGATTTCCTTGGATGCAGCAATATAGGGCACCAGTGTCAAATGCATGAACAGGGCTTTCTGGGAACCCAGCTCCACCCCCATCTGACGAATGGCTTCCAGAAAAGGAAGGGATTCGATATCCCCCACCGTGCCTCCAATCTCGATCAACGCCACATCGGAATCCCCTGCCCCGAGGCGAACACTGTCCTTGATTTCGTTGGTGATGTGGGGAATCACCTGAACAGTACCCCCGAGATAATCCCCCCGGCGTTCCTTGCGGATAACGTTTTCGTAGATCTGCCCGGTAGTGAAGTTATTGTTCCTTGCCATGGTGGTCCGCAAAAAACGCTCGTAGTGCCCCAGATCCAGGTCTGTTTCAGCCCCGTCCTCAGTGACGTACACCTCACCATGCTGGAAAGGACTCATGGTTCCCGGGTCCACATTGATGTATGGATCCAGCTTGATCATGGTTACCCGCAATCCTCTGGCTTCGAGCAGAGCCCC
Source organism: Gammaproteobacteria bacterium (assembly GCA_024227135.1). GTDB lineage: Bacteria > Pseudomonadota > Gammaproteobacteria > Chromatiales > Chromatiaceae > JAHEHQ01. The sequence goes on from JAAELC010000432.1 coordinate 28,362, forward strand.
CAGAGAAGCAGCAGCAATACCCTTGCCCAGGGAGGATACGACGCCACCCGTTATAAATACGTACTTTGTCATTGAATTCCGGCTCGAGAGTGGAAGAAGGGGAACAGGCCGCAAGGTATCAGAAACAGTGAGGTTTCTCAATTTCACCACAGCCTCTGGTGGACCTCAGTGTTCAACGGACACTCAATCCGGTGGACAACAGGTTCCAACCTGGATACTTCCCGTTGTGAACCTGCCTGACAACCAGTTAAAACCCAGCGTATTACCCTGTTTTACTGTCACGGGGCTGCCGGTTGAACAAAGGAATCCCGCCACACGGCAACGGGTAATCCACAGCTGTAGGCAGCCACTGAATTCAGCCCGAACCGGTGATTCTGCTTAGGATGGAGCTGAGATGATGTGCCGGTTTCTCAACCCCAGAAAAGGGGCTCCCACAATCTTCCAGTGACCGCCTGATCCCACGAATTAAAGCTTTAATAGGCTTGTGGATATTATGCCTTTACCATGCACTTGATCCAAATCAAAAAAACGCTTGATCCAGATCAATCGAAACTGCACAATATAACCAAGTATTTATTCCTTTACCGGGTGTGAATGTGGGCGACCGAAAAGTCATATCTTTCGAAAAACTAAAAATCGCGTGTAAGAGTTGCAGCCTGTCTACACTCTGCCTGCCCATGGGGCTTGAGCCTGCCGACGTGGACAAGCTTGACGATATCGTCAAACGAAACCGTCCATCGCACAGAGGCGACTACCTGTTTCGGGAAGGGGACAAATTTCAATGTCTGTACATCGTCAAAACCGGCTCGGTAAAAACCTACGCGCCCAGGGAAGATGGTGGGGAGCAGGTACTGGGATTCCATTTGCCCGGAGAACTGATAGGGCTGGATGCTATTGAAAAATGCCGTCATCACTGTTCTGCCAGAATTCTGGAGACTTCTGCTGTCTGTGAAGTCCCTTTCGTTCAACTGGAGGAATTGAGTACTACCATCCCCAGTCTGCAGCACCAGATGTACCGTTTGTTAAGCCGCGAGATCAGTCAGGACGAAAATATGCTCACCCTGCTGGGTAAAAAGAACGCCGAGGAACGCCTGGCCGCTTTCCTGATCAGCCTCTCGGAGCGATTCAAGCGACGCGGCTTTTCACCGTCGGATTTTCACCTGAGCATGTCCCGGCACGAGATCGGTAACTATCTGGGACTGGCCGTTGAAACCATCAGCAGGCTGTTTACCCGCTTTCAGGACGAAGGGTTGCTGAAAGTCGAGCGCAAGCACATCCAACTGCTTGAAATTGAACGACTGATTGCCATCGTACAAGGGGAAGAACGCACCAGTAGCCAGAGAACATTTCCCTGACGGACCACTGGCCAGTCTGCAAGCCCGAATTCGAAATCACATCAGTTCCGGATTGATCGCGTCCACTGGCGACTGTTAACTCAGTACTTGATTCGCAAAGCGGATTCAAGCCCAGACAACATTGTTACCACTTTATTGCCACGTCGTTGACACGATATCAATCGGTATCGAGTCGCTTCCAAACGCAGTGACCACCGCTTGTTTTCTCAATCGCATCCAGACGGGCCTGGTGCAGAACAAGTTCCTCCCCGTGCGCCCGAATGACTTTGAAGGGTGCACGATCTGCCTTTACTCGACGAACGGCAGATGCACCCGACCGACCATCGCTACCGCTTGTTGAGTCCAATGACAGCTTGGTCTGGCCTCCTGTCATTGCCAGATAGACATCTGCCAGGATCTCAGCATCCAACAGAGCACCATGAAACTCCCGGTGACTGTTGTCGATCTGGTAGCGTTTACACAATGCATCCAGGCTGTTGCGCTGTCCCGGGTGGATCTTTTTAGCCATCACCAGAGTATCGGTGACGGTACAATGATCGGATACGGCAGACCAATCCCCCTGGAGTAGTTTCAACTCGTTATCAAGGAACCCCGTGTCGAACGGCGCATTGTGGATAATCAGTTCCGCCCCCTGGATGTAGTCCATAAAATCCCCAGCCAGATCAGCAAAATGGGGTTTATCCTTGAGAAACTCCGTAGTTATTCCATGAATCTCTACTGCGGCCGGGTCTATGTCGCGATCAGGCTGGAGATACTGATGAAAATGACTACCGGTAAGGCGCCGCTCGACCATCTCAACACAGCCGATTTCGATAATACGATGCCCCTGGGCGGGATCTAGGCCGGTAGTTTCGGTGTCAAGTACGATCTGGCGCATGGCAATTCAAGCTGTCTCCGTGGGTTTGGGGTTCATGGGTTTGATTAACGGTTAACCCGAGGGCAGGCGAGTTGCGAATAAGAGGTAAGGATGCCCAAAGCATAAAACTCATGTATCTACTCACCCCCTATGGGCGATCTGTTCCAGAAGACGTCGTAAATCCCTCCCTGTAGACTTGGCTTTGGCATCCCTGCCAAAGACACTTCCTCCACAGACCACCCATGGGGGGTAGACCCTGGAGGGTGGGCAATTACAAACTCACTTCATCCTATTAATTAGATATACCTTGTATCCCTTTGTTTGCCAAAGCATCTGCCCGCTCATTCTCGGGATGCCCACTATGACCTTTAACCCAGGCCCAGGTCACATCGTTTGCAGCAACCAATGTGTCAAGGCGCTGCCAGAGATCGGTGTTCTTCACCGGTTTTCTAGCCGACGTCTTCCAGCCATTGCGCTTCCAGTTGTTGATCCACTCGTTGATCCCCTTTTTTACGTACTGGGAGTCGGTTGTCACCTGAACCGGCACCCGCCGGGTAAGCGCTTCCAGTGCCCGGATGACGGCAAGCAGTTCCATGCGGTTGTTAGTGGTCACCGGCTCACCGCCACACAGCTCTTTCTCCGTACCGTTGAATTGCAGTAGTGCCCCCCAGCCACCAGGGCCGGGATTCCCCTTGCAGGCACCGTCAGTGAATATCTTGACCCGATCAACCATGTCCATTCCTCGCTGTCGGTTCAATGGCCCGACCGCCCAGTAGATTTGCCGGAAGTTGCCATGCTGGTCTCAGTGGAGTCAACGTCGGCACTCGTTTAACTGCCACAAGCAGGTAGACCCCGGACATGATGGGCCACCATCGAGACCCGAACTTTTCCATCAGACTCAGTCGGTTCATCAGCAGATTCTGTCGAAGCGGTGGACGAAACATGAGCGGCTGCGTGGATTCCACTTCAAACCCGAGTAGCGACAACCAGTCGTGCAGACGGCCCGGAGAGAGGAAGTTACCACACCAGGGGACCCGGTGGCTCCGCCTTCTGAATGACCGCCACCCGCCCCAGAGGCTCCAGGGATTGAAACCCGCTATGATCAGGCGGCCTTCCGGGATCAACACCCTGTCGGACTCCCTCAACACCTGATGGGGATCGGATGAAAAATCCAACGTATGTTGAAGCAGCAATACATCGATACTGTCGGTGGTGATTGGTAATTTCGAGGGCACTGCGCGCACCCATCTCGACGCTGATTCATCTGGAGCACCGGGAGTCACCATCACATGATACTTCACCGAACTGCAATGAACTGCACCGATATCCATTCCCGGAAAACCAACCTGCACCAGATAGTGCCCGAATACATGGGACAGCACCGATTCCAATGCACCGCTCTCCTGTTTCAGTAGTACTGATCCCGGGGGAGTATCAAACCACTGCCTGAGGCTCGCATCCAGAGCGAAGCTCGAGTCGTTAGGTTCGCCTTTCTCCACCATCACTCCTGAAAACTCTTCCGGGTGCTAATACTAACACCCGGAATGCCGGAGTAAAAAGGACTCGAAAAGTCAAATTACCCTCGTCTTTTCTGGCAAATGAGCTGTACTTTGCGTATATTTCACCGAGAGTTCGAGAACCTGCAAATAAACCTGTCGTCGACGGTCTACGTTGAGTGACGGTTGGGAGCCGCTATGCCTGTCAACAGACTGCCTTCACTGATATTTTTAGTCGCTCTGAGCAGCCTGTACGGCTGTGTGGCGAGCTTACCTGAAAAGCAGAAACTGCAGGGAACGGAGACTCAAACACCCGCTGGCTCGGATTCCGTGCCGGCGACTGGACCTGATTCCCAACGTAACCCTTCCAAGCTCGCCAGCGATACCCAATCCCTGGAAACAGCGGCTGCTGTGGTTGATGTGTGGCAGCGTATGCGTCTCGGATTCCGGCTGTCTATTCCGGAAAATCGCCGAGTGGATCGTGAACTCCACTGGTACGGTTCCCACGCCAGACACCTGAACAGAGTTCAGACACGGGCACGCCCCTATCTGTTCTTCATTGTGAATGAAGTGGAAAAGCGGGGGCTCCCCGGCGAACTGGCCCTCTTACCGATGGTAGAGAGCGCCTTCCGACCTACAGCCTACTCCCCAAGCAGGGCTGCTGGCATATGGCAGTTTATGCCATCGACCGGCAGGATGTACGGTTTAAAGCAGACTTGGTGGTACGATGGGCGAAGGGACGTGGTTGCCTCTACCCATGCGGCACTCGACTATCTGGAATTCCTGGCAGGTCGGTTCGACGGTGATTGGGAATTGGCACTGGCAGCCTACAACGCCGGTGCTGCAAACGTAAGACGGGCGATAAAGAAAAACCGGAAACTCGGCAAGCCGACAGACTACTGGTCCCTGGATTTACCCAGGGAGACCAGAACCTACGTTCCGAGATTGCTTGCCACCGCAAAAATGATAGCCAATCCGGAAGCTTACGGTATTCATTTGGACCCCATCCCCAACAAAGCCTATTTCAATTTGGTCAAGATAGACACGCAGACCGACCTGAATCTGGTAGCCGGGATGGCCGAACTGCCCTTCGATGAACTGCGCAGGCTGAATCCTGGTTTTCACCGCTGGGCCACCGACCCCGAAGGGCCACACCATCTGTACCTGCCAGTGGAAAATATCCCGACTTTTGTCGAAAAGTGGTCTGAGATACCCCCAGAGAAACGCCTCCCCTGGATACGATATCGGGTCAAATCAGGAGACAACCTGGGAAGCATCGCCCAACGTTTCAACATCTCTGTCAGACATTTGAAACAGTCTAACAGCTTGAGAACCAATCGGATCCGGGCGGGAAGCCATTTATTGATCCCCAATGCGGGAGGAACTTCAACTCGTTATGCCAGCGCGAGTAAACCGGACGCTACCCGAGGCCCCACAAGTCAAAACCAGAGCCAGGGAATCCAGCACACCGTTCGCAGCGGTGACAATCTCTGGACCCTTGCACGCAGTTACCGGGTCAGTCACAAAGCACTGGCCAACTGGAACGGTATTTCCACAAAAGACACACTGCATCCCGGCCAGATCCTGGTCATACCGGCCAAACCTTTAAAAACAGGAAACTCCGGAGCCGGCGAAAGCGGTACCCGGGTGGCTCGCTACTACGAAGTACGCAAGGGGGATTCTCTGGCCCGAATTGCTGATCGCTTCGATGTCAGTGTGAGGGACCTCAGGAAATGGAACATGCTGAGCGGAAAATACATTCAACCCGGGCAGAAGATACGGCTCAATCTGGATGTGGCCGGGCGGGCGCTTTGAGGGTTGGGGTGAACATTGCCTTCCGGCAATCCTATTCCTGTTTTTAAACCCCCATCCCGGTTCCCTTACCCTGCCACGGAAATGCAGAAAAACCGGGGACATGCTGTAACCCCCACTCCCTTGTTCCAACCTGCTCTATCCCCTTGGTACAGGGACTGGTCAGCAATCCCAGTTTACAATAACTTTTGTTTTATCACTCTTTATCTTGCCTTCGAAGTTACGGAGTCGCTCGATAAAACCCTGGGTTACTTCGTAACCCCGAGGAGCCAGGACCACGTCGTTATCGAGAGAAACATTGTTCACCAGCACCATACCCACCTTCAAAGATCGTAATCTAACCTCTTTGATCAGCTTTTTTTCTTTCTGGCCCCTCTGAGGCGGGCGAACACCGCCAGTATCTCCTGGTCATAGCAGCCTTCCATAGACCGCATAGTCTCGAACGCGCATTTCTCAGATTTTCCCGAGCTGACCAAACGATCAAACTTCACTGCGATACTCAAAATTCGGCTTCGATAGAACAAAAGGGGGTGGTCAACTAACGCCTCCAATCACTACATATTGGGTTGTAGCCAATCACATCAG
>JAAELC010000433.1 GCA_024227135.1 Gammaproteobacteria bacterium
ACCGTTTCAGACGCAGATCAATCCCTGATTGAGAGTAACCATAACTGCCTGCTGATGAATTGTAGTTTGCGCTTGAGTTCATTTTTATGAATAGTAGGGCTTTTCAGATCTGACAATCAGAACATCCGGGAAGTGTAGGGGTAGATGAACGTTACATTCAGGCAACTCACACTATTTGAAGCAGTCGCACGACATCTGAGTTACACACGGGCGGCGGAAGAACTGCATCTCAGTCAACCCGCGGTTTCCATGCAGATTCGGCAACTGGAGGATTCGGTTGGTTCTGCTTTGTTCGAGAAATCGGGTAAACGCATCAGTTTGACTGAGGCGGGTACCGAGGTTTTCCAATACAGCCAGAGCATCAATCATCAGCTGGAGGAATTGGAGGAGGTACTTGAGTCACTGAAGGGGTTGAACCGGGGGCGACTGCATATCGCAGTGGCCAGTACGGTGAACTACTTCGCTCCCTGTCTGCTTGCCGCCTTTCATAGACGGTATCCCAGAATTCACCTGGAACTGGATGTAACCAATCGGCAACGTCTCGTGCAGATGCTGACGGATAACAGTATCGATATGGTGCTGATGGGCCAACCTCCCCGGAATCTGGAGGTTGAGTCAGAAGTGTTCATGGATAATCCGCTGGTTGTTGTGGCACCCCCGGATCATTCCTTGAGCAGTGAAACAGGGATTACAGCAACCCGGCTGGCCGAGGAGCCCTTTCTTATGCGGGAATCGGGTTCGGGGACCCGGCAGGCGATGGAGCGCTATTTCCTGGAACAGGGCCTGGAGATCCACCAGGGCATGCAGATGACCCATAACGAAGCGATAAAACAAGGGGTCAGGGCCGGTCTGGGACTCGGTATCGTTTCACTTCACACCATAGAGCTGGAGTTGGAAACCAAACGGTTGGTGACACTGGATGCGGCGGGTTTTCCTATCCAGCGGCATTGGTATCTGGTGTATAGGAAGGGGAAGCGTCTGTCACCCCCGGGAAAGGCGTTCAGAGATTTTGTTCTGGGTGAGTATAAAAGTGTGGTGAATCCCGTGGTTGAGGAACAGGTATAACCTGGCAGGGGGAGTGTGGTTGGGGGGGGGAAGTATAATTCCGATCACTTTTTCCTCGACGTGCTATATTCTGACGACGTTATCGGGGCCAAGCCAGATACGGGGTGCGGTGGCGTTGCCCTGAGGTAAACCAGTAAATCGGTACGAGGCGAAGAATCCCAATCGAAGGGGTTGTCCCGGGTTAAACCAGTAAATCTGTATGAGATGGAGGAATCCAAATGAATAAGAAATACATTAAGGTCTTGGTAAAGATCATTTTCGCTGCTTTGCTCGGTGTGGGAGGTTCCCAGTCTGTTGCACTGGAAGGTAAGTTGACGATCGTCACATCCTATCCCCCGGATACGACGACCACATTTAAAAAGGCGTTTGAGAATAAGTACCCCGGCGTGACTGTTGAAATGCTGAAAAAGAAAACCACCGCTGGAATCAAGTTTTTACAGGAGACAGTGTCGAACAACAAAGCTGACTTGTTCTGGGCCTCTGCACCGGATGCTTTCGAGGTCTTGAAAGGGGACGAACTGCTGGTTAAATACCAGACAAAGGTGAAAGGAATACCGGAAAAAGTGGGTGCCTTTCCGATCAATGATCCGGACGGCTACTACAAAGGGTTTGCCGCATCCGGTTACGGGATCATGTGGAATACGCGCTACCTGAAAGCCAAGAAACTCCCGGTGCCGAATGAGTGGGCCGACCTCAAGGACCCGGTCTATTTCGGGCATGTGGGAATGAGTGCACCTTCCCGTTCCGGAACCACTCACCTGACCGTGGAGACCGTTCTCCAGGGGATGGGCTGGGATGCAGGCTGGGCCGAGTGGAAAGCCATCGCTGGTAATTTCGATACGGTCACCGAGCGTAGTTTCGGGGTTCCCGATGGCGTCAATAGCGGCCAGTTTGGTGCCGGTATCGTGATCGATTTCTTCGGCCTCTCGTCCAAAGCCTCCGGTTTTCCAGTGGACTTCGTCTATCCCAAGGTCACCACGCTGGTGCCTGCCAACATCGCTATCGTTAGAAATGCCCCCAATCCTGAAGCTGCGGCGGCGTTTATCGAGTATCTGCTGTCTAACGAGGGTCAGGAACTGCTGCTGGATCCAAAAATTCGCAGATTACCTGTGAATCCTTCAACCTATGCGAAAGCACCGGCGGGATTCCCCAACCCTTTCGAGGATCCGACTCTGGGTGCAGAAGTAAAGTTTGACCTGGCGCTTTCCAAAGGCCGATATAACATCGTCAACTCCCTGTTCGATGTTATGATCACCTACCGGTTGCAGGAACTGCAAGAGGCTGTGCGGGCGATCCAGAAAGCCAGAATGGCTTTGGCGGGTGAATCCAACCCGGCGGTGGAAAAACTCATTTCCGAGGCGGAGGAACTGGTGAACCGGATGCCCGTCGACGAGGCCCGGGCCAGCGAGGCTGAATTCAATGCTGTTTTCAAGAAGAAGCGCAAGAAAGCCTCTACCAAAATCACCGGCCGTCAGGCAGAAGTCGAATCGGGCTGGGATGATGAAGTTAAGGCTAACTATGCCCGGGCGGTGGAACTGGCGGAAAAAGCTCAGTCCATGATGTGACATCTTTCCCGTAGCTTGTGGGATTCTGGGGATTGTGTTGGAAAGCCATTTTGAGTTGGATTTTTTCTGAGCACAGGCTGGTATGGTGTTTTTAATGGATCACCCTGATGTATTGGTGCTGCGTGCCCGGTTGCAGAGACCGTGGGGCAGGTGATGGAAAAGACTGAATCCGGACATCGTTAATGGTTTTGTTTCCCAGTGCACAGAGAGGCGCCACAGTCGTTGCCCTGCTAATCGCGGGATTTCTCGTTTTGTTTCTTCTGGTACCTGTGCTGCAGGTCGTCTACGTCGCTTTTCAGGATCCTGCCACCGGGTCGCTGACCTTACTCAACTTTACAGATTTCTTCAGTTCTTCCCTGTTCAGGGAGTCCTTCTATAACTCGGTCTACGTGGCGGCCATGTCGGTGGTCCTGGCGTCTATCATCGCTTTGCCGTTGGCCTATTTTACCTCGCGCTTCAATTTTTCAGGGGCGATTCTGATTCAGACCCTGGGTATCATTCCGCTGATCATGCCGCCCTTCGTCGGTGCGGTGGCGATGAAGCTGCTGTTTGGGGAGAACGGCTCGGCCAATCTTCTTCTGGATGAATGGCTTGGTATCAATATCCCCTTCATGGAGGGACTCAACGGGGTCATCCTCGTTCAAAGTATTCACTACTTCCCCTTCATACTGATCAACCTGTCAGCAGCCTTGAATAATATCGACCGGGCCATGGAAGAGTCGGCCCAGAATCTGGGGGCCAGCGGATTGCGGCTGTTCCGCCGTATTGTTTTTCCACTGGCTATGCCGGGATATATCGCCGGAGCGGCACTGGTATTCATCAAAGTCTTTGACGATCTGGGTACACCGCTGCTGCTGGACGTCAATAAGATGCTGGCCCCCCAGGCGTATCTGCGTATCTCATCCATCGGTATTTCGGATCCGATGGGGTATGTCATTTCGGTGATCCTGGTGGTTTTTTCTCTCCTTGCCCTGTGGGTGTCGTTGAGGGCAATGAAAGGGAAGGACTACGCCACTGTACAGAAGGGGGGAGGAGGGTTGTCCAAACGGGATCTGCGTCCCTGGGAGCAGGTCGGTTGTTACGCTGTGGTGGTTTTTATCCTGCTGCTGGTGTTGTCACCCCACTTGGGACTGCTGCTGCTGTCGTTCGGTACGATATGGTCTTTCAGCACGTTGCCTGATGGATACACCTTCAATCATTATGTGGATGTGGTCAGCTCTTCATCCCAGTACATTACCAATACCCTGATGTATGCCGGCCTGGCGGCACTCGCTGATGTCATCATGGGAACCGCTATCGCTTATCTGGTATTGCGGACCCGGTTGAGTTGGAGAAAATGGCTTGATTACGGCGCTATGTCGGCATTGGCTATTCCCGGAGTGGTGCTGGGTATCGGTTATCTGCGAACTTTCTATCAGTGGGAGGTACCGCTGATTGAAGAACCCCTGGCGACCTGGTGGGTGATCATCGTGGTGGCGTTAACGATCCGACGTCTACCCTATGCGCTGCGGGCCTGCATGGCTGCCCTCCAGCAGGTGTCGGTGATGCTCGAAGAGGCTGCCGAGAACCTGGGGGGCACACGGCGGAGCACGGTGTGGAGAATCGTTGTACCCCTTATGAGTGGTGGTATCCTGGCTGGATTCGTTACCAGTTTCGCCACCGCTTCCGTGGAGCTTTCCGCAACGATCATGCTGGTGGCCAGGGAATCCGATGCGCCGTTGGCATTTGGTATCTACGAGTTCATGCAATCAGCCTCCGGGCGGGGTCCCGGGGCGGCGCTTGGTATTATCGCAGTAGTGATCGTAGGAGTGGGTACCTACATTTCCCATCGCATCATAGCGCGGAGCGAAGAGCGCCGTGCCAGTAATCTCGTGG
>JAAELC010000434.1 GCA_024227135.1 Gammaproteobacteria bacterium
ACCACCGGCAACAGCACCTGTTCGGGCGGGTCATCGATCTCGAGCACGCAGGTGAAGCCCAGCTCTTTTTCGCAAATCGATGAGCAACCATCGCCATCCCGCGTATTGCCGTCGTCGCAATCTTCTCCGGAGTATACCTGCCCATCGCCGCAGACCGGCACGCAGGTACCGCCGCTGCAGTCCGGCTCATTTTTGCAAAAGGGCGTACAGCCGTCGCCAATGAGATCGTTGCCGTCGTCACACTGCTCGCTGCCTTCTTCCACACCATCACCGCACACTGTCGGGTGACAGCTACCGCCACCTGTTTCGCAGGCGAAGCCCGGCTCAAGCCTGCACAGCGACGAGCAACCATCGCCGTCATCCATATTGGAGTCGTCGCATTCCTCGTCATCCACCGCCAAGCCGTCACCGCACTTGACGGGGACGCACTCTCCATTGCCGCCATCATAGTAGCCGGTATCGCAAGTATCGCAGATGGCGCCAGCATAGCCTTCATCGCAGTAACAGACCGGCATGCCTGTGGTATCGATGCAGGTGCCGTGGTCAGAACAGGTGTCGCTGGCGGTGCAGGGCACATCCTCGACGCAGACCCCATCGCCGCCATCATGGTAGCCATTTGAACAGGTATTTTCGAGGACGCAGACTCCGTCGCCGCCATCGTGGTAGCCACTGGAGCAGAAGCTTGAGATGATGCAATCTCCATCGCCGCCATCATGATAATTGGTATCGCAGGTATCGCAGATTCCAGTGCCACCGTCCTGGTAGCCAGTTGAGCAGGTGCCCTCGAGAACGCAATCTCCGTTGCCGCCATCATGGTAGCCAGTTGAGCAGGTGCCTTCGAGAACGCAATCTCCGTTGCCGCCATCATGGTAACCGGTATCGCAGATGTCTACATCCCGCACGCAGCGGATGCCCATGCTGTAATGATCGTATGACGGTTCGATGCCGCCGCCACGACGCGCCGCATGCATATAGATATAGTTGAGTTCGAAGGAGCCGCCGCGACTGACGTGGTACCAGGCGGATTCATCTACCCAAGCACTGCCATCCGTTGGCGCTCCAATGTAATCAGCGTGATAATTGTCCTCCACCCATTCCGCTACGTTCCCGGCTAGATCGCAAAGCCCCTGCGCTGAGTTCCCTACTGGTTTGCTGCATATTTCCCACGTGCTATTTGTACCACAGCCATCTTCTCCTATATCCATCACTGCATAGTAACATGTGGCTGTCTCATACCCCCATGGATACGGGATGTTCTGACCGCCACTTCTCGCCGCGTACTCCCACTCAGCTTCCGTTGGCAGTCGTCCTCCTGCCCATTCGCAGTAGTGTTTTGCTTGAGACCAATTGACACCATTAATTGGATATTCATCGCGTCCTGCCACTCCCCAATTATATTTACTTCCCGTAGTTGGTACGCTGCACGTCGCGGTGTACACACATGCTTGATACTGATTTACCGTTACCTCGGTCCGCATCATCTCAAATCCGGGAACCGTTACTTCGTGCACTGGCTGTGAATCAGAGTCTGAGTTGTTTCCCATATAAAAAGTTTCGCCAGGGATGAGCACCCAGAGGGGGAGGACACAGGCTCCATCGCCGTCATCCTGATAGCCGGTATCGCAGGCATCGCAGAGGTCGCCAGCGTAGCCTTGATCGCAGTTGCAGACGGGCATGCCAGAGGTATCGACGCAGGTACCGTGGAAAGAGCAGGTGTCGGTGGCAGAGCAGGCGACATTCTCCACGCAGTCGCCATCCTCGTCATTATGATATCCACTTGAGCATTCGACTAAGAGGACGCAGGCGCCATCGCCGCCATCATGATAACCGGTGGTATCACAGGCATCGCAGTTGACCCCAGCGTAGCCTTGATCGCAGTTGCAGACGGGCATGCCAGTGGTATCGACGCAGGTGCCGTGGTTGCTGCAGATGTCGGTGGCGGCGCAGGCCACATCCTCGACGCAGACTCCAGCGCCACCATCATGGTAACCGGTATCGCAGGCATCGCAGATTGCACCAGCGTAGCCTTGAACGCAGTTGCAGACGGGCATGCCAGAGGTGTCGATGCAGGTGCCGTGGTTGCTGCAGGTGTCGGTGGCGGCACAGGCTACATTCTCGACGCAGGCGCCAGCGCCGCTATCGTGATAGCCACTTGAGCATTCGCTTACGAGGACGCAGCCTCCATCGCCGCCATCATGGTACCCGGTATCGCAGGCATCGCAGATGATTCCTGCGTAGCCTTGATCGCAGTTGCAGACGGGCATGCCAGTGGTATCGACGCAGGCGCCCTGGTTGCTGCAGATGTCGGTGGCGGCGCAGGCCACATTCTCGACGCAGACCCCATCGCCGCCATCATGGTAGCCAGATGAGCAATCACCTAAGAGGACACAGACTCCATCACCGCCATCGTGATAGCCGGTATCACAGGAATTGCAGATCTCTCCAGCGTAGCCTTCATCGCAGTTACAGACAGGCATCCCACTGACATCTAAGCAAATACCGTGGTTACTGCAGGTGTCGCTGGCGGTGCAGGGCACATTCTCGACGCAGACTTCATCGTCGTCATGATGATAGCCAGGTGAGCAGTAATCTTGGAGGACGCAGGAACCATCACCGCCGTCATGGTAGCCGATGGCGCAAGTATCGCAAATAATTCCATCGTAACCGTAATCGCAGTGACAAACAGGCATGCCAGTGGAATCGGCGCACATACCGTGGTTGCTGCAGGTGTCTGAGGGAGAGCAGGGCACATTTTCCATGCAATCTCCATCGCCGCCATCATGGTATTCGGTAGCACAGGCATCACAGATAGCACCAGCGTAGCCTTCATCACATTGGCAGGCGGGCATGCCAGAGGAATCGACGCAGATGCCGTGAAAAGAGCAGGTGTCAGTGGCGGAGCAGGCTACATTCTCTACGCAGAATCCACCGCCGTCATCATGATAGCCAGGGGAGCAAGTACCTGCAAGGACACAGAAACCATCGCCTCCATCATGATAGCCAGGTAAGCAGGTACCCTCGGGGATGCAGGAACCATCGCCGCCGTCATAGAAACCTTCATTGCATATGCACACGTATCCCCAGTCCTCATTCTCGCAGTATCCGTTTCCTGAACATGGAACCTCAAGGTCTTCGCAGTATATGGGTGGTGGTATTTCGATGCATTCTCCTGTGCCGCCATCATGGTAGCCATCAGAACAGGAGCCTTCTGGAACGCATTGCCCATCGCCGCCGTCATGATAGCCAACCGAACACTCCGCGCAGTTGACTCCAATGTAGCCGTCAGCGCAGGCACATTGCCCCTGTGCATTACAATCTTCTCGTTCTCCCGCACATCCTCCACAATCGAAACTATCCAATAAACCTGGACCACATTCTCTTTCTATTTCCTCCTTTTTACATGGATTAGCAACAACCACTGGATCACAACTTGAAACATCTCCTGTAAGCACCTCTGTTGAATAGCTCACAATTTTACTGTCTTGGGCTCCATCTACATCCACTTGAATAGTCATTGTTGGATTGCCAAGTTCCACTGGCGTACAGACTCCAACGACATAATTACTATGCGATATAGCCTCTACTCTGCCTGCTACATTTTCAAATACTGCCCCTAATGCCTCTGCATTTTCAGCCATGACAAAATACTGTTCATTCGATGCTAGTTCTGCTAACTTACTTTCGTCATAATTCCCTTGTATTCCTATGCTAAATGCTGTTACTGACTCTAATTCCCCAGCTTGTTTGGCATCTAATGCTTGCTGTCGCAGCACATCTGTGTTCCCTGCTTCATGAGTTCCGTCCGTCAAGATGACTACCGAGCGTTCGACCAGTTCCAGGTCTGTTCCTTGATTCATGACTTCATCTAGGGCCATCATATATGCACCGTATAAATTCGTCGTTCCCAAACTGCTTCCTGTTCGCAATTCCTCCAATTTCTCGTTTAACAACTCAGCATCATCTGTGAAATCTAATACTACTTGTGTCGCGTCTGTACGACCAAAAATCAGCAATGCCATTTTTTGCTGCAAGGCTTTTTTTGGATCCCCGCCCATTTTTTGTACAAATATCTTTGCTCCATCTATCACATCATTTACCGCATCATTATTGAATATAGAGTCCGACATATCCAAAGCAAGAATTGAAAAGAATCCGAATTCTGATGGCATATCAATTGCTGGTATTCCACCACCTTCCTGACCTGCACCGAAAGGTTCACCTTGTTCATCGTTTATTACTGTAAACTCTTCTTCATTTAGGCGACGTTCCAGAGGATATCCATTACAGTTCAAAACACGAAATGTTACCCGAACAGCTGCTGGGGCAAAGGCTCTTACTTTTACTCTATCAATGGCTAAACATTGACAGATTCCTAGAGTTTCATTGCATTCAAATTCATCTCCACATCCTGGTGTACACGTTCCACCGCATCCATCAGAACCGCATTCTCGACCTTCACATTGAGGTACACATTCACAGATACCGAGGTTATCATTGCACTCAAATCCATTTCCGCATCCTGGTGAGCACGTCCCTTCGCATCCATCAGAACCGCATTCCCTCCCCTCACAATCCGCTACACAATTCGTCTCAGCATCGAGTTCGGCGTCTAATGTTGCATCCGAAGTCGCATCGGGTGTGCCGCCATCCGGGTGGACAGCAAATCCAGAGTCAGTACCGCTATCTTGCTCGATGCCGCCATCTTCTACACCACCATCATTCATAACATCTGGTGGAAGATCATCAGTATGGTTGGTGACATCTGATGTCTCACATTCACAATTACCCCATCTCAAGCCATCATCATCGCACACCTGAGTACTCTCAACCCCATTACCACATGGGCAAATCTGAACTGACCCTGGGTCACACACTCGATTATGTTCTTCGTTACCATTACTCGTTTCTGAACCCGACCCAGCATCTGCTTCTCCATTATTCGGCTGTTCAGCAATATCAGAATTTCCTTGAGATCCAGATGATCCTTCGTTGTTGTTATTATTGGTATTATTGTTGCTATTAGTACTGCCGTTACCATTGTCGCCGTCATCACTGATATTTCCTGATGACGAATCATCTGCGGGCTCCAGGCACCCTCCTGCTAAAAAACCCGTGAAAAAAATGAAAATTGAACCAAATCCAAATCGTTGTGCGATCATGCACTTCCCTCCATTTTAACAATTATACCATATTAATTTTGTGTGAATGAATTTATGCGTCTTTTAAAAGAGAAGCACAATATCGAGATGGGAGATTAGTCTAAAATAACACCTAATTCATGACATTTGTACCATACTCATACCTTATCTTATATTCCCACTGAATAACCCATTTTTGCCACATGTCTTTGCGCAAGCTTTTCTGCAGCAAAACCGGCCTGCTATGCGTACAGTCGCATGCAGCAGGATTGCTCGACTGCAGACCTGCCTGCTTGGGGCGAAATTGGGCGTCTGCTGCAGGACGACATATGAGTAAACAGCTGATAAGGGGGGCGCAGACAGGCTCATGTCCCGTCCGAGTCCTGTTCAACGGAAGCGATTGGAGTTGGGGGCTATCTCCTGCCGCCAGCCAGAGAGCCAAAGAGGCCGAGGTACCGCGTGCCACGGACCCTCTCCATGATTGCTATACACGTATAGCGTTGCTATACTTGTATAGCAGGAGCATTGCCATGCTAGCCATTCGATTGCCGCCCGAGATCGAACAGCGGCTTACCGAACTTGCAACCCAGACGGGTCGTACCAAGACGTACTATGCTCGTCAGGCCATCCTTCTCTATCTTGACGACCTTGAGGATACCTATCTCGCACTGAAACGCCTCGAGCGTCCTGTAAAACGTTGGACATTGGAGGAAGTGGAGCAAGAGCTTGACCTGGAGGGTTGAATGGGATGACCGTGCGGTCAAAGAGCTACGCCGAATCGATCGCCAAGTCCAACGCAACATTCTCACCTATCTGCGTGAACGCATTGCCACTACGCAAGATCCTCGCCGCTTCGGCAAGGCACTTGGCGGCGACAAATGGGGTCTATGGCGCTATCGCGTGGGTGACTATCGTATCGTTTGCCAGATCAAGGACCAGTCCGTTGTCGTGCTTGTTCTTCGTGTCGCCCATCGCTCCACCGTCTATGAATGAAGGCGGTCGGAGAACTAAGTCTGCAACCATGAGAAACGCTTTCCTGATCCCAGACCACCCCTAGAACAGCCGAAGAGCGTTCTATCCTACTTCACCCATCCCAATCAAAACGTCATCCATTCTAGAACCATTCTCGTCCCACTGTGCACAAGTCCAGGTCTGCGACGTAGTGTGTACACGCGAGCAACATCAACGTAGACATACGCACGCGATCGTAAGCCGCGTTGACTACAAGGCGTGCTCTCTGCTGCGTGACGCCGATAAACAATCCGACGATGAACACCAGCACGCCAGCGTCAATGTCGCCTGCGAGCTCGTCGATCTGTTGATCTGGGAGACGATGGCACAATTGAACGCCGCTGTCTGAATGTTCGAAATGCGCGCCGTGGATGGTGCCGCCGATGGGCGGCATGCGATGGGGGCATGGGGATGCGCATTGATATCTCCTCAATGCTTCATGCGAATCACATGCTGCGTTTTGGGTATGCAGATATTCGACCTGTTGCACGCAGATGGTCCCCATCTTCATGATAAGATTACACTTTGTCTGATATAGCTATATTTTCAGTCATAGTGTAAAAGATGTATTTAGGTGGGGACATAACCCCCTATTTAATAACTTAAGTATTTAATAGGGGGTTATGTCCCCACCTAATTCTCTCTTTTTCAATAATAATGTAATCTCCTCATTCATTATATATGCTGCATATATGCTGCATTTTAACAGTCAGCATGCCCCATGCTCACCATCGAGTATCAAGACGCAGTGCGCGATTCGCGCATCACGTCCAATGTGCAACGCCCGAGCAGATGGAAGTCTGGGCCGAGCGCGTGTTGACGGCGCAGTCGGCTATGGAAGTGCTCAAGAACTGATCAAATCCACGTATCGCTTCCACACCGGCATTGAAACAACGCCCCAACCCAATATCGCTATCCTGCCGCGTCGTAACACACCGCCGATGAACGGCGAAGAGGTCCACACGCAATAACAAGGCAACCAATTCTAGTGCAATACTTCTAATTACAAGCTATGGAGGAGCACTCGCTGAACAGAGTATTCAATTTTGTTGCAGTTTTTGGGGTCATTTTTGAACCTGCGAGGTATCGCGTAATCATCTTTCTATCACATCCAAGCGCGCGAGCTGTAGGTCGTTGCCCACCCAGTGCATCGATAACGACTTTAAGCTTTGCAGCGTCAGTCGTCATACCCTGTGCTGGCCGCCCCCCTTTCAACTTCCGCATCTTCACCTCCCCCGAAGACCAGCCAGTACCACCGGGCAGCACATTGCCGATATGCAGCGCTCGCCCTGGCTTCGTCCGATGCACCGGTCGCAATCGACCATGAGCCTGCTCGAGC
>JAAELC010000435.1 GCA_024227135.1 Gammaproteobacteria bacterium
CCTATCACACCTACCTGATGGCCAATACCCGTTTGATTCTGGAGGTCAATGTACAACCGGGTAATGAATCACAATCATCACACTCCATGCCCGGGTTGGTCAATCTGCTCAAGCGGTTGCCCACGGCGTGCCAACCTGCGTTTATTCGGGGTGACTGCGATTGGGGGAATGACCCTGTGATGAGCGAGCTGGAAGAGATGGGACAGCACTACCTGTTCAAGCTCAAACGCTCCAAACGGGTTATGGAACTGATATCCAAGGTTCATGGATTGGGAGAATGGACGAGATTCAACAATGAATGGGAGCTCAAAGAGAGTACGCTCCAACTTCATGGCTGGAAAGAGGCACGGCGAGTGGTTGTCACCCGACGGCGGCTGCCTAAAGAAAGCCTGATTGGTGTTGAGTATAAAATCGGCGAACAGCAGGA
This sequence comes from Gammaproteobacteria bacterium, assembly GCA_024227135.1. GTDB lineage: Bacteria > Pseudomonadota > Gammaproteobacteria > Chromatiales > Chromatiaceae > JAHEHQ01. The sequence goes on from JAAELC010000435.1 coordinate 428, forward strand.
GCTGGCACTGCCGGTTGGCCCTGAGGATATGCGGATGTATGAATACCCCGTACTGGTCACCAATCTGGAGGATGAACTGGTGACATTGATGCAGCACTATCGTGACCGTGCAGACTGTGAGAACAACTTCGATGAGA
>JAAELC010000436.1 GCA_024227135.1 Gammaproteobacteria bacterium
AGAGCGTCGAGGAGTAAGTGAAAGAGCAATGCGAGAATAAGCTGGAGAATGAACTCTAGATTACTATCAGGTTACCAGGGAATGGATAAACCACCAAGAAAAAATATGTTTACAAGGCGCTACGGGTGCGAAACTGTGGATTACATCCTCCGGGTAAAGACGGCGGTTACCCAACCATCCTCCCCACAGATCCGGACGTGAGCGATTAACTCATCCGGTTCCTCGGTAATCAGAGACTCGGCACACCTCTGACGCATAACTTTGCTGCCCTGCAGACTGTGCTAGATGTTGTGGACGATTCTGGGTTTCGGAAGTGGCCAGGTTCCACGGATGGTATCGAACTTCTCCCAGTTAATAGAGCCTTTATTACTGCGACGGCTCAGCCAGTACCTCCACGCGCGTTCAGTGTGCTGGAAGACGATGGCAAGCACTTGGAAGTTACCCCGAATTCCGTAATATTGGTAATAGCCACGCAGTTTCTGGCACAGAATCCGGTATTGCTCCCCAAACGGCAAGTGCCGGTACCTGCGGCACCACTGCCACAGGTGCTTGGTAAACCGGAGAAGTCGTCTCCTTGCTGTCTTCCGCTTGATCAACCAGTAACCTCGACGTGATTTCCCCCAGTAGTGGGTAAATCCGAGAAAGTCGAATGTGCCGTTCCCTTTACCCAACTCCCCCCGAGAGCCCGGCTTCCTGAACTTAACCAGCGCCGTCTTCTCTGGATGAATGGCCAAACCAAAGCGATCAAAGCGCTTCGGCAGGACCTCCATGATCCGGCGGACATCTTCCTCCAATTCGCAGCCAATGATGAAATCATCGGCAAACCTGAGGAGGAAGCAACGCCCTTTCATCCGGGGTTGGACATCCCGAACAAACCACTCATCCAGTACATAATGAAGGAATATGTTGGATAGCATCGGAGAAACAACCCCCCCTTGTGGGGTTCCCTTCTCTGGGTATGTCAGGATTTCTCCTTCCAGTACTCCAGCATTTAGCCATTTCCCAATCAGCCGCAATATTCCCCCATCGTTGACCCGCCGCTTTATAAACTCCCGCAGCAGACCTCTGTCCAGATTATCGAAGAATCCACTTACATCAGCATCTAGTATCCAGCCGATATTCATGCTCGTACACTGCTCGCGAAGCTCGCGCAGCGCTTGATGCTGGCTGTGACCTTCCCGGAAGCCGTGGGAAAAATCATGGAAGTCTTGCTCATAGATCGCTCCCAACAGCATAACCACCGCCCTCTGGACGATTTTATCCTCGAAGGTCGGTTTGCCTATCCCCCGCTTCTTGGTACCCTCGTCAATCCACGCCCGCTCCACAGGTGGAGCTATGTAACGACCGCTTCCCAGACGCTCGTGCAGATCGCTGAGGTTCTCCTCCAGGTTCTCGGCATATTCTCTCGCCGTCACCCCGTCTACCCCAGGAGCTGCACTCTTGCGGGTCCTTCGATAGGCCTCCCGAAGAAAGTCCACATCAATCAACTGTGCCAGCGTCGTGAACACCATATCCGGATAGCAGCACGCCTGCTCCGCAATCTGCTGGAGTTTCGTTGATATGGTTTGTGACCTCGAAGTGCCTCCCATAGTTCCTTCCAGCAAAACGTTATGCCCGGCTTCTCCTTCCCTGCAGTGGGTCCCTTGGGCCTCGGTTCCCCACCTTCCCGGCCAAGGCCTCGCATACCCCCTGGCCATCGGTACTATGATCGGCTAAGACTGCCAACTGCCCGTCTCGAGGTCCTTCGCTCTCGCTATCGTTCCCCGATACCCGCTATATGCAGGGAGACAGTCGGCTCTCCCGAGTTCCCGAGTTACCCCTGTGGATGCATGCCCCGCTCTCGGACTCCGGTGGTGTCCTGACTACATCGCCACAGCCTTAGGTGGAGAGTTTCCGTCACGCACCCTTTTGGTAAGTGCGGCGGGTTCCTAGTTCCACCTTAGCTCCTAGCGTAGTCAGAACTGCTGCCTTCCGGCATTAAGACACCGTCGGCTTTCCCCCTCTCGCTTCAAAGAGGGGTTATCCTAATGACCACAATAATGTGTATTTCGGAGCTCAATGACGCAGCCTACACCCTCGCTCCGTCCGGCTTCGCACCTCCATTACTGGCTAGCACGCGGACTTCGCTACTGGCCTGTTCGCTAGACTTTGGCCAGGTGGGACTCGGGCACAATAGCTGCCCTCACCCACTGGGTAACAATAACCAATTTCATGCGCTTACGCCCAATCCCAACGCTTCGGGCTTAGCTCGGCGCGACTTAATTCACACTCGGCTAAAATTTAATCTGGTACAAGATATGATCGTCTGTCGTACGAAGCATCCCATCGGCTTCTTAGTCTATGTCCTGATGAACCTTGCACCTTTCGGTTGAGGTATTACTGGAAGAGGATTATAAGTAAGGCTTCATGACCTTGAGACACAGTTCGGATTAAGGGACCGGAAATGAAGTGTGGAAGATATTATCTGAGGCTAAGCTGGATCTTTCTTCTGGTATGGATTGTGTGCGTTATTGGCTGCCCGACTCCAGGTGCTGCAACACCCCTTCAAGCTCTCAGCGAAATGGTTGTACGTCA
>JAAELC010000437.1 GCA_024227135.1 Gammaproteobacteria bacterium
GGACGGGTTGAAATCCGTAACATTCGCGTTGGCGATCCCACCATGTCTGTACTGGAGATATATGTTGCCGAGTATCAGGAGCGAACCGGATTCTTAATAAGGCCCGAAAATATCGAAAAATTTCAGGCAATCTGTGAACGTGAAAAGGTTGGATGCGAATTGCTTGGTGAAGTTACCGGGGATCTTCGTTTTGTGCTTCATGATGCCAATGATAACAGTACCCCTGTTGATATCGATCTGCCGGTACTTTTAGGGGAGATTCCCCAGAAAACTTTTGAGGACAGCAGGGCACCTCTTCCGGGGAAACCTCTTACCCTGCCTGCAGGATTGAGTGTTGTAGACGCACTAAATGAGGTGTTACGCCTTGTCTCGGTCGGTTCTAAACGTTTTCTCACCAGTAAAGTGGACCGTGCAGTGACCGGGCTCATTGCACAGCAGCAATGTTGTGGGCCTCTACAGCTGACAGTGGGTAATGTTGCGGTGGTTGCGCAGAGCCATTTTGGTACGACCGGTATTGCCTCCTCCATCGGTGAACAGTCGATTAAAATGTTGCTCGATCCTGCTGCCGGAGCGCGAATGGCGGTGGGGGAATCCCTCACCCATCTCGTCTGGGCACAACTTGAAGATCTGGA
>JAAELC010000438.1 GCA_024227135.1 Gammaproteobacteria bacterium
AATAACTGGTAACTTTCAAAAGGAGAAACAGATGAAAAAAGCACACTTCCTAACCATTGCCCTCATGATCTTCATGCTGCTGTACGGTGCCAACCTTGCCACCGCCCTGGAGCCGATCCCAAAAGAGTCCGGATTCAGTGGATTCATCCGGCCGGGGGTGGGTGCTATGCGTTATAAAACCAACATGGTGGCCAGTTTCCTGGGCTATGATTTGTCTAAAGAAACGAACGACTCCCTGTCCGACAGCCCTGATGCCGAATCCACCGGCATCGCCCTGGTACCTTTCTCGCTGCAATATACCTTTGCCAGCACCCGCACCCAGCTGTTTTTGGGAACGGATCTGACAGACCTGATTCGATTCGACTACACCCAGCAGGTTGGAATTAAACAGGGAATCGGCAAACTTGGCATTCTGCAGGGTGGGTTTCTGTTCAGTGGTATACCGGCCAAAGTGTGGAAGGATCCGTATCTGGTGGGTCAGGATCGGGATGATACCAAGCGCAAATCCAACGGGGGGCGGCTGACCTGGGACCGAATTTTGGGCAGCAAGTTGCAGCTGCGCTACACCTATCGCAAGATCGACATCGACAGTGAAAAAAGCGGAGACTCGATACCCTCTTTAACCGACAGTGGCCGCGATCGCTTGGATCGCAACGGT
>JAAELC010000439.1 GCA_024227135.1 Gammaproteobacteria bacterium
TCCGCTACGGCCCAATCCCGGTTCGCGTTCGCTTCGCTCCTGCAGGATTCCTGGCTCATGACTGAACTCGGGCCGGGCGAAAGCCAAGGAGGTAGTCGCGATGGCCCGGGTGGTAGTTGTTCCGACAGGCAGACCGGCAGAAACGCGCGCCGTCGAGCCAGGAACCACCACGGATGACGCGCCTAGCGCCGGAATCGCCTTCCCGGGCTGATCCATCCTCCGGTGCCCCCTCATAGTCATCATGCCAGACATCCGCCGTCCACTCCCATACATTACCAAGCATATCGTAGAGACCCCAGTCATTGGGCGCCAGTCCTTTTACCGGGTGCGTCCCCGCTTTATCAAATTCATACTGTTTATCCGGCCAGCCTGATGCATCTTCGCCCTCTTCCAGCTCAAAATCCCGCCCACTGTTACCTCCATACCAGGCAATAGCATCTAATGCGGGAGCATTGCGTTCGCCTTTGATAACCAGGGGTCCGGTGTAGATAGCTGTCTCACTTCCCGCCCTGCAGGCATACTCCCACTGGGCCTCACTGGGTAGCTCCAGATCAAGACCTTCTATCTTGTCGTTGATCTTTTGGAAAAAATCCCTGCAATCATCCCACTTCACCCTCTCCACTGGTCGATCCGGACTCTTGAAGCGGCTTGGGTTGGTACCCTGGATACCCATCACGGCCTGCCATAGGGCCTGGGTAACCTGGGTATCAAATAGCCAATAACCTTGACGCAATGTGATCCAGTGTTGCGGGCTTTCGTCACCATAGCGACCCGGCTCATCCTCAGGTGAACCCATCAGAAAACGACCGGGAGGAATCCAGCGCAACCGCTGAGTCACCTCGCCCAGGGCGAATTCGACCCACACGCCGTGTCGGTCCTGCCCCCATCCACTAGCCCAGGCAGGCGGGTTTCCATACATAAGAGGATGTTGGGAGGCTTCTATTTCGATGTCTTGAATGCTAGCCATCGTGTTCTTTCCGATGTTTATGCAAGAGCGCAGAAATGGAAGCGACCCACCGGCGAGTCTTCGCCGGGCATCTGCCATGGGCTACTGACACACCGGGGGCCATTGGGTTTTGCCAATCACTTACGAATGGCCGGGAACATGATCTGTTCAGGTACGGATCATCCGATCCGGTCATGAGCTCGGGCCGGGCGAAAGCCAAGGTTGTTGTTGCGATTGTCCGGGTGGTTGTTGTTCCGACAGGCAGACCGGCAGTTACGCGCGTTGTCGTTCCAGGAACCACCACGGATGACGCGCTTAGCGCCGGTTTTTCGATCATGTTCCACCAGTCCAAGGTTACACTACCTCTAAATCGTTTTCCAGCGGACGCCGACGCAACTGCTCGCGGCGCCAGGCAGCCGCATCAGCGTGAGCAGTAATGCCCACAACTGCCGCATAACCGCCCTGTAGTTTCAAAGCATCGATCTGACCCTGTTGGAAAAGAGTTTCCCAGTATCGCCGGCGTTCGGTGTAGCGGCGCTTACGACGACGCGATAGCAATAGCTGACCGGGCAATACCCGATAGCCGCAGAAAAGCACACCCACCCTGCTACGACCAATGTGGGGCGGTTGTTTAATCTGGATCCGCAGGTTATTGGCAACGTATTCCTGTGCGCTGGCTAAACTCTGCCTGGCTTGGTTTTTGGTGTCACAGCACCAAAGCAAGTCATCCATATAGCGCACCAGCCCTCGCACCTTCACCTGTTCCAACAACCAACGGTCCAACCCTGCAAGATAGTAGTTGGCAAAGTGTTGTGAGGTCAGAGCGCCGATGGGCAGCCCCCGACCTGCCACAGTTTGATGAACACAAACAATGCGCTCGAGCAAACGCAACACACCCGGATTCTTGAATTTACGTTGCAACAGACCAAGCAGGATTTGATGGTCAATATTGGCAAAGAAGCTCTTGATGTCGATCTGAACGAACCATTCGAAACGTCGCAAATGGTGTTGGCAGCGTTGTACCGCCGCCAACCCGCCCTTGCCTTTACGGCAGGCGAAAGTATCATCCACCAGAGCCCGATCGAGTACCGGTCCTACATGAGCCATGAGGGCATGATGCAACACTCTTTCGCGAAAACAGGGTGCGTGGATAATGCGACTTTTGGGATCACGAATGTGAAAGCTGGTCATCTCTCCGAGGGGGACGGTTTCCTCAAGTATCTGCTGTTGCAGCGACGCTAGATTGGTCTCCAGATCAGCCCGAAATCGCTCCACCACCGGACTGTTCCCAGCACCGATCGCGGCTCGTCCGAATGCGGCTGCCAGATTATGCCAGTCGGCTATCGCATCCAGCTTTATAGTGCTACGTTGCACCATTTTCCTCGGCCTTAGCGGGCAGTTCCACTCGGGTCTGTTCCAACAGCTCAAGAAAGGCCCGCCCATATTTCTCCACCCGCCCCTCACCGATACCGTTTATCTCCTGCAACTGGGCAAGGGTGCTCACGCGACGTTGAATCATTGTGGCCATCTGTTCATTGGTAAAAAGCGCGTAGAGGGGTATACCCTGCTGCTCTGCCAGGCGTTTGCGCAGATCGCGCAACCGTGAGTAAATGGTAAAGTCCCGTTCGCTAAGCAATTCCTTGTAGTCGACCTTGCCTCGTCGCTTCACTGCTGCCGGACTACTCTCCGCCTCATGATAACTGATGCACAGACACCAGTGGCTGTTGACGCCGTCTGCTATGAATTGCCGGTCGACACCCAGAATTCGATTGGCGGCGAGAAAACGATTCAACTCCCCTTCTGTCTTGTCAAAGGCAAGGGCGGGAATGGTAAAGAATTTCATGCGCATAGTGATTACGCTCCGCTAAGCGTACCCGATCCGGCGTGGGCCTGCTCCGCTACGGCCCAATCCCGGTTCGCGTTCGCTTCGCTCCTGCAGGATTCCTGGCTCATGACTGAACTCGGGCCGGGCGAAAGCCAAGGCTGATGAAGCGAACGTCCGGGTGGTCGACGCTCCGACAGGCAGACCGGCAGACACGCGCGCCGCCGCCCCAGGAACCACCACGGACGACGCGCCCAGCGCCGGAGTCGCCTTCCCAGGCTGCTCCATCCTCCGGTGCCCCCTCATAGTCATTATGCCAGGCATCCGCCGTCCACTCCCATACATTACCTAGCATATCGTAGAGACCCCAGTCATTGGGTGCCAGTCCTTTTACCGGGTGTGTCCCCGCTTTATCAAATTCATACTGTTTATCCGACCAGCCTGATGCATCTGCGCCCTCTTCCAGTTCAAAATCCCGCCCACTGTTACCTCCATACCAGGCAATAGCATCTAACGCAGGAGCATTGTTTTCGCCTTCGATAATCAGGGGTCCAGTGTAGATAGCTGTCTCACTTCCCGCCCTGCAGGCATACTCCCACTGGGACTCACTGGGTAGCTCCAGATCAAGACCTTTTATCTTGTCGTTGATCTTTTGGAAAAAATCCCTGCAATCATCCCACTTCACCCTCTCCA
>JAAELC010000440.1 GCA_024227135.1 Gammaproteobacteria bacterium
GGAAAAAGGGGTACTGGCAATCTCCCCCGTCACTGTGGGGCGCGAAGCGGGAGCCGGATATTGGCCAGGACGAGTCATGTCCAGTGTTATACAGGATTATCCCAGATGTGTCCCGTACTATTCTTGGGAATGGCTGTAAAGGGGGGTTGGACGCTAACTTACGTGCGGGAAAGGTGTGATGCCAGTTTTGGCGACAGTTTTTATCTAGATCAAACGCTATTTTGAAACGCTAACGATCTGGAGAGAAAGCTCTCAGATTTCCAAAACTATTGTAACTCTCACCGCACTCACATTCTTCTGGGCGGTAACACGCCTGCTGAAGCCGCCGGGGATGCATCCAAACTGCCAATTAAATTGTATAAGTCCCATTGGCAAACCCACTCTATAGCCACTGCCGGGGACTTTATAAGCTACCCATCGTAGCTTGAGAGCGAATTCTCCAGGGACAGGTGAAGGGTAAGTCGATAAACGCCAGTGAACGGCAGGTTGACACTGGTAACAGACATTCAGAATCGGGGGGAAATTGGCTGCCATCGTCCCAAAGCTGATGTTCAGTCCTCACGCACCGAATGTCCGCTTCCGACCCAATATAGCCGTTCAGCGTTTACCCGATGAATGACCGCTCTTCAGCGGAACCGGACGGTCAGGGGAGCAAACTGATCGCCTGCAAACGGCCACAACTAGTCTTATACCAAGCACTAATAAACCCCGCCAAGGCTAACCATAGCGGGGTTCTGTTAGCTGCTCAAACCGCGAGTATTACGCCTTCTTTAGTCGTCTGCGCCTATAACCGATACCAGCGAGACCGAGACCCATCAGCAGTATCGTGGACGGTTCCGGTACGCCTGCGA
>JAAELC010000441.1 GCA_024227135.1 Gammaproteobacteria bacterium
GCCGCTACAATCTGTGATTTATTATCACGCTGATGAGCACTACACTGCCGCGGTTCCCGCGTCATGGCACCGCAGAGCGGTGGAGGCAGCATTACGACGCGGGAGAGACCAACAGTGGCTTAGATATGTGGGTAATCAGGTATAGCTATGGTAGGTGTGAGGGGGTCGTCCCGGTTTGTGAGGGTTGTATCCAACTTTCGCCCCTTCCTGCCGGCCATAGAGGGGTTTGACGGTAACATCTGCATCAAGGATCCAAGGCTCACTTAATAACGGCGCGTAGACACGGTGTAGGTGATCCTGTAACCAACTCACACCGGATGCTTCATCCAATTTCAGGAATGCACACCGCACCGAATCCTCGCTGGCTACCTTCTCCATGCCCAGCAACGATGGATTGACCCCGTCACTGCGGCACCGATTAATATGCGCATAGCGCTGATGCCCGGATAAGATTGACAGTAGTACTGTTCCCAGTATGTCCCGTTTCAGGGGGGCATTCGGGCTGGTCCATTGCAGCGGGCAATCTCCTACCCATGCATCGAATAGTCCGGCGAGTTTGAGGTATTCGATAAAGAACGGTAATTGACCCAGCGGCGTCACCGCTGCCTGAGGATCCCACTCCACATGGATTCGACCACCGAAGGTATCCACTGCCACCGGTCCAGATATGGGTATTAATGCCCCATTCTGCTGCTCACCCTTTGGGTGAGTGATCAGTTCGTTCATAAGCACCTCCATGTGGCATGATTTCAACCAGTTACGCTGTCTGTGCAAGTTTCAACTGTTCTTTTTAGGTTGATGGGAGCGGCGCGGAGTGGTTATTCTTTCCCGAGCATTGCTCTCAGGTTGGCGAGGTGGGCGTTCCCTCGTTCCTGCCGCTCGTTTTTTGACAGATGGCTCTTCTTACTTTCCCAGAGCAGGTCTTCTTCGGGCAGTTCTTCGAGGAATCGACTGGGTTCGCAGGCGGTCATTTCTCCATAGCGCTTTCTTTTTGCCGCAAAGCTCATGGTAAGCACCCGTCTTGCCCGTGTGATTCCCACGTAGGCCAGCCGCCGTTCTTCCTCGATACTGTCTTCCTCGATACTGGAACGATGGGGCAGCAGTTCCTCTTCCATACCAACGAGAAACACGAAGGGGAACTCCAGGCCTTTGGCTGAATGAAGCGTCATCAGATGTACCTGATCGCCACCGCTTCCATCTTCCTGCCGCTCCAGGACGTCCCGCAGAGTGAGGTGGTTGATCATGCTGGCCAGCGATTCCCCTGCCATGTCGCCTTCATGCAGTTTTTGCAGCCAGGCTACCAGCTCTGTGACGTTTGCCCATCTTTTTTCAGCGGTTTTGTCGCTGGCGCTGATCTCGAAAAGCCATCCTTCGTAATCCAGGTCTTTCAGCATGTCCCTGACGGTTGCCACCGGGTGATCCCTTTCCCCCCGGATTCGATAGTCGCTGATCCATCGATAAAAGTCCCTGAGACGCTCCAGTGGACGCCCGGATAGTACCTGTTCGAGCCCAAGCTCGTCACAGGCTGCCAGCAGGGGGGTGTCCCGGCTGGTGGCGTAGCGTCCCAGTTTTTCCAGGGTGGTGGCGCCTATCTCTCTGCGGGGAGTGTTGATGATACGTAGCAGTGCTGTGTCGTCTTCCGGGTTGGAAAGCAGCCGCAGGTAGGCCATCACGTCTTTGATTTCGGTACGGCTGAAGAATGACGTGCCACCGCTGAGGTAATAGGGGATATTATGTTGTCGAAGTGCGGTTTCAAACAGCCTGGCCTGATGATTGCCACGATAGAGAATCGCGTAGTCACCGTAGTTGGCCGAACCGTTGAAACGGTGATGGATGATCTCAGAAACCACCCGTTCAGCCTCGTGATTCTCATTGCGGCAGTGCATGACCCGTATCGGGTCTCCCGGGCCCAGGCCACTCCAGAGCCGTTTTTCGAAAACATGGGGATTGTTGGCGATGAGTCGGTTGGCAGCCTTGAGGATGCGTCCGGTGGAGCGATAGTTCTGCTCCATTTTGATGACTTGCAGTCTCGGAAAGTCGCTTTTGAGCTGCTCCAGGTTTTCTGGTCGAGCGCCTCGCCAGGCATAGATAGACTGGTCGTCGTCTCCTACCACGGTGAACGCCTGGCGAACCCCGACCAGTTGCTTGACGAGTTCGTATTGACTGAGGTTGGTGTCCTGGTATTCGTCGACCAGCAGGTAGCGTACCAGATTCTGCCAGATGTCCAGGATATCTCTGTTTTCACGAAAGAGTTGGACCGGCAGCAGGATCAGGTCGTCGAAGTCCACTGCATTGTAGGCGCGAAGTGACCGTTGATAATCCCCGTACAGGCGTGCCGCGCGTTTGGTCTGGGAATCCTCGGCAGTGCTGGCAACCTGTTCAGGACTCTTCAGGTCGTTCTTCCAGGCCGAGATCTGCCATTGGACACTGCCGGTTATCTGTTCGTCATCCGAGTTCTTGTGCAACAGTTCTTTCAACAGGTTTCCACTGTCCTGGTCATCGAACAGGCTGAATCCAGGTTTGAGTCCGAGTCGCTTGTGTTCCCGGCGAAGTATGTTCAGCCCCAGGGTGTGAAAAGTGGAGATATTCAACCCTTTCGTGCTGACCCCTCTTAGCAGTTCGCCAACCCGCGCTTTCATCTCTCTGGCCGCCTTGTTGGTAAAGGTGACTGCAGTAATGTGCCTCGGCTCATAATCTAACTGGTTCACCAGGTGAGCAATTTTCTGGGTAATCACCCGGGTTTTACCCGAGCCTGCGCCAGCGAGTACCAGCAGGGGGACATCGGTGCGTCGTACCGCCTGATTTTGGGAAGGATTCAGTTCAGGTGCGGGCATGGGGATACAGCCAGGAAGATGAAGAGGATAAAAAGAGGTGAGTATAGCACTTCTTATCCCCGTTATTATGCCGCACAATTCCGCTGATTTCAGTACTGAAGGGACCCGGGGGGGCTGTACCGTGACTGCCGCTAACGAAGCAGCAGGCAGGCTATCCCATATTAACCTATCATGGTAGTGTCCGAAGCAATGCACCCGTGTAAAATTTCCGGAACAGGATTGGTCAAATGGCGAGGATACGGACCATTTGCGGACGGATAGCAGTTCGGTATGAATAAAGGATCAGAATATATTATGAATAAGTTGTTGATGGCACTCTGTTTGTTGCTGGTGGTTCAACCAGCTTGGTCCCAGAGCCCTGAGGAATCGGCGCCTGAACCCCCCAAGTTGCCACCCCAGGTGCAAAGTGGTGAAGTACTGGAGCCCGAAGTGACGATCACTGAAACACGAAATGAGCAAATCCAGCAGTACAGCGTCAACGGCAAGGTGTACATGGTCAAAGTGATTCCCACCGCCGGTCCTCCCTATTTTCTGCTCGACCTGGATGGCGATGGTGAGCTGGATGTCAAAAGCGACAATCCTGGCGACAACTGGATTCCTCAATGGGTGCTGTTCAGCTGGTAAGTTCGATCCGGTGGCTGACGGTACATCCATTGACCGCCCCTGAGGGCAGGTCTGGTGAATTGCCGGAAATCTGTGAAGCCCCTTCAACAGAGAGAGCCTGGAGAGTGTTTTGTGCCGGATCCGATTGGGCGGCATTTAACTGAATTCTTAACGGTTTCAGGTTAATTGTAATAAAACTGTAACATATAACCGGTTTAATAGTATTTTGGGAAACAAGGGATACTGTCGGTTATGGCGGCTAAGATACTGATTGTCGAGGATGAACCAGCGGTATTAGAGATGATCTCTTTCGTGCTGGACCAGGTCGGGTTCGAGACGCTGAAGGCAAAAGATGCCAGGGAGGCACGAAAGCAGGTGGCTCTGGCTCTCCCTGATTTGATAATCATGGACTGGATGCTTCCAGGAACCAGCGGCCTCGAACTCACACGGGAACTTAAGGGAGATCCACAATCGTCTGGTATTCCGGTGATCGTGCTCACTGCCCGGGGGGAGGAGGATGATAAGGTACGGGGGCTGGAGTGTGGTGCCGAGGATTACGTCATCAAACCCTTTTCCCCCCGGGAACTTATCGCCAGAATCAAGGTGATTCTGCGTCGTATCACCCCCCATGTTTTTGAAGAAACGGTGGAGGCGGATGGTCTTCACGTGGATCCCGCCTCACGCCGTGCCCATGTTAACGGTGTCGAGGTTGATCTGGGCCCCACAGAATTTCGGTTGTTGCATTTCTTTCTCACCCATCGCAACAAAGTTTACAGCCGCTCCAGCCTGCTGGATCAAGTCTGGGGAACCAACGTGTTTATCGAAGAGCGCACCGTCGATGTTCATATCCGCAGGCTGCGCAAGGCACTGGAACCCCATGCGGCAGATGGTATGGTTCAAACCGTGAGGGGTGCCGGATATCGATTTTCGGAACGTTCCACGGGGACTTAGGAATTTCTGGAGTGACTTCCAACCGTTGTTTCGACGATGCTGTCAGTCTGCATTAAGTATCGGAAAATGAATCTGGAGCAGGGCCCGGTGTATCAGTTGCCAGCCTTTCCCAAGGGGTTGAGTTGCGGGTGAGCTTTTCAGTTGTTGCCAGGCACTGAAGTACTTTCATTGGGTATCTGAACCCGATTTGTTTTGTTGTCTGCATAAGTTTGCCCCTGTTGGGTGGAGTGCTGGTTCGAGGGTAGTTAAAATGCGTGTCAGGGGGCGGAAGCGAAAGAGAAAACTCAGTCCCCTGCTCAGCGGAATCCATAAGTCCACCAAGGTTCTGCCCGACGCGACAGTCGTGCTCAACAGCAAAGGGGAGATGGAGTGGGGTAATATCGTTGCCCGGGGGATGCTTGGACTCGAACGCAAGCGTGACCGAGGGCGAATGATCGATGAGCTGATTACGAACCAGGCTTTTCAGAACTACTACTCTGCGGGGGATTTCAGCCATCCCCTGAACATCACGTCACCGGTCAATGATGATATCCGCCTGGAGATACGGATCGTGCCCTACGGAAAGGTCAAGTATCTGCTGCAGGCGAGGGATATTACCCGACTGCGGCAGCTGGAGACCGTCCGCAGGGATTTCGTTGCCAATGTGTCTCACGAAATGCGCACCCCCCTGACAGTCATTCATGGATACTTGGAGACTATGGGGGAGAGCGAGGGTGAGGATCTGGCTCCCTGGCAGAATATCATCACACAAATGAGGCAGCAGACTGGCCGTTTGCAACGCATCGTGGAAGACCTGCTGTTGCTTTCCCGTCTGGAGAGCCCGGGGCAGGAGGATGGGCTGCAGGCCCCTGTGGACGTTCCGATGTTGCTGGAGTTCGTCAGGGACGAGGCCTTGAGCCTCAGCAAGGGTGAGCACAGTATCACCACGGATATCGATGAAACAATCAAGTTGCAGGGTTCAGCCTCTGAGCTTGAGAGTATTTTTTCGAATCTGGTGTTCAATGCGGTTCGCTATACTCCCGCAGGAGGGCGCATTCGCCTGCGTTGGTGGTCAAGCAAGCGTGGCCCCTGTTTTCTGGTCAAGGATACGGGTATCGGTATCGAAGCGGAACATATTCCCCGTCTCGCCGAGCGGTTCTACCGGGTGGACGTGGGACGTTCCAGAAAGAGCGGTGGTACGGGGCTTGGCCTGGCTATTGTGAAACACGCCCTGACCCGGCACGGTTCGCAGCTGAAGATCGAAAGTGAACCCGGTAAAGGCAGTAGTTTCAGATGCTGTTTTCCCCCGTCCCGGCTAAGCAAGTAGCTGAAGCCCGGTTTGCTAGCCGACCGATAAGCCGTATATCAACAGTCCAACCCCCATCAGGCTTGTTATGCCGTTTATGTGTCGGTAAACCCTGCTTTGATCTTTCTGGTAGCAGGTGTCTTCGCTGTTACAGGCTGGGCTGAAGATACAGATGAGTTGAGAAGACAGTATATTGAGCAGGGCTATTGCGGCTGCAAAATAGAAAAGCGTCATATTCCCGCTTTGGTGGACCAGCACGGCGGCGGCGACGCATAGGACAAACAAGAGTCTTCTGATCATCACATAAATCTCAGTGCCGGGTTTTGGTCGTCGGCGAGTACCTTCTTATCACCATCAAACTCAAAATACTACCGTCAGTTAAAGAATAGTCTGCCCCAGCTGACGCGATAGCTTGGATGTAACTACTCACGCCCCATGGGGGGATATTCTCCGGGGGGAGAGCAGTTACCCTTGGATATTATGAATAGTCAGGAAGCTCTAAGTGTAATCGGTTCGTAAGGTGGGGCGGAATATGGGTCGGACTGGATAAGAGAAACAATACTATCGAGGGTGGATTGACTCATGGCTGCTGCAGCGCGATGGGGAAAGCGCGCAACTCTACCACTCAATCGAATATTTTTTCCATGATGCAGGCTACCGCAAACTGTCCCTGCGCGCCGTCCACCGGGGTGCAACGCAGCACTTTCATACGTGCATGCATGGATGGCGTAATGGTACTGGGGGGTGAGACCTCCAGATTCAGCTGAGTGCCTGGCTCCACATGACCCTCTATCCACATCAACACACCACCACCACTGAGGTTTTTGACAATGGCGCCGGTCCGGGTATTTTCCCCTTGCACCGTAAAACTGGCGGGACACTCGATTTCCATGCGCGGATAGTCGCGCTTCTCACTCATTTCTAGCATGAGAACTCCTGCTGTTATACCTGCCGGCAATAACGGCAGGATCGGAAACGACTTTAGGAGAAAAAATCAGCTTCGCCACTGCTCCATGATGGAGCAGGAGAACAAGCACTGAAGCACCCTAAAAAATAGATGTTACCAGTTAGCAAATGATTATAAACTAGATTTGCCATGTCGCTATACTTTCGCCGTACAGTCCTGGATTGCCCCCGGGGTTCGCCTGAACTTCAGCTGTACTTCTCTATCGATCTGCCCTGGTGAGGTATCGGTGGCTTTCGGAAAAAGAGGTACCTATACAAATACAGGCCTGCCAGGAACTGGTATTTCAAGTCGAACATCCTTTGACAGTGGTTGCAGCCGGCACTCCGACAATGACCAAGAAGCTCTCACATTATTTGACCTAAGGTGAAAAATGACAAAGGCGGGAAAACTCACCACGGTTGAATCGTTTTCACCCAATGACTAAGCGACGAATCTGGGAAATTATTGAACCAGGGTGGTCTGGTGACGCCACTAGCCGGGTCTTCGATATCTTTCTCGTCAGTATCATCCTACTGAATGTTATTGCTGTCATTCTTGGATCGGTTACATCTATACAGCAACAGTATGGCCAGGCACTTCATGTATTTGAGGTGGTGTCGGTATCGGTCTTTACCATCGAGTATATCGCCAGAATCTGGTCCTGTACGATTCTGGAAAGATTTCAATCACCCATCACTGGTAGGATCAGATTTGCACTGCGGCCACTATTGATCATTGATCTTCTGGCAATCTTACCCTTTTTCCTTCCATTTCTTGGCCTTGACCTCAGGTTCGCCCGGTCACTGCGCATTGTTCGACTGCTGAGAATCCTGAAATTAGCCCGGTACAGCTCTGCCTTACAAGAGATTGGTAGAGCAATCTCTTCGAAGCGCGAAGAGCTAATTCTCACAACGGTGGTGCTAGTACTTTTGTTGATCGTGTCATCTTCGTTGATGTATTTCGCAGAGAACCAAGCACAGCCCAAGGCATTTCCTGATATTCCTTCTGCAATGTGGTGGTCGGTCGTGACTCTAACCACAGTGGGTTATGGGGATGTATATCCAATTACTTTGGCAGGTAAATTACTGGCGGCGATTATCGCTGTCCTGGGAATTGGTATGGTTGCGTTGCCTACTGGCATCATTGGCGCTTCCTTTATTGAAGGAATCGGACAAAGAAATATGATTAAGGAACCAAAGAATTGCCCACACTGTGGCCGGAAAATATCCGGGGAGTAGTTGAGAAAATGCGACTGGCGAGTGCTGATTTATCATAAGTACTAAAGAAGAAAACCAGCTCAAGGGCAACAGATCTGATTGGAAGAACATTGTGCTCTCGAATAACTATTTCGAGCCACAATAACCAACATTTTCTAAAATGAAATGTAACTACTCACGTCCCATGGGTAGCCTGTTCCGGAAGACGCCGTCAATACCTCCATGCAGGCCTGGCTCTGGCATCCCTGTCAAAGATGCCTCCTCCACAGACCACCCATGGGGGTATTCTCCGGTGGGTGAGCAGTTATCCTTGGATAGTATAAATAGTCAGGAAGCTCTAAGTGTAATCGGTCCGTGAGGGAGGGTGTTGTGCTAAAGGGTGCTCGAATTTTCTATTAGTGGTTTATTTATGTATCACTAATTGATAATATACTGTTCTAATGGGGAGCTGTATACGCATGGCAGGGAAACGATCTTTCGCTAGCTGGAATTCCTCAGTGCAGTCGGACTTTGTTCCTTTTTATCACCGGTTCGACTGATTACACCAGGAATCTCAGGTGGAATGCTCCCTGTGCCTCTCGCCTGTGGAAATGAAAAGTAAAGATATTATCAGGAGCTTTCCGGGTTGCTTGCTCCACCGGCTGATCATGCCGTTACGCTGGGGAATCGCTGAATAAGTCTGTTAAGGGCTTATTCAGAATAAAACCAGAATCAGGCTTTTCGACGACTTTTACTACCATGGCAAGCAGTCGTTGAAATGGCAGCGCATTGCTGCCTCCCAGAACCCCTGAACTGGTTCGGAGGTTCCGCAGGTACTGATGACGAAGACTATCTTTGAGGTTCCAGATGAAGACAAGAAAAATCTGCGTGTGGCGAGTAGTCGGAAAGCCTTGGATGTCGATCAATCTTCAAGGAAAAAAAGCCAGGAAATCGTCTGCAGGTAAGAAGAAGAGATCAAAGCGGAAGATTAAGTTAAAGCTGATGGGTACTTACGACGTCCCCAAGGTGTTTGCAACCGATATTGTGGAGCACATTTACCACTTCCTGGCAGACAGTAATATTCGTTACAAGAAAGAGAGGGACCTCTATCTGGTGACGAAAGACGAAATCGAGCATGCATTGACCCATGGTAAGAAGTCCGTGATGGGTGAACTGGCTGAAATGGAGACCTACAAAAGGAAATTCCACGACTCCAGGAAGGCGCTTGCGGGTCTACAAAAGTATGTTGAGACACAGCTTTCGAAAACCTATGTCGTGTATGGTGTCGATAGCAGTGACTACCTGTTTCATGAGGGTGTATATACTTCCAGAGAGGAGGCCAGAATAAAGGCCCTGGCCCGGGTGTTGAAACTGTCGAATGACTCTGAAGACGCCGAAAAGGTCAACCGTGTGCGGGATGGCTATGAATACTGGCATACTTCCAGTGGTGCCATTGTCGTGCTGGAGCGGGTTGAGTTCTCATACCGGAAGTATCAGAATTAAGGGATGCAGTTCGTGGTAATTAGTTCATGGGAAGGTCAACCCATGGGGGGACAGAAATAAAGTTTGCATAAACAAACCTCTCTGCAGCGAACACCCCAATCATTGTCGGTTGCCGGGATTTTGGAAACTAACCGTAGCGCCCTTCGATATAGTCCGCCGTTTCTTTGTGTCTGGGGGTGACGAACAGTTGATCTGTCGGTGTGTGCTCCACCACTTTGCCCATCAGCATGAAGATGCACTCCTCACTGGCACGGCGTGCCTGAGCCATGTTGTGAGTAACTATAAGAATGGTGTATTTTCCTCTCAGTTCCCATATCAGTTCTTCGACAGCAGCGGTGCCTTTGGGGTCCAGGGCGGAGCAGGGTTCATCCATGAGCAGGATCTGGGGTTGTACGGGAAGCAGGCGGGCGATACAGAGCTTCTGTTGTTCTTCCAGAGAGAGGCCGGTAGCCCTTTTATTGAGTTTGTCCTTCACTTTATCCCAGAGTAGAACCTGACGCAGCGCATCTTCGACGATGCTGTCCTGCTCGGTTCGGGAGAGTCGCTTGCCGCTGTAGTGTAATCTATGCCCATAAAGAATGTTATCGCGTATGCTCGCGGGAAGTGGATTGGGGCGCTGAAACACCATTCCGATCTGTTTTCGAAGTTGAACAAGTTCCACATCCTGATCATAGATGTCCTTGTCGAATACTTCGATCGTGCCCTTGATGCGCACATATCCCAATCGTTCGTTAATACGATTGACACTTCGCAGAAAAGTGGATTTGCCACACCCCGATGGCCCGATCATGGAAGTGATGATGCCATTTTTGATGTTTAGATCGATCTGGGAGAGTGCCTGAAACGTTCCATACCAGAGATCAAGCTTTTGGGTCCGGATTGCAAGATCGGAAGTAGCCGTTTCCGGATCGATATGTGAGGCCATGGCCTGTGTCGCTGCAGTTGGTTGTGATTGAATCATTCAGGTGCCTCTCAACATGGTTTTCCGAATTCCATGGCCGCGCCCCGATGGGAGGACAGTCACTCGGTATTCATGGGAATCAAAGGAAAAATCAGTGCGTTCTGGCGAACCTTCCGTCTGACAGTGTCGTCGGGTGATCGACCAGAAAAGTTTGCTTGCAGTAGTACGTTATCGAAGGATCGCTCCTGCCGACATCCTACCGGCTTCATCCGAATCTCCCCTCGATATAACCCAGTGTTCGTTCATCCTGGGTGTTGCCGGTGAAGAGATCCTCGGTGTTTTCGATCTCAACACATTCTCCGGCGAGAAAAAAAGCAGTTCGGTCTGCCAGGCGGCGTGCCTGCTGAACCAGGTTTGTCACCAGAATGATGGTCATCTCTTTTTTGAGTTCCTTCAGCACGTCTTCGATACGCATGGTGGTGACCGGGTCGACAGCGATGGAAAACTCATCGAGCATGAGTAACTCGGGGTCCTGGGAAAGTGCTCTTGCAATGGTCAGCCGCTGTTGCTGTCCACCGGACAACAGGCTTCCGAGGGAGTTCAGGCGGTCTTTGACCTCATCCCAGAGAGCCGCTCGCATCAGGCATCGCTCAACGATGATATCGAGTTCCACTTTGGACTTAGTACCCATCAAGCGGGGAGACAGGGCCACATTCTCGTATATCGTCAGCGGTAACCCCACAGGGAGTGGAAATACGACACCTATTCTACTTCTCAGTGCGTAGAGGTTTCTCAGTTTCCGAGTATTGAGTCCGTTGAAACTCACATCACCTTCGAAGGACATGTTACTGTCGAATGTATCCATCCGATTCAGTACTTTTAAAAACGAGGTTTTTCCTGCATTGGCCGGCCCGATAATCCCGAATATCTCGTTTGGCATCACCTTGAGGTTAATGCCGCTGAGCACGTTGGTATTCCCATAGCTGATCGAGAGGTCCGTTACTTCGAGTTTCGGCAACACCTCTGCCGGATGCTCAGTCACCATCCTGTCTGCGGTGGTTACCATTTTTTCTTACCTCTCAAATGCATCCGGAACGCGATAGATATGCTGTTCATCAATAGCACCATGGCGATTAGAACCAGTGCGACACCATAGGGCAGCGCATTCGGAACACCAGGTACCTGGGTGGAAACGACGAACAGGTGCAATGACATGGCCATTGTCTGGTCAAACACGCTCTGGGGTAGGAATGGCAGGAAAAATGCCGCGCCCGTGAACATGATGGGTGCCGTTTCGCCGGTTGTTCTGGACACCTCCAGAATGACGCCAGTCAGAATGCCGCTGACAGCGTTGGGCAGCACAACACGGCGTATGGTCTGCCATCGGGTTGCCCCCATGTTCCAGCAGGCTTCGCGAAATGCCTCGGGAACGGCCTGGAGTGACTCCTTGGTCGCCACGATGACTACTGGAAGCGTCATGATTGCCAGGGTCAGGCTGGCTGAAAGAATACTGGTGCCAAAGCCGAAGAAGATAACGAAAGCACCCACTCCGAAAAGGGCATGAACGATGGAGGGGACTCCGGCCAGGTTGATAATGGCCAGATTGATGGCTCGGGTAAACCAGTTGTTGGGTGCGTACTCACTGAGATAAATTGCCGCTGCGACACCTAAGGGTACAGATACCATCAACGCGACAGCAACCAGCCAGACAGTACCGAACAACGCGGGAAAAATACCCCCGGCTGTCATACCTTTTATGGGGTCAGTGAATAGAAAATCGACTGATATGATGCTTCCACCTTTGTAGATCAAAGTACCTAGAATGATGAGCACCGGTAGAATCAGCAGCAGTGTCATCAACATGAACAGTGTGCGGAACAGTGTTTGTGTCCGCTTGTTTTTCCTGTTGAGAATCGATTCCGAGAACATTTCCATCGAGAGCCTCGTTTCAAATGTAGTACAGGTTACTGTTCGCGTACGCCGCGAACGATAAGATCAGCCGTCAGGTTGATGACGAAAGTGATTAAAAAAAGAAATATTCCAATGGTGAACAGCGCTTCGTAGTGGGGTGAGCCCACGGCTGTTTCACCCAGTTCGGCAGCGATGGTGGCAGTGAGTGCGCGAACCGGATCGAAAACACTTCCGGGTATATTGATAGCGTGACCAGTTGCCATGAGCACGGCCATGGTTTCACCAAACCCGCGACCGACACCAAGCAGAACGGCACCCAGTAATCCATTTTTTGCAGCAGGGATAACGGTTTTGAAAATCACCTGCCAGCGGGTGGCACCCAGTGCCTCGGCGGCTTCGCGGTATCGGTCTGGCACAGCCTTCAGCGCATCTTCTGCGATCGATGTCATGATCGGCGCGGCCATCAGTCCCAGTATGACCCCGGCATTGAGTACGTTGAGGCCCACCGGGACATCGAACAGTGCAATAATCAGGGGATTCATGATGGACAGACCGATAAACCCCCAGACCACGGAAGGTATGGCGGCGAGCAGTTCTACCAGAACTTTCAGGGACTCTCTCTTCTTTCCCGTGGCGAACTCACCAATGTAGATGGCGGCACCCAGGGAAAAGGGAATGGCCACCAGCATCGCCAGTCCGGTGACGCTGGCGGTGCCCGCTACCAGTGCAAGGATACCGTAAGTAGGTTCATCTTCGTCTGTGGGTTCCCACCAGGGGGAAAAGAAAAACTCTGAGAAACTGAAGTCCTCGAACAGAAACCCGAATCCTTCCTTGGTAACGAATGCAAAAATTCCAATAATGAAAAGAATGGCGGAAATACCACCGAGAAAGACAATGAACTGAATCGTCTTGTCGATGTACCAGTCTTTGTCGCGCCGATCGAAGGAAGCCAGATCTACTGACCTACTGAGTTCTTGTGTCATATCAAGTCGTCCCTTCGCCACGAAGCAGTTCCATCAACTGTCTTATGCGTAGAGCCGTTTCTCTGTACAGGGATTCAATTTCCTCCCTGGAATTGATGGGTATATCGGAGGCTAGATTCCACTCCAGTCCCGATGTATGAAAGGGCATTGTTGGAAAGTAATCTTCCAAGGTGCCCTGAAGGCTGACGATTACCGTCTGTTCTGCGATCTCATGATGACTGAGAGCATCAACTCCGAAAGTTGATGTTTCCACCACATCAAGATTGCTCTGTTCCAGGAACGTCCATAACAGTTCGTTAACCTGGCCTGCCGGTCGCTTCCCCGCGCTACGGAATCGCCCCCCCTCTGGAAAGTTGATTCTTCCCACAGCCTCCGCCATTTTGCTATACAGGCTGTTGTCTTCGTCCACGAACAGTACGTCGTAAACTTTCAACGGCTTTTGATCTCCACTGACAGCGAATATGGTTTCTTCACATATGTTTTTGGCCTGATCAGCTACCCGTTTCAACTGTGTGAATACAACAAAAACTGCAAAGGTGTCCTTGACCTTTTGATGCTGGTTCTGGGCCATCATTTCGCCATAAACCGCATTGAGATTATGCTCCATCTGACCGGTGAGGAGAACCGTGCTTCGGGCTATTTCCAGATTCAATTCATTAAAACTTTTGGTGGCCTGTTTCAATATCAACATGGTTTCACCGGTCATCCGTTCCAGTTCACGAGCGATACTGCCTGAGGGTGTTTCAGAAAGCTGTACTGCTTCTCTGGCGATGGTGACCGCGTAATCACCGACACGTTCCAGTTCGATATTGACCCTGATCACCGCAGATAAAAGCCTGAGATGGCCGGCACTGGGCAGGTGGAGAGCGATGAATCTATGGCACTTGCGATCGATAGCCCGCATGTTTCGATTGATCGGGTGATCTCTCAGTACTGTGTCATAGGCAAGTTGTTTATTGCCGGTCTGCAGCGCGTTAATGGATTTTGTCACTGATTCTTCCGCGAGCCTGGCCTGTTCGGCGATCAAGGTGCGAATTTCGCTCAGGTCTTTTTCCAGGCGTTGTTCGAGATGGGTCATGGGGCAGGCCTCAGCTTTTGTTCTATCTCTTAAGGTAGATTCGCTTGTGGAGTGCCGGCAAGTTAGTCCCTGACCGGGAGTCCGGTCAGGGGCCGGTCCAGTTTCAGATTCAGTTACAGGTTATGTCGTGTGCCGGTGCATAACCCTTCTTGAGCAGAATGCACTGTCCTGTGTCACTGAGGATCCAATCCATGTAATTCTTGATCTCGCCCTGAGGTTTGCCATTGGTGTACATGAAGAGTGGCCGCGCAATGGGATAGCTGCGATCACTGGCAGTTTCAACGCTGGGGGTTACACAGCTGTCACCTGATGCTTTCGATATGCAGGCCATCTTAACGTGGTCGGTGGCATAGGCCAGTCCGCTGTAGCCGATGGCGCAGGGTGTCTTTTCCACCAGGTCCACCACATCTTTAGAGCCATGCATATCGAGGGTTCCCATGCGAAAACTGCCCTTGCTGATGACTCCTTTTTTTGCAGCGGATTTGAGCACTGCTTTTCTGAAATAGGCGTAGGTACCGGAGTTGTTCTGACGGCTGACCACCACGATTTCACCGCTGCCGCAACCAGGAACATCAGCCCCGACATCAGACCAGTGCTGGGATTTTCCGCCACGACCATAGATTTGAGCCAGTTGCTCTATGCTCAGATTGACGTTCGGGTTATTGCCATGCATGAACACCGCCAGTGCATCGTATCCAACGACATGCTCGACTGGATTCTGGCCCATGCTTTTGGCTTTCGTTACCTCTTTAACCTTCATGGCACGACTGGCATTGGCGATGTCTACAGTGCCATTGATCATCGCTGCTATTCCGGTTCCCGAGCCGCCTCCGGACACTGCAACGGCGACATCACTCTTTACATTCTGGTACTCCTCTGCCCAAGCCTGAGCCACGTTGACCAGCGTATCCGATCCCTTGTTCTGGATGATGGTCCTGTCGGAGGCTTGCACAGCCATCGCACTGATAAGTACGGTTCCGGCGATTGAAAAACTCAGTGTTCTTTTGGTACGCATGGGATGTTGCTCCAGATATCTCAAAGGGATAATGTTGGGAAGTATAGTGAAGCACTGTTACTGGATTTTTACATTTCAGTTACCTTTTGATTAAAGTTTCTGGCGTGGTTGATGAACTCATAGCGCTGGAAGTCTCGTTGGTGCGGGTTGCAAGGGAGCAGGTTTTTATCCACGAAACTGGCGTGAAAAAAGCCGCTCTCTGCTGAATAGAAAGAAGCGGTGGGGTGTCTGATTCGTGACTGTCAAGCAGAATGAGTAGTGACAGTTGGTAACCGTTTAATCCTCACTAATCTCTTGGGGGAGCCGTTGCGTTCAAGCAATACTGATGTGATACAGCTTAAAGTTGAACCGTTCCTGATCTTTCGCGGGGGGACCGGTTCACTTGTGGGTGCTTGCAGGGCGACTCATTCCAACTGTCATCTCGCCAGTGAGGTGGAACTGGAATGAGGAACCATCAGACCGGTTTGGTGTGTCTGGGAAAACTCCAGGCATAAAGGAACCTGGCTGATCTGAAAGAGCGCAGAAGGGTGCGGTTTCTTATCAATGCAGCAATGCCGTCAGTGCATGGGTTTTGAAATGCGGAGTCTTTAAAGTTCAGTCTGCTATCGTGTAATAAGACTCGTCTCCGGGCTTGAATTTCCTCAGGATACCCATGGCGTCCAGCATGGAGCAGAGAAAGCTGGTTCCGGTAAGTCTTCCCAATCCCCCCATCGCACATTCGGCTTCACCGAAGGTGGTGCAGCGGTCCCGTCTGCTGATGGGTGAACTGAGCAGGGAGGGGACCGGGTCACCCGTATGATTGCCCGTGTTGCTGTCTGTGGAGTGATCTCCGGTAATGGCGACCACCAGGTTGTCGGTGCTATCAAGCATTGAGCCCAGATGGCTATCCACCGACTCCAGGAGTGTCTTCTTTGTTTCGTAGTCTCTGTCGTGGGCACAGATATCCGGGCCTTTGATGTGAAGGAAAAGAATGTCATTCTCCTCCAGGGCTGTTCGAGCTGCTTCAAACTTTGCTTTCAGATCGGTGTTTGGCATGGCAGTAAAGCCGGGATCGGTAGTAATTTGATAGCCAAGCAGTCTGCCAAGCCCAAGAACAGTGCTTTCACCGGAAACCAGGCCTGCTCTAAGGCCCAGATAACCGATCAGGCTTGTCGTATTCTTCCTCAAGCCGGCGCTTCGGCAGAGTACCCCGTTTGCGGGCAGTAAATCAGCTTTTCGCCTTGCGACGTTTACGGGATGATCCTTGAGCCGTTCGTGGGCAATGGACATGAACCGGTTCAGTGCACGTGCGGTTCGTTCTGCTGCCTCCCCGGTCTGTTTCGCCAGGGACAGGCTGGCGTTCTGGTTTTCGAACCCACTGCCAGGGTCTGTATCCGATATAGCAGAAGAGAGATTCCCTCCGCTGAGTCTGAGCACAGCACGATGCTGGGTGGCCGGGCTCAGCGTGGCACGAATGCCTTCACCCATATCGACGTCCTGGAGGACCTGGGTCAACTCCAGGGTGTGCTCTTTGATACGACCAGCTCGGCGGTCGAAGATTCTGAACCCCTCGTCATTTGCCTCCAGTGTGGCAAAATTGCAGCGAATGAGAATGTCTCCCGGTTCGGTGTGGATTCCAATTCCTGCAGCTTCAATCGGTCCTCGTTCGAGACAGGTAATCATGCCGGGTGGAATACCCAGTAGAACGCCGGTGCCGGTATGTGTGCCCACCGGAACGCCAGGGAAGAGCGGATCCATCAGGCCACCCTGCCCCTTTTGAATCAGGCGGTCCATGTTTGGCGTTCGGGCTTGTTCCAGAGGGGTCTGCCCACCGTAGGATTCAATCCCCCCATCACCCAGGCCATCGAGTATGATAAACAGCCCTTTTCGTTTAGCGATCATCTGCGAAAACCTCCTCTGGCACCGCCGTGGATTGTTTTCCCAGAGCGTCAATTATAGTGCTCATGATTTGAATCGTTGCCTTCTCTTTATCATCGTTAGCAATAATAGGGATGCTGGATCGATCAGCCTCTGACAGCAGAAAAGACTGCAGGGCCCATATACGATTAAACTTGGAAAGATAGCGTTTACCAGCCCTCTGTGGTGCTGTTTGTCCGCGGCCCTTAAGCCGTTTCTGCAATGTCTCCTGCCTCAAAACTGCCAGCATGATAGGGACAACGACGGCGTCATGCTCCTTGCCGATGAAATCTATGAGGGATGGGTGAACATGCACTCCTTCCAGAATCAAGGAGACTCTCTCGGTCAATGCTCTCTGGATAACCGCTTCGCAGGGGACTGAAAGGAGCTCCATCTGGCGATAATAGCCACTGGCAATCAGATCTTCCTGGGTGGGCTTCTCAAAGGTCTGCAGGGGTAATACTTCCCATGCGTCAAAAGATGAGGTATGCAGGACCGGGAGCAAGCGCTCGGGAATCATCATGCGCATCACCTCCCTGAGCATGTCGGTGGACTGGGTGCGTACCACTCCGAGCCGGTGAGCCACTTCGGTAGCGATAGTGCTTTTCCCGCAGCCCCCAGTCCCGCCGATGAGCAGTATCAGAGGGCGGTTACTATGAGTGTAGTCGATCCAGACCATGTACCGCCGGGCGATGGCAGGACTGAAATGTTCACTGAGACATTCGTAGGTCATTCTCCCCAGGTTGGAGGAGCTGATTTCGAGGATCTCGTTCTCTACCAGGTGACGATAAATTCTTGCGCTGGCCTCGGTAGCCGATTTTGTGGAGAGACCGCAGGACTCAAGGCAAAGAAGATGCTGAGTCTGGGAGAAGGGGGTGATGGCTCCTTCCCTGTCTTTAACCAGGATAGTCGCCGGAATTCGGCCCGATGCCTGGTAGGCTTCGATGATTTCCTGCCCGTAACTCTTCTGGAGGCGGACTGCCACCAGAGTGCTCAACTCAGTGGTCGATAATTCGCTGGTCTCGTTGAGATCCTGCCTGATGGACGATGCCAGCTTGTAGGCATCCTCAAAATCCAGCCCGGCCTCATGGAGGGAGCGGGTGAGTATGCCCCTTAAGAAAGGAACTTGAGTGTCATCAGTGGGGTTGATTACGAATGTTTTTGCCATGCCGGCTCAAATTCTGATGCGGTTCGTGAACGTCCAGTTAGAGCGGGGAGCGGAGCCGCTCTGGAGGTAGCGATTAAGAAACAGGGTTCAGGTGTAGCAAAAAAGAAACAATCCAGTCATATAATAATCCTGTTAACACAACAACTCGAGTAGTATCGCCAGATTCGTTATCCCCCAGAGGATCTGTTAATGCTGGTATTCAAGGATCTTATCACAGATTTTGTCGTGTTAGCCCATTGAGTTTCTCCGGATCACGGTTGGGGAGTGGGGCGCGTATTTGTACACCCATTCGGCTCGGTCTGAATGAATTGCATTTTACACCCTGATAACTCGCCAGGTGCCTTTAGTCGATGCAGGTAGTTTTGTTCATCAAATTCCCCGGAGCCGTGCACCGCTATTTTTCTGTACCACCTGGATGCATTGATATTCCTACATCGATGCACACTCGTTACTATATCAACCGGGTGCTGCGGCGAAGAAACGCTGCTTCTCCCTGGGGCTACGGTGTTTCATTACGGTATGAACCGCAACAAGGTCGTTGAACCAGGGATACAGAAGTGTTTACCGTTTGGTTTGAGTTAAGTGCACTGAATCTTGCCCCCGTGTATATTGGCTTTATGGGGTTAGGATGCTCGAGATGAATCATCTTATTGGCTGGAATGAAAGCAGGGGAGACAGGACATCCGGATAAGGGTCGCAGAAGTAAATGTCTAGAAATTGCGCTGGATTTTGGTTCAGATACAAGGCGTGAGTAGTGGTGCATGGATGCACCGTTTACGAAGCCGAGGATGCAAAAGGGGCGCAGAGCTGTTCTATGCAACCTTTTCCACAACGCGGAAACTGGGCCAAAAGACCAGCAAGGCTGGACAATTATTTTTTCCGCGGCCCTAATACCGCCGCAATGCCTGAATGACTGCACTGATTGCGGTACCTGTGTAGATCGACCGGCTATTATTTACCGGCCTCGACCCGTGCTTAAGAAAACCAAGTACCGATTCACTTGCTTTGAGTGTCTCTGATAAACTCTGACTTTACTTGGGGAAATACGAAGAAGAAAGGAAGGAAAAGAAATGGCGAACAAGCAGGCAATGCGTTTGTTAGAAAAGCAAGATGTGGAGGCTTTCAACGAGTTGAGGAAAAGTCGACGCAAAAAGGGTAAGAAGTCTATTGATCTTGATGACCAGGATTTGAGTGGCTTGCAATTAGGAGGGATTGATTTGGAGAATGCCTACCTCAACGGCGCGGATCTCAGGGGTACGAGTTTGAGAGATGCAAATCTTAAAAATGCCCGTATGCGCCAGGCAGATCTGCGGGAAGCTGATTTTGAAGGAGCAGATCTCTCGGGTGCCAACCTGAGGCAGACCAAGCAGAAAAATGCCAATTTTGGTAACGCAGTATTGAAAGGCGCAAAAGGTGTCTGAAAGGATTGGGTAAAGGCTTTCCAAGATGAGTGGATGATAATGAAAACCCTGAGTCTGATTGCGCAGAAGGGGGGGACCGGCAAAACCAGCCTGAGCATACATCTGGCGGTTCAGGCGAGTTTGTCAGGGATGAAAGTGTTGTTGGTGGATACCGATCCCCAGGCAAGTGCTACAGCATGGTGGAAGCGTCGCGAGGAAGCCACGCCGGAGCTGATTCAATGTCGTGGAGAAAACCTTCCACGAGTTCTCAATGCAGCGACTGGGCAGGGATTTGATCTGGTCGTTGTCGATACTGCGCCACATAGTTCAAAAGAGTCGACCGCCTGTGCCCGCATGTCCGATTGGGTCTATATTCCATCCAGGCCGGCCATTCTGGATTTGGATGCTATAGGGGCATCTACGGAATTGGTGACCGCTGTGGACGTTCCAGCCAGAATCCTTCTTAATTGTTGTCCTCCCGCCACCCGATTCGGTGAACCTCATATTGTAACCGAGGCAAGGCAGGCGCTTAAGGTGTATGGTATCCCGGTGTGCGAGGTCGCAATCAGTCAACGGGCAGCCTTCAGTCATGCATTGATCGATGGTCGAGCTGTCACCGAGTTTGATCGCAAGACCAAGGCCGCTCTGGAAATTGACCGATTATGGAAAACTATGAGGCAGGAGATGTCATTGTGAGTCGACGACCAAAGCTTACCCTGGCTGCAAACAATGAAAAGCCAAAAAAACAGGCGTCAGGTTTTGAGGTTGCACCTGAGAAAAAGGAGGAGCAACCCGATACCGTATCCCATGTGTCTGTACCATCACATTCCCAGAAGCATGCTGAGGCCACACCTCAGGAGTACATCGAAAATCGTGACCCGGATTCTGGTTTGTCACGCCGCAACCGTTATATCGGTGCGCTACTTGTTGTGGCGGCCGCGGCGCTGTCGCTCTACTTGCTGAGGCGATAGGGAATACCATCTGTCTTCGCCACAATCACCTTTCGGGGCATCTACTCACGCCCCATGGGCGATCTGTTCCGGAAGACGCTGCCAATACCGCCCTATAGATTGGGCTTTGGCATCCCTGCCAAAGACACTTCCTCCACAAACCACCCATGGGGGGTAACCTCCGTGGGGTGAACAGTTACGTGAGCCGTAACCTTTCAGGCTCAAATCGTCATCAGTATCCCCGGGTTCAGGCTCCCATTCCTCGGTGCCGCCCGTGTTCAGGAAGCTGCTCAATCAGCACAGCAGCCAGTTTGGTGGCTCCCCATGCTGGTCCGCAGGCGCAGACCAGCGGAGCCACCGGAATTTCGATTACTGCCTACACGGCGGACCGTAAAAGTCTCTCGGATTCTGCTTGCTGTGTTGACCTGCATTTTTTTCGCTTGGCCGGAAAATAACTGAAGCCTTCCCTTTTTTCCAGGTAGTTCAACAAATTCACCAGATGGTTCTGTGCTTCGGCCAGGCGCTCCCAGCCGTCTATCTCTTCTGCGTGCCTTGCTGTTTGCAGGGTTTCGAGGGTCTGTGTGACAGCTGAACTTTCCGGCATGCGATAAGAAGATTGGATGATATCCCTGAACTCGTAGTAGGAGATAGTATCCATTTCATGACCGTACTCCCCTTCCATGCTGTGCATGACCATCTTGCCCAGCGCTTTTTGCTCAGCGGGAAAAAAATTGAACGGTCCAACCGCACGCTCATCATTCGATGTGGCAAACGCCCTGCGTATCGCCGCTGTGTGCTTTATCATCACAGGGTCCTGGGTATAAGGGCCGTAGCGGCCGACGGCGGCCAGCCAGCCAAAAAAACGTACGACAAGGTAAAGCGTTTCTTCGGCGTATGATCCATCCGGATAACGCTGTCGCAACTTAGGTAGGCCTTCGAGCTCGACAATCTTGTATATTCTGCTTTGCAGGTCCTCGCAGGCCGATAGAAAAGGGTTAACATAAAGCGCTGTGATTCGGGCTCGCTCCCTCTCCCGTTCAAGGGATTGCTCATGTGCCCACGTCCATACCGCCCAGGCGGCTGTTGCCGCTGGGACCAACCATGCTGTTGGAAATACGATCATTACACGACTCCCTGACGTTCAACCCGTGACTGAAAAATGCTGGAATCAGGGTTACAGCAATAACCCTGCACCTGAAATTATATACCCACCCCCATTCCTGAATGTAAGTCCTGAATCAGTCATTCAGGCCCTTTCAGGGCGCAACTGGGGGAAGCGTGAACAGGCCCTCCGATTTTGCTGAAGGCGTAGTCCTGCAGCGCTGCTCCGCAGATTGTGCGCCAACGGTCCGAAGCCCCGTGGGTTACCACGGTTTCCTCAACAGTTGAGTTTGCCTGGGAGTTCCCAAAACTGGGTTTACTCCGATAATCCCGTTGCCTGCTTTCTGCAGTTTACCCTACAATTGTTACTGTAATGTCACAAATCTATGCAACCTTCTCCACAACGCAGAAAAATCTGTCTGGAACAGATTTTCACGCCAGCCAAAAGGGCGAGGCTCAGGATGAGCCGAGTAACCTGGACCAAAAGACGAGCAAGACTGGATA
>JAAELC010000442.1 GCA_024227135.1 Gammaproteobacteria bacterium
CGGAAAGTGGGGGCCAGGTCTCCCATTGCACACGCTTCAGGAGTGGATTACGTTAGGGCCGCGGATGAAAAAAGTATCCAAAAATTGCACAGAATGAATTGTGCAGCAGTGAACGGCTTGGGCAGGATGCCCAAGACCGATGCCCAAACGAAGCAGGGAAAGCGCAGCGCCTGGATGGTCGGGATTATCGCAGTGTGATGCCCACCAATCTGTATGGGCCGAATGATAATTTCCATCCTGAGAACAGCCATGTGATCCCGGCGTTGCTGAGGCGATTTCATGAGGCAGTGGAATGCCAGGCGGAGGAAGTGGTGATCTGGGGAAGCGGCACACCGATGCGGGAGTTTCTTCATGTGGATGATATGGCGGCGGCCAGTGTCCATGTGATGGAACTTGATGACGAGGTCTACTGAGCGGATACCCAGCCTATGTTGTCTCACATTAATGTAGGGACGGGGATGGATTGTAAGATTCGTGAGCTGGCGGAGAGGATCGCCCGGGTGACCGGGTTAAAGGGGGCGTTGCAATTTGATAGCAGCAAGCCGGATGGTACACCTCGGAAGTTGATGGATGTGTCCCGCTTGAGGGCTCTGGGTTGGGAGGCGTCGATCTCCCTGGAGGCCGGGCTTAGGAATGCGTACGAGTGGTTTCTCGAACACCGGGAGCAGGTTAGGAGTTGAGTTCGTTGTCTGATATGAGCGGACCGGCGGTACCCGGCTGTGATCCTTCGAAAAAAGCGGTTGTTGTTTTACGTTAAGATATGAACACTGACCCGATCTGGCCGATTGGCCGCCGTAAAGGCTGGTTTCCTGGATGATTGATGCGGATCCGATGAGTCGCGTTCTGGCACGGGAACCGGCTTTTTTTATTGCGTGTTGTAGATTGTCATTGCGTACTCGAGTCTGACACCATAGCGTCATGGAGTATCTCCTAAGCAAAATCCTTCCCTTGCTCGTGTACCCGTTGGGGCTTGCGTTTGTCCTCCTGCCGTTGGCGATACTGCTGGCCTGGAAGAGGAGGGGGGTCTCAGCTTTGCTGCTCGGTGGGTTGGGCGTGTCGGTGCTCTGGATAAGTGCCATGCCGGCCACCTCCCGTTATCTTCGTAGTCCGCTCGAAGCCCCTTTCCCGCCGCTCTCCGTGGAAGAGACATCGCATGCCGATGCCATTGTGGTGCTGGGTGGAGCCGTTGGGGAGATTGATTATTCCAGGTCGCTTTTTTCCCTGAGTGATGCGTCAGACCGGGTGTTGCACGGACTGAGGTTGTACAAAGCGGGCAGGGCGCCGCTGCTGATTCTGTCGGGTGGCAGTGCCCCTGGTGTTGTGCCGGAGGCCGAGGTGATGGTTCAGATACTCGCCGAACTGGGGGTGCCGAGGGGGTCAATGCTGTCGGAAACGAAAAGCCGCAACACCTATGAGAACGCTGTGTACACCCGTGAACTCATGCGGGATCGGGGGATAGAGCGGGTGCTTCTGGTCACCTCCGCTTTCCACATGGGCCGGGCACTGGCGACCTTTCGTTCCCAGGGTATCGATGCCATCCCGGCAGCCACGGATTATGACCGGTTGGCTAAGGCACATGAAATCCTGAACTGGCTGCCGGATGCCAAGGCGCTGTACCGCACCACCCTGGTGTTGAAGGAGTACCTGGGAATGCTGGTTTATCGCCTCCGAGGCTGGATCGCAGTCGGAGAAGGTGCTGCTGTTTAGCTGAAAGATGGGGGGCCAGGTCTCCCATGGCCAAGATGGGGGGCCAGGTCTCCCATTGCACACGCTTCAGGAGTGGTTTACGTCATAGGGGAATGGATAACCGATGGAGGTCAAGGGTTAAATGTGCAATGGGAGATCTGATCCCGGATTTCCTCTGAAAACTTGACAGCCTATCGTTGGTAATTGAAATAGAACAAAAATAGAATCAGCAGCTGAGGAAGTGATGGATCACGATCAGAGTTTCAAGAACTTGATTCTTGATTATCCCAGAGAATCGCTGACGTTTTTTGCGCCCGCAGAATCAGCGTCATTGGCAACGGCCGGGATCACCCCTATTCGCCAGGAACAGTTGCAGGCACGTTTAGGGGACGGTTATCGAGAATTGGATGTGCCATTGCTGGTCGAATGGCCGGATGGCCGCAAGGAGGCACTGCTTTTTGTTGTCGAGGAAGAGACCAATCCGGTGCTCGTGTCGAGCCCTGGTGTTCGAGTGTTCTCTGAAGCAGGCCGAAGATAACGCACACAAAGTCAACAAAGCGCGGTTATGCCAGGATTGGTCAGTTGACGATGAAGGGGGATATTTGGAACAAGGACGGGAAAGGACTCAGGGTCCGAAAGGAAAAGAATGATCGTAGGTCTCTTGGGTAAATGCACTTTCCAACACAGCTTACTGCTGTGGATGTTGACATTCCTGCTTTGCATTGTAACAATCTTTATTATTTACTACATATAAAGAAACTATGGCGCTGAATATTCGGAATAGTGAAACGGAAAGCTTGGCAAACGAATTGGCCAAGTTGACCGGGGAATCAAAAACAGAGGCGGTAAAGAAGGCACTCTCTGCAAGATTGCGGTTGTTGAAACAACGCAAAAAGAGTGCGTACAACCTTACCGGTGAGTTAGATGAAATTGCCAGGCACTGCGCGGGGTTACCAGTTCTGGATACCCGTGATGCTGATGAAATTCTCTACGATGAGCAGGGTCTGCCGTTGTGATAATCGACACATCGGCGATTGTAGCCATTCTGAACGATGAGCCAGAAAGGCATGCCTTTATTGAAGCGATAATTGACGCTACATACAGGGGTATGTCCGCCGCTGGATTTGTAGAGACATCCATTGTCCTGGAGTCCCGTTATGGATACGAGGGGATAAGGGATTTTGACTTGTTTCTTGCAAAAGCTGGGATAGAGATTGTCCCTGTTGATGTCGAGCAGGCCCAAATTGCACGGCAGGCATTTAAGACGTATGGAAAAGGGAAGCACCCTGCTGGACTGAACTTCGGTGATTGTTTTTCGTACGCATTGGCAAGGGCCAATGACGATTTGCTGCTATTCAAGGGCAATGATTTTTTACAGACTGACCTAAGAGTTCAAAAATACCAGGACAAGATGGAATGATGGGTTCTGCCGAAATGGGGTCAGGTCTATAATTTAGTGTTGCAGAGGGGTAAGTGAACCAATCAGACCGTCGTTGATAAAGTTTGCTGAGCCCTCTACCGCCAATGAAGGCCGTCAGGGAAGACCCGGCAGTGTAGGGGAGACCCAGGGATGGGATCTCATAGCGGAAGAAGGGGCCAGGTCTCCCATTGCACACTTACTTAAGCCAAATAGTCGTCATTACGAGCCCCTCACCCCGCTGCGTGGTCACAAATCGATGAGGAACTGTAGGTTAAGTTCTGCAAGAGGCACGAAGCAATCTCCAGAACTCCTGCACGACAAGAGATTGCCGCGCTACGCTCGCAATGACGGGGCCGCGCTACGCTCGCAATGACGGGGCCGCGCTACGCTCGCAATGA
>JAAELC010000443.1 GCA_024227135.1 Gammaproteobacteria bacterium
CGTGACCCCAGGGATGCCTGGCTTTTTGTCCAGCGCATCTGCGGAGTGTGTACTACAGTACACGCCATTGCATCGGTTCGTTCCGTTGAAAACGCCCTCGGCCTTGAGATTCCACTTAACGCACAACTCGTTCGTAACATGGTCCAGTCCATTCACTGTCTCCATGACCATATTGTTCACTTTTACGCTCTGTCAGCTCTGGACTGGGTTGATGTTGTCTCAGCACTTGATGCGGATCCAGTCGCTACGGCAAAACTTGCCGACTCCCTCTCCGACTGGACCGGCAACAGCCCCAAGCGTTTCGCTGCTGTTCAAGACAAGGTAAAAGCTCTTGTGGCAAGCGGCCAACTCGGTCCATTCAGTAACGCCTACTGGGGTCATTCGGCAATGAAACTGCCACCTGAAGCGAACCTTATGGCGGTTTCCCACTACCTCGAAGCCCTCGACTACCAACGTAAAGCGACCCAGGCCCTTGCAATTCTCGGCGGTAAAAACCCTCACGTTCAAAATCTCTCTGTAGGTGGTGTTACCACAAACCTGAACCCAGACAACCAGACTGCAGTCACCATGGAACGTCTCTACTATGTCAAGCAACTGGTAGAAGAGGTGAGAGATTTCATCAAGATGGTGTACATGACAGACGTTGTTGCAGTGGGCGCTCTTTATGCCGACTGGATCCCATACGGTGCAGGTGTTACCAACTACCTTGCGGCCCCGGATATGTTCCTTGATGCCGCTGGCACCAAAGCTGACCTGCCAGGCGGAACCATCTTTGACGGCGACCTCAGTACCATTAAAAACATTGACGTCCATGCCGATCCGTACTTCAAAGAAAAC
>JAAELC010000444.1 GCA_024227135.1 Gammaproteobacteria bacterium
GGGCACATCGAAACCAGGCCACACATCATCGACCATCTGCTCAAGATCCGCACGCTGCAGGATGAAACCGGCGGATTTACCGCTTTTATCCCCTGGACTTTTCAACCGGACAACACCTGTATCGATGTGGAGAAAGCGACTGCGTCCGAATACCTGAAAGTTTTGGCCCTATCTCGACTTGTACTTGATAATATTGATAATATCCAGGCTTCCTGGGTCACCCAGGGAGCCAAGATTGCCCAGACCGCCCTGGCCTTCGGGGCCAACGACCTGGGCAGTACCATGCTAGAGGAAAATGTGGTCGCTGCTGCAGGTGTGCGTTTTCGCCTGCCCCTTGCTGAAATGAAAAGATTGATTCTCAGTGCCGGTTATGAGCCACGCCAGCGGGATTGTCACTACAATCTGATAGCGGAGGTTGACGGAGCCAATGCCTGATCTACAGGGATCTTCAATCTCCGAAAACTGCCTTCATCGTGCGGACTGGGTCATTAAAGACCCCTGGACGATCATCCGCAACGGGTA
>JAAELC010000445.1 GCA_024227135.1 Gammaproteobacteria bacterium
CATGAACTCGGCACAAGGCAAACATTGCCACAAAGCAGGTCGGGCAGATAAGGTACGCGATTGTCTCGCCTGAGTCGGTCGAGGAGAAACTCCCAGAAAGCGATGCCCTGTTTCTTGCAGGTTTTTTTCAGGCTGGTGAATGTATCCCTACATCGTCGTCCGTTTTTCGATCGGGTGCTACCGCTGATCTTTCGTTTAATGACGTATTCCCGAATATCGCGTTCACTCAGGTTGTTGTGGAGCGGGATATCGGGTCGTTCCAAGACAAGAAGTAACTCCTTCTTGTTGCGCGCCAGCCGTTTGAGCGCCTGATTCAGGGTGGCGAAGGTGGTTTTAGTCCTGCACAGTTCATCAAAATGGGCATTGACCGCCTTTTTCAAGTCAGGATCCTGGTTGCACTTGTAGCGTTTCAGATCCGCGTAAATCTCCCAGATCTGAGTATGGACCCAGTTTAGTTGTTTGGTGTGGATGTCGTTCAGCGGCAGTATGCGCTGAAATACCCGGTCAGCATGTACCCAACACAGGGCGTGCAGGAGGACGTTGAACTGCCCGGCATCGTCACTGATGATGACCAGATCCGGCGGAAAGCCGCAGGCAGCTAATGTGCCAAGTAGCGCCCCCTCCGTGGCAATACGGATATGTCGTTTGTTGGTGATCTTGAGTTGCTGCAGATGTTGTTTCCAGGCCGCTTTGTCATCGAGGGTTTGTCCTTCGCTGTGCCCGATCGCCGCCAACGGCCCCTGTGGCAGCCCCTCTGTACACATGTAGTCGAGCGCTGCGGGGTTGATTGTGTAATCCACCGCCGCTCCTCGCAGTAGCGCCAGAAAGTTGATCCGACTCTTGGATCGGGTGCTGGAAAACCAGGCGAAAGCATCATTACCAATATGGGTGCAATAGCCGTTCTTTCCATCGTGTCGGCTGCCGGTGTCATCGACATGGATGTAATCACTGTTGTTGATCCCAGCCGTTAGCAACGCATCTTTTTCCGTATGAAAGCGCTCCTTTTCTTCGGTGAGGATACGGCTGATTTGTCCACTGGAGATATCGATCCCCCATTCGGTCAACTGCTGCAGTATCAGCGGCTGGGTGACCCGCTGATGGTAATACTGATAGAGGATGTGGCTCTTGAGGATGATACCGAAATGACTGCCTTGCAGTTCTTCAGGGAGAACACCCATCAGGGTTTTTCCCTCGGGTGTCCGGTAGCGCGCGAGACGATAACGGGTGTTGTGAGGCTGGATCAGTAGCTCCTGGATGGTGTAGTCCTCATACCCCAACAGACGTGATCCCCTGGGCAGATTATCGGGCTTGATGATCTTGCTCTTGTGGATAGTCAGCTTCTTCTTGCGTTTGCGGGATTTGGCGTTTTTCCCCTTCGAGTGATTTCCTCCACCTTGTCCGGATGCACCGGTGTCATCGCTGTCGTCATGATCCGACTCCTCGTCATCTTTGGGCAGTGTGCTGGGGCGGATTATTGGCTTTTTCGGTAGCTTCTTGAGCCGGGCCATCTCGGCCTTCAAGGCTTCGATCTGCGCTTGTTGTTTCTGCAGGGTCTCTTGTTGTCGCTCGTTGGATGACCTCAGTTGATTGATTTGTAATTGGAGTTGTTCGATGGTGGTCTTCTGTGTATCGATCACGCTCTGTTGCTGTTCGATGATGGCAATCAGCAGACGCACCGTGGGGGTCTGTTCTTCCAGAGGGATGGGCGGCAGCAGGCTGTTTTTCAGAAAGGGAGCCATCTTCAACCCCGATCCCTTGTGCGCGCCACAAGCGCACCGCGGAATCCGCGATGCAATGGGTAGAGCCAGACCGACTTGACCGGGACTGCGGGATCCCCGCTGTTGTGGTTGCGGGTGCGGCCGGTGGTTTGACCGACATGGATCCAGTTGTCCGCCTTGTAGCAGGTCCCCGCAAAACGTCCCTGCTCAACGAAGGTCTCCAGCAACAGGATCGGGTGACCGTATTTTTCCTGCCAATCCGCAGCAAGTCGCCGACGGGTTACCGCCAACAGGTGGCTAGCCAAATGGGGAACCCGCACCCAGGGTAAGATCAGAAAACGCATGTTGTTGGCGATGCACGACAGGCCCCGCTTGCGGGCCGCCTCGCCCCAGCCAATGAATTGGTCCCGGTCGGCAACCCGCCAAGCAGCGGCGCCATACAACATGCACCCCAGCAGGCGGCCCTGACGATCATGGATCAGATACTGGAGGTTCTCGCCAACCGGGCCGGTATATCCCAGATAGTGGTGCTGTTGCAAAAGTCCACGAAACAGTCGTGTATCCTCTGGGCTCTCAACGCGCTGAATACGGATGGGTTGCAGACCAGACAGCCTGCCTTCAATCAGGGGCGTTTCCAGATCGTGTGTATCCAACACAACGGGCCGGTTCCGGTATCCATTGTTGGCGGAGCGAATCGGTGCTGGAAGCTCGATCAGTCCCGCGCTATCAAGCTTTCGCAACAAGGCGCGGGCTGCCATGTCCTTGAGCCGGCCCTTCTCATTGGCCCAATCCCAGAGCCGACAGAGTTCCTGTGAAAGACGGGTACGGTGCCAATCTGGATGTGTGGCGATCAGATCCCGGATTGTTGCAAGATCAGCTGCATCAACCTGTCTGCCTTGAAGAGTGAGTGTCGATTCCATGGGGCTGAATATAGCCCCGTACGTGGTGGGAGTCCAGTGCTATTCAATACTAGGCACGGGGTTATTGAGAAGTTACTCATATTATTCATAACTCATTGTTTCTATTCTCTCATCCTGTCCTTCTCCCTGAGGGAGAAGGAACCCTCCAGGCGACCAATGTATGGTATTTATTTGCCGGGTTAATAATCACAGTCATGACATAGGAGCCAGGAGCACTCATTATAGGAACAGTCATTGTCAGAATTCCAACATGGTGAGACCGAA
>JAAELC010000446.1 GCA_024227135.1 Gammaproteobacteria bacterium
CGAAAATATAGGCTGTCACGGAATGGCAGTCTATGTAAAGTCAAACTCGCTAGTTTGTAAGGTGAACGAGTTCATATGGTGGAACGGCAACCATCTAGTGGACATAGAAGTTCACGCTGGGGGAGAGCAGTTCACAGTGAGAGGCGTGTACTCACCACCTCCGGTAGCATTAGACGTGGGCCTGAGAGGAAAAGTCAACCTACATCACACGGTGATAGCGGGAGACTTTAATGCGAGGACGAGACGATTGGGCTACCCCAAGGGTAACCCATCGGGCAAGGCACTGAACGAAATGCTGGACGGGACCAACATGTGCATGCTCCAGAGCACTGAGACACCCACCACACACGTTCACAGTGGGGGCACTCACACCAGACCGGACGTCACATTGGTCTCGTCCGACCTAAGGCAACGTTCAGTCATGCTTGTCTTGGACTCAGTCGGCAGCGACCACCTGCCGATCCTCACGGAGATTGGCACGGTGGTGCCAACTAAGACCGTACCCGTATCCCACTGGAAATTCGGGACGGCTGACTGGCCCAAATTCGCACGAAAGTGCGACACGCAAATTGCCGCAACTGCGTGGCGAGAAAAGACACTTTATGAGAAAGTCAGGTGGTATACCACAGTCCTACTCCGGGCCTCAGACAAATCCATCAAACGAGTCAAAACGTCCTGCTTTAGACCCCTGTGGTCGAAACGATTGAAACGTGCGATCAGGAAACGAAAAGAGGCCCGGAACCGGTATCTGCTCCGACCGACTCAGAAAGCAAAACTGGAATGGTACCGGAAGGGGGCAGAGTGCAAGTATGTGGCCGCCATAGACGCTAAACGAAAGTGGAGAGCAACATGCGCCGGCCTGAACAGGGATTCTTCCAATCGCAGCCTGTGGGCAGAAGTCAAAAGACTAAGGTCAGAAGGAGCTGAACCACACCACCCCCTTACAACCGCAGCCGGCCAAGTCGGCACGCCCTCACATATTGCAAAGGAACTCAACAGGCAATATGCGGAAGTAAACATGCGGCCCACCCCGATCCCGGGCGACGACCAAATTAAGCACCAGGCATATGCGAACAGAATCCAAGTTCCTCCTATGGCCGACGACATGGAGAGTCCTTTCTCCCTCGATCAGCTGAAGGCGGTCATCGATGCTACACAAAACGGAAAAGCAGCGGGCCCAGATGGTATCCATATCGAAATGGTAAAACACGTGAGCGACTTCGGTCTTTCGGTTCTAACCGAAATACTAAACGAAAGCTGGATCACTGGGGACGATCCGCCAGAGTGGAAAAAGGCGATAATCCGACCCATCCCTAAATCAGGGAAGCCACGAAGCAATGCCAAAGGATATCGCCCAATCTCTCTGCTGTCAGTTCTAGGGAAGCTGCTGGACTCCTTAGTTCAAAAAAGACTAGCCTTTCATCTCGAAAGGGAGGGGAAACTCTCTGAGTTCCAAACAGGCTTTAGGGCAGGCAGACAATGTCCGGACCCGGTGGTACGATTGTGTCAAGACGTGGCTGACGCTATGTGCTCAGACCCGCCGCGGCATGTGGGAGCGGTGTTCTTCGACTTACAGCAAGCTTACGACAGAGTTTGGCGCGACGGACTAAGAGTCAAACTTAGACAAAAAGGCGTCGGTGGCCGCATGTATAGGTGGCTCGACAACTTCCTCGAGGAGAGGCAAATCTCGACAAGATTTGCCGGAGAGGTCAGCTCTTACCTGCCACTCGAGGAGGGTCTACCACAAGGCAGCCCGCTGAGCTGCGTCCTGTTCGTGGTGTTCATCGACGACTCCGTCGACGGCCTGCTGAAATTGAAGATCCTCGTGGCCCTCTACGTGGACGACCTCGGGGTCTGGGTCATAGCA
>JAAELC010000447.1 GCA_024227135.1 Gammaproteobacteria bacterium
ACCGTTCTTTTGCGAAAGCTCTTTTTTACTTCGGACGCAGGCCCTTGCTAGGACCGGCCTTTGGCGGTCATGCTTCAGGGCTGGGGTTTGGTCATCAAGCCTATTATGAACATGTTGTGGACTGCATCGAAAATCGCAAGCAGCATCTCGTTGATGGCCTGGAGGCCCGAAAGAGCCTGGAACTCATCAACGCCATCTATGAGTCGGTAGAGACTGGACGGGAAGTCTTTCTGCACTTCCAGCCGAGAAAATGTCCCCTGGGACGAATACCCCGGGTGGAATGAACCGCAAATTGATGCTGCCGGGACAGTCCCGGTTGCGGCGGGGAGTGGCCATCGCCGCATTGGCCCTGCTTTTGGGGCTTGGTGCATTTCTCATTTATCTTCTGCCCTATCAGGATCTGCCAGTCTGGGCTGCACAGCTGGGTGAGCGGGTCGCAGCCTTCGGCTGGTATGGCCCCCTGGTTTTTGGTCTGTTCACTGCGCTGTTTACCGCGTTGGGGGTTCCTCGTCTGTTAATGACCGGGGTGGCCGCCGCGTTGTTTGGCGTATTCTGGGGGTTGGTCAGCAGTCAGCTGGGTGCCCTGGCGGGTGCTTTTGCTACCTTTTTCATTGCGCGATGGAGCGGGGAGGAGGTGGGGTTGTCCCGTTGGCCTCGTCTGGCACGGTTCAGTGGACTGTTTCGGGAACAGGGTTTGCTGCCGGTGCTGCTGATCCGCCAGCTGCCCCTCAGCAGTTTCTTCATCAATCTGCTTCTGGGTCTGACTTCGGTCAGGAATCGGGATTTCCTGATTGGCAGTCTGCTTGGTTTTATGCCTGAGGCTATTCCGGTAGCATTGATCGCGGCAGGATTGGTCAAGGGAGACCTGGGGGAGAGCTTGAAATACATTCTGATCGGATTGGTGGTCTTTGTCTCGCTGGGGCTGCTGTTGCGCTGGCTGTTTCGATCCCCTGCAGTGAAAGCCGGACAAAGGCGTATTTCGATGGAGGCCGATCAAGACAGTGAGCGAGTCCGATAGCGGAATGCTGGAGCGGAAACGGGGGATCCGGGAACAGGCTGGGTTTTTCTTTTTTCTTCTAGCGGTTTATTTCTCCTTTCACTGGCTGCTGCGCATTTTTATGGGTGGTGGTTTCGAAATGGATGAAGCGGAACAGCTCATCCTGGGGCAGCGTCTGCAATTGGGTTACAGCGCCGACCCACCGCTTTATACCTGGCTTCAGATTCCGTTGTTCCAAGTCTTTGGTGATGGGGTGGTTGCCCTAGCGCTACTGAAGAATCTGCTGCTGTTCACCACTTATTCCAGCGTTTATCTGATCGGGCGGAGAATCGGATTGACCCCGGAAAAAGCGGTGCTGGCCAGTCTTTCCCTGTTACTGCTGCCGGGGATCGGCTGGGAATCCCAGCGCGATCTGACCCATTCGGTACTGGTTACCACGTTGGCTGCGGTCACACTTTGGTACGTGCTGAGTCTTCTGGAAAGGCGTCCCGGGCCGGGGCAGTACCTGTTGCTGGGGGTGTTGTTCGGATTGGGTGTACTCTCCAAATGGAACTACGTTCTGTTTGCACTTTCGGTGGTGTTCACTCTGCTCAGTGTGAACCCCAGGCTGATTTTACGTCCGGCTTTTCTGCTTACCCCCTTGGCAGCGAGCATTCTCCTCGCACCCTTTCTCTGGTGGATGTACGAGAACCTGGCCGTTGCCACCGCCACCAGCTACAAGCTGGAGGTGGAAACCCTGCCCTATCTTCAGCGGCTGGCAGGCAGCGCAAAAACCCTGGTCATTGCCTATCTGGAGTTCGCCGGCCTGTTTCTGATTATCTGGGCTGCTCTGTTCATGCCCTGGCGGGTGAATGAGAGATCCGCTGCTTCTGAAAAAACTCCGGGGGTTTTGTTTCTCGTGCGTCTGCTCTGGATGACGCTGGTAATCCTGGTGATCTTTATGCTGATCAGCGGAGGGACTGTTTATCGCAGCCGTTGGTTACTGCCGGTACTTTTTTATGTTCCAGTACTGGTTTTTGCGTTCCTGCCGGATCCTTTCTGGGTGCCCAGGCGGATCGCTCGATATCGGAGAGTGCTTTACGCTCTGATGCTGTTGATCCCCCTGGGTCTGGCAGCACGGGTTTACGTACTGCCCATGACCGGTGATTTCACCAAGCCCCACTTTCCAGGCGAGGCGCTGACCCGGTCGTTGACCCGGGACGCCGGGCAACACGATCTGGTGATCGCACCGTCGAGTCTGATTGGGGGTAACCTCCAGGCCCATCTTGAGGATACGTTTGTCAGTCTGCCCCCGGTGGATTTTCCCCTGGCGGAGATTCGTTCAAATCCCAAAGCGACCTTCCTGCTGGTGTGGGACAGCAAAGCATCTGCAGGGATACCCGAGACCTTGACCCGCTATGCAAGCCAGCGGCTGAAGAGCGTGATTGAACCGGTGGGAACACCGGGGGAGGTTCAGGCGCTGTATCGTTTTTCCGAGAACGAGTATTTCAAGCTGGGCTGGCAATCGTTTCGCATAACGGGGTCCGGATACTCGGATTGAGCATCAATCTGCCTCGGGTATATGCTGCTTACAGGGTTTTGCTGAACGTGAAGGCGCCTCGGATCTCTCCCTCTGTATAGCCCACAGCCTGATCCTCGGGATACAGCTTTTGAAGCGCTTCGTTCACCTCGGGTTTGATGTCCGTCCCGTGGCAGGTCAGGCACAGCTTGGCGGTGGGGATGGCCTTCATGTAGCGAAAAGTCTTTTTACCTGCCACCTCCGTTGTCTCTGATTGTTCCATGGTTTTGATATTTTCGCCTGCAGCCTTACGCGCCTCGAATGACTTCAGTCCAGCTGTTTCCCAGGCATCCGGGCGGTTTTTTGGTTGGCGTAGTTTGAGACTGGTACGGCCCACATCCCAGCCGGATCTCTGTGCCAGATCATGGGCAATCAGGGGTGCTTTTCCATTGCAGGCAGCGATAGCCGCCACAGGACCGCCGGCCTTCATGGCGGTTTGAAGTTCTCCCTTCAGTTCACCAAAGAACCCTTTGACCAGCTTACGGGCGGCGGTGACGTTTTCATCGCTTTCGGCAGCGTTGGCTGAACCGAGGATGCCACTTAACAGCAGTACAGCAATTAAGTTTCTTTTCATTTCAACAGCTCCTCTCTAATAGTGTTGAGTGTCTCATTTCGAGCAATGCCGGGAAAACACATTACCTTGGGCAGCATGGGGGGGCGGGAAGGAAGGCAGACCCAGGCGTACTCCGGGAGTATCGCTTTTCAGTTTCTGTGGATCAA
The DNA here is from genome assembly GCA_024227135.1 of Gammaproteobacteria bacterium. GTDB lineage: Bacteria > Pseudomonadota > Gammaproteobacteria > Chromatiales > Chromatiaceae > JAHEHQ01. The sequence continues at coordinate 3,276 of JAAELC010000447.1, forward strand.
GGGTTCGTGGTGACTGGAATCCCCCCGTGCCTGGCGGCAGGGGAGGCGTCCAGGCTGTCGGAGTACTCTGGAGGTGCTTTTTTTTTCGCCTGTGAATGCCTTCTTCAATGCACCACCTGTACCCTGAACTGCGCCAGGGCTGCACGACCGTGGTCATCGACTGCCCGCACTTCGAAGTCGCCCACCCTGGGTTTCCAGAAAAGCACTTCAGCGTGGGGAGCGCTTCCCACGAAGCTGTCGTCAACGAACCAGTAAAGGGTGTTCGTGTCGGCATCGGTTATTGCACTGAAGGGAATCCGTTCACTACTGCGTTGACCGGTACGCAGGGAATAGACAATACGACTATCCGGTGAGGTGATGTCCGGCACACTGCCCGTTGTACTTCTGATAGCCAGCGCACAGTCCGCCTCGAAAGGGGGAGGTACCTTGCGGGGGATGCCGGCAGCACGAAACAGCGCCAGCAGGTCTGATGGCCAGAACTCGTAAACCACCATCTTCGTCCTCGGCGGTTCATGGTAACAGGCCCGTTTTCCACTGGTGACATCGACAGGAATCTCCCGGTAGATGCGGGTCACACCCAGGGGAGAAACGCCGGGAATAAAGTAGCTGTCGGCGGTACGCGGGCAGTGCTTGTCGGGCAGGTCTCCGGTGGTGGCACACACCTGGACAGTAGCAATGTTGAGTTCCCGGGGCCTGGCAGGGGTGGTGAACAATTCGTTGGTGAAGTGTTCAACTGCCCGGGCGATCTCGAAAAACAGAGGGGCGGCAGCCTGTTGACCGACGAAAGTGGGATTGCCTTTCCCGTCGAAGCGTCCCACCCAGACGGCAAGCACATAAGGGCCGAAGGTCCCGGCTGTCCATGCATCCCGGTAGCCGTAGGAAGTGCCGGTTTTCCAGGAGGCTGTCAGCTCCCTGCGTATCTGACCGGGAATGGCGGGCTCGTCCGGTGATGGAGTGCGCAGCATGTCGAGGGTAATAAAGCTTGCTTCAGGGGTCAGTATAGGGGCGCCCTTTAGGGTCCGGGGGGTGTCACTTGTCAGGCACAGAGGTTTTAGTGATCCATGGTTGCTCAGCATGGCATAGAGTTTTACCACCTCCTCCATGGTGATTTCGTGTCCGCCGAGCGCCAGTGCCAGCCCATAGTGATCTGCAGGGCGCAGTTCCTGGATATCTGCGGCAGAGAGAAATCCATGGAAGGTCGGGTCATTCAGTCGGCTCATCAGGTGCACCGCAGGGACGTTACGGCTGAGTGCCAGTGCATCCCGGGCGAATACCGGACCGAGAAAGCCGCGGTCGTAGTTTTCCGGAGTATAAGTGCCGAAACGTCGGGGAGCATCCTTGAGCAACGTCATGGGGTGAATGAGCCCCTGGTCCAGTGCCAGGGCGTAGATAAAAGGCTTAAG
>JAAELC010000448.1 GCA_024227135.1 Gammaproteobacteria bacterium
GCCATACTTCGCGCTGGCTGCCGCCCTCCAACAGGGTATTGATAATGCTCAACATCGGGGTAATACCGATTCCACCACTGATCAGCACCACAGGCAGTGGCTCATCCTCCATCAGGTGGAAGTGGCCGGAAGGGGCCTTGACCAACAGCGTGCTGCCCTCCTGCACATGATCATGAAAGAAGTTGGAGGAGGTTCCCTGCGGTACCTCCGGGTGGTCGGTCGGTGCGGGTACCCGCTTGATCGAAACACGGTAATAGTCGGGGCGTGGTCGGTCTGAAAGCGAGTAACAGCGCACCAGGATCTTGGGCTGGTGGGTCATTGGATCTTCAACCTTCAACCGGAGCGTCAGAAACTGGCCTGGTCTGTAGCTGGGGAGTGGCTGTCCGTCGATCGGAACCAAATAAAATGAACAGATCGATATATTCCTGTCTTCAACTTCCCGCCGTTGAACTCGAAACTCCCTGAAGCCCTCCCAACTCGCCGCCGTGACATTCGGTTCATCAGCGCTCGAAGGAGTTGTATCCCGAGATTCAGATACTGCCCGCGGTTCGCTTATCCGCACATCGATCTCCCGATATTGGCGTTTGCGACGGTAGAGCCCGACAAGCAGCACAAAGGATACCTGCGCCAGAAGTACCGCAACGATGATCAACGCCAGCAATTCAACAGTCATGATTTTCGGATCTTAGTTATCGTCTAACCGATTCAGCTCGACCAATTTTCTCTTTCGAAATCGCTCAAGATTGCTGTGGCTGCGAGCAATGTTGGAGATAGATTCAGTGTACGAATCCCGACCTGAAGAGAGGCTGATAAGGAATTTAAGCTGCGATTAAGGTTCGGTTAGCAAGAATGAAGCTGAGCCGGAAGATGAATTTGGAGGCCTTTGAGATGATTGCCCCTGACAGACCCACGTCAACATCGCTGGTGGAGCGGTTTGCAAACCATGGCTGGCCCTCCCTGGCCTGCAGTCTTACACTAATCGTCGGGTTGTTTGCCGGGTCGCC
>JAAELC010000449.1 GCA_024227135.1 Gammaproteobacteria bacterium
TTAATTCTGGCTGGAGCCCAGGATCAGGGTTATCAGCGCAGCGACCGTTCGAATGGAAACCTGACCCGTGAATTTGAACAACTGATCAGCGGCGATTACGGCCACATTACCAGTGGTGACGGCACCCACGATCTTGTGTATTCGGTGTATCCGGGTTTTGTGCTGGTTCAGACTGGTGAGTTAAACCCTGGTTTGCCTGGAATGCTTGATTTCCCCAGCGGAGAGAACCACTCCTGGATCCCTTATACTTTGGCAAATCCCGAGAACAACAATGAATTTTATATTTGTGCATCTCATCTCCACAAGGGGAACTGGAACGGCGGCAATAATGTAACCTACACGGCTTCGGCCCAGAATTTTGCGGTGGGAGGCAGTAATTATCTCACAGCGGTTTCCATCTCTGCGGTCGATCACGATTACCGACTGGCAGTGACCAATATTGGTCGCTTGTGGTTCTCAGTCGATGGTGGCAATCACTGGACTGACTCCGGTTTCTCCGGACCTTCCGCACATTATTTTTACGGCACGGCTCTGGTGCATTCCCCGGTTGATGAGCGAGTGGCCTGGGTGGGCGGCTCCGGGTACAGTGGTCCTGCCGTTTACGAGACACGTGATGGCGGATTAAGCTGGACCATCATGAGTGACAACCTGCCTTCAACTCTGGTCTACGATCTGGCCATCGAAAGTGCTGAAAACGAGGTATTATATGCAGCCACCGAGGCCGGTCCCTACCGGCTCGATCCAGACACCGAACTCTGGGATTACATTGGAGGAACCGAAGCTCCATTAACCACTTATTGGAGCGTGGAAAGTGTACCCGCCGATCAGTTGATTCGTTTCGGGACCTATGGTCGGGGAATCTGGGATTTCGACGTGACTTCCCCACTTTCCGGTGTCGATTACAATGCGCCTGAGATTTCTGCATTTGCATTGCAGAACTATCCCAACCCATTCAACCCTCTGACCACCATTCGCTTCAACATCCAAAACAGCAGCCAGGTTCAGGTGGGAATCTTTGATCTTGCCGGGCGCCAAATTCGCAGTCTGTATTCGGGACAGTTGTCTGCTGGCAGCCATGAGTTGAATTGGGATGGCCGAGCTGCAGACGGGGCCTCATGTGCCAGTGCAGTCTATTTTGTCAAAGTGCAAACTGAAGGAAAAGCCGAGAGTTTACGCATTACGTTGGCCAAATAGAATGGCTGCACCCAATACCATTTTTACAGTTGTTCCTGAATGAACTCCAATGCCCGGGCTTCACTCCAATAGATGGAGCCCGGTGAATAAAATCCCACATGTCCCCCGTGTTTCGGATTTTCAAACTTAAAATAA
>JAAELC010000450.1 GCA_024227135.1 Gammaproteobacteria bacterium
CCTGCTCTTGCTATGGGTCTCTATCCTCCAGCCAGACGCAAGCCGCGGATGCCGTGGCGGATGTCGGGACGCTGGCCGTCGCGGTCCGCCGCCCGCAAGCTCTGCGGATAGTAGAACCAGCTGCCGCCACGCAGCACCCGGTTCCGGCCCTGCTCTGCCCCATGCGGATCAGCCACCGAACCTTCTGGATACGGCCCATACCAATCCTGACACCATTCACGAACATTACCGTGTACATTGAACAAGCCAAAGTCATTGGCTTCAAACATTAAAACATCAACGGTTTGTTCACGATATTCTCCGGCAGGACCCTTGTTATAGGGGATACTAGCATCATAATTCGCCTGTTCAGATGTGATGGTATCTCCCCACCAGAATGCGGTTTGGCTGCCGCCCCGGGCGGCGTATTCCCATTCGCTTTCGCTGGGTAAGCGTAGCTTAAACTGTCCATGCAGCGTCTTGTTGGCTCGACTAATAAAGTCCTGACATTCATCCCAGCTGACATTATCAACCGGGTTTTCTGGCCTGTCTTTGAATTCACTGGGGTTTTTCTCCATCACCGTGCTCCATAGCGCCTGAGTGCAGGCGGTATCCGCCAAATAAAAACCTTTTCTGATTGTGACCTGGTGTTGGGTTTCATTTGATTGATGGCCATGTTCTTCATCG
>JAAELC010000451.1 GCA_024227135.1 Gammaproteobacteria bacterium
GGAGCCTGTCCGAGAATAGCGATCGACCGGTTTTTGCTCCTGCAAAACCGGCACTTCCGCCATCCATGGCGGTCGTAGCGAGGGCAAGACCGGTTGAGTCAGATTTTTCGATCATTTGAGGCGAATAGTGGGCCTATTTAACAAAAATGATCGGGAAATCTGGCCAATCAGGCTGGTCCGCAGTAGATTCAGTCTATTCTCGGACAGGCTCCTGGGGCTGCACGAAACACTGTCAGGACCGAAAAATCCCCAGTGCCCATCGCAGCAGCTGGTATCAGGGAAAACCTCTGTATCATGTTGAATCCACTGACCAATCTTCGATATCCCCACATTAAGGAGTTTTGATGATGCAAATTAATTTCAAACGAAGAATATTGCTGAAAAGTTCCCTGGCTGCCGGTGCGATCAGTGTGGCGGCAGGAGCCGGCCTGCTAACTCCACGTCAGGTTCTGGCAGCGTGGCCGACAGCGGCATTCAACGCCAAAATGGTGCCAGAAGCGCTACAGGCATTGCTTGGAGAAGGCAATACTGAAACCAGTGCGGACATCAAAATAAAAGCACCGGATATCGCTGAAAATGGTGCAGTGGTCCCGGTTACGATTTCGACCGGACTCACAGGTGTGGAATCGATTGCCGTACTCGCCGCCAACAACCCGGTACCCCTGGTCGCAAACTATACAATGGGCGAAGGCGCTATTCCCTTTGTCTCGACCCGCATCAAGATGGGTAAAAGCGGTGATGTGGTGGCTGTGATTAAAGCAGGTGGGAAGCTCTACAGTGCCAACAAAGGCGTAAAAGTAACCATCGGCGGATGTGGGGGGTAAGCCCGATAAACTGGTCCAGTGGACCAGTTTATCGGGCGAACGCCCAGCAGGGATGCTGGGCCGGACAACACCTACATGGACGTAACTCATGATTCCAACCAGAGGAGGGTCGGGCGAACGCCCAGCAGGGATGCCAGGCCGAACAAGCCCCGCTTGGATATCACTCAGGGATAAACCAGTTAACGAAGCTAAGCGACCCGTAGAGATTCCGGCCAGGACAGAATTTCTGGGACTACATTCACAGATCTGATAAAAACCGATTTCAGAGGAATAGACGCCATGGCGAAAAAATCCATCAAGATCAGAGCAAAAGTCAAAGATGACGTGGTTACCGTCAAAGCACTGATGACCCACCCAATGGAAACGGGTGCCCGTAAAGATAAATCCGGCGAATTGATTCCAGCGCACTTTATCCAGGAAGTTACCTGCGAATACGGCGAAAAGAAAGTCGTCGAGGCCCAATGGAGTGGCGGCGTATCAAAAAACCCCTACCTCTCCTTCAAATTCAAAGGGGCGAGCAAGGGCGACAAACTGACTCTGAGCTGGGTCGACAACAAGGGCAATTCAGACACGACTGAGGCAGAAATTCGATAGCAGGGAAGATCGAATCCACCCTTTGATAGAACGCTTCTGCCCCTGATAGTCCGGGTGCAGACAAGCGTGATATTTTAAATACTCAATCGTCATTCCCTCTAAAGCGGAAAAGATGGTGCAAGGATGCACCGACGATCAGGCCAGGGACACAGTTCAAACAAATCAGCTGGCTGAAGAAGCTTCCAGGCGCACCAGTGAGCCAGCTGGAAACCTGCGTAGACCAGCCTTGATTCATCATGCCGAACCGGTGTTTAACCAGGCTCCGCCTGGAGCGAATACAGGTCGGTAAGGTACCTGTAAATCAATATGTTAGAATTCCTTCCGCTGATAACTCCTGGTCAACGAGGTTGAAAAAATAGTAATGAAGCGAGAAGTGGTATACAGCAGTGGTGGATTACCAGCGACTGTTCAGGTCAAAGAAATCACCACAGAAGATGTCTGGCACTGGTTATCCAAAGGTTGGCGGGACATCTTGCGGGCACCTGCCCAAAGCCTGTTCTACGGTGGAAGCCTGTCTCTGCTCAGTGCTGCTATTTCGTTTGGCATCATAGTTACCAGCACCTACTATCTGCTTCCGCTACTGCTGGCCGGGTTCCTGCTGGTCGCTCCTTTTTTCGGTATTGGCCCCTATTCACTCAGCCAACAAATTGAGAGAGGTGAAACACCCAGTCTGGACGGTGCTTTCAATGCATTCTCACGCAACACCTTTCAGATACTGAATATGGGCCTGGTTCTGTTGTTCAGTTTTCTCGTCTGGGCGATGCTGGCAATGCTTATTTTCATATTCTTCCATCAAGGGATTACCCCCTCCACCTGGCAGGGATTCGTATCATTGCTGCTGGGTACATGGAATGGCGTGCAATTGTTGGTGGTAGGTACTTATGTTGGAGGAGTAGTTGCCGCTATAGTGTTTGCAGTCAGTGTGGTGTCGATACCTCTATTGATTGATCGACCAATCAATGTTTTCGATGCCATACGCACCAGCTGGACGGCTGTTCGGTACAACATCGCGCCCATGCTTCTCTGGGCCGGATTACTGGTGAGTATCATAAGTTTTGGTTTTCTAACACTTTATCTGGGGTTCGTCATTGGGTTTCCGCTGGCTGCTCATGCCACCTGGCATGCCTACCGGGATCTGATAGCTACGGAGACGACGGAATCCCCAGGCTGACACAGGGTTTTCAGCGACGGCTGTTCTGACAATGGCCATCGATCCTGGCGACCTGTTGCGAAGAACCAAATCTTTTATTACTACACCGCATTTCAACAACAGAAAACGGAACATAATCCGGGAGAGAAAATCTCTCGAAAGTATAGCTGGCACCCTGTGATATCAATACTGAAAACGACCATTCTCCTGTGCCTGTCTTCGGGTGCTCTTGCAGCATCTGGCAGCGAACTGACTTCAAACCGGCAAGAGCCACGACTCGGACCACCGATCAAGCTCGACAGCCCGGTGGCAAAAGATAGCCCCATGTCCCGGCTGGCCCCCTTGAGTGTGGGACTGGCCGCGGCAACTGGTGGATTCTCCGTCGATCCATCGAACAGGCAATTGTCCCGCGCTTTTTACAACTCGGTATTCAGCGGTACAGAAAATATCGATACCGGCTGGGGAGGCACATCCCACCCAACCTGCGATTCGGGTACCACCACCCAGGCATTCAAGGACGTGGTCGTTGCCAGAGCCAACTATTTCCGGGCAATGGCTGGTGTTCCGGCGTCAATGACACTGAACGACACCTGGAGCGAGAAAGCCCAGGATGCCGCTCTGATGTTCAGCGCCAACAACAGTCTCAGCCACTCCCCACCGCCAGAGTGGCTGTGCTACACCGCTGAAGGAGCAGAAGCCGCGGGGAAATCCAACATCTCCTGGGGAAATCATGGTTCGGTGGCAGTATTCTCTCAGATGCAGGATAACGGTGCAGGCAATTCAGCAGCCGGGCACCGCCGCTGGCTGCTGAATCCCTGGGCGAATCAACTGGGTACCGGGGATATTCCCCCGGGTGACCAGGCTGCAGCCAATTCCATATGGATCATTCAGAATTATGATCCGACTAATCCGCCACGCCCCACTACACGAGATTATTTCGTCGCCTGGCCACCACCCGGCCATGTTCCTTACCAACTGGTGTTTCCACGCTGGTCTTTCTCCTATCCCGATGCCGATTTCACGAATGCCTCGGTCACGATGACAAAGAACGGGGCAAATCTCCCCACAACTACTGAACCACTTGCCAGTTGGGTTGGTGAAAACACTATCGTCTGGTATCCATCGGGCTCAGATCCGGTTGCAGGTGTTGCTGATTTCAAACCATTGAACGGCGATGAAGTTTATGGAGTGAACATAGAAAACGTCCTGATCGATGGCAATCCAATCGAATTCAACTACTCAGTCATGCTCATTGACCCGAGCATTCCAGGAAACAGCGAGGAAAAGCCGATCATTACCGGTGCTGAGTCTGTAACCACCGGGCTGCCGAGCACCTACAGCATAACACCCATGAGCTTCGCAGTTGATCATGGCATGACCGCATGTTCAGCGACACAGCTTGATTATGCCAACAATGCCGAAGCCGGCATGACTGGCTTAGTTGACGGAACCTCTCCCGGCTATTCCGCGACAATCAGCTCGGTGGGAGCAAACGGAAGTACTGCATTCCACCTGAGTATCATCTCACCCCCGAATCCCACACCAGGCTCACCTGACTACATCGAACTGGCTGAGACATTCGTTCCCTCCTCGGGTTCACTGTTTAAATTCAAAACCAAACTCGGTCTGTCTCTTGACAGCCAGGTAGCCCGTGCCCAGATCAGTGTGGACGATGGTGAAAACTGGACAACCGTCTGGGAACAACAAGGCCAGGAGGGCGTTACAGACAACGCTTTTATCAACCGGTCTGTGAGCCTTGCTGCTTATGAGAATAAACCCATACGATTCAGATTCACCTACGGCATACCCAAAGGAATCAGTTCCTGGAGTTGGTACAGTTCGGGTTCCTCCGCCTACGGCTTGTTGCTGGATGATATTGAAATAACTCTGGCAACGAAGATCGAAAACTGTTCCACCACATCCCTGGGAACGTCAACCAGCTTCGATTTCACGCCACCTGCAGCAGGTTTTTTCGCATTGTACTCAACAGCCTATGCCTGGACGGGTTACAGCGGAGTAGCCAACTCTGACATGTTTTTCCTTGAGTCCACCACTATTCCGGATACAGATAACGATGGCATAGTGGATCCCTCCGATGCCTTCATCGATAATCCCGCCGCTGCCGTGGACACGGATGGTGATGGCATGCCCGATGAGTTTTTGCCCGCATGCGATTTAACCTGTCAGTCAAACTCGGGCCTGGTTCTGGACGCAGATGATGACAACGACGGGGTACCTGATACCGTCGATCCTGACCCCCTCAACGCCGGAGTCTACCCCAGTCAGTGGTTCGCCATACTGAATCTCATACTGGAAATCGACTGACAGCAAACAGCTCGAAATGGCAGCGCAAGACACTCTCAACCTGATCTGTCATCCGGGTGTTTTCCAGACACCCCGGGAACTAAACCCGGTCAGCATGCAGCAACACCGTTAACACCAGCCTGTAAAAACGGAAGGGTAACCACTCCCCCCCATGGGCAGTCTGTGGAGCAAATGTCTTTGGCATGAATGCCAAAGCCAGGCCTGCTGGGAGGTATTTACGGCGTCTTTCGTAACAGATTGCCCGTGCGGGGTAATCTCTGGGGGGTGGCAGTGACACGGAAGGAAAGAATGTGCTCCCGGACTGCCCCCGGCAATCAAACAATACAGAAACCGTCGATCCGTGATCGGGTTATGGAGCAGTAAAAGCTGGCCGAGCCCCTTAAAACAATCCCAGGGCACGCAAAACGATCAACACGACAAACAGATAACCAATCCCCTTCCAGACTTTGTCCCAACGGCGCTTCCTGCTTTTATGCAGTTCGGTGAGACACCTGGTTTGCTGCAACTCATCATCGCTGAGTGTTGCATCCATCCATATTCTCTTATGTCGTAATTCATCGGCTTCAACAACCGCGATCGCCTCGGGCAGATCAACGCGATATAAACGGTTGTCAACATCCATGAGGCTCCGATGCAAAGCGTTCTGAACATGCATCAGGGCGGCCTCGATATCGTTGAATCTGGCGATATAACGAATGGTGTTCCCGGATTGACCCGATGTGGGATCCGGAGCGTCATCACTGATCAGAAATCGAACGAGTCCGGGATGTTCCGGATGAGTTTCAAGACGTAAATAGCCAGTCTTCATAGAATTCCTGATCGGTTGGTTCTCGTCAATTGTACCAGTTCAAATACAACCGGATGAGACGAAAAAACTGTTTACGAAGAAAAACCTTTGTAAGGCCAGGCCATTACAAAGGTTTTGTTAACTTCACCGGTCAATACACTATGACATTTCACTGACGCCGATCAACTGCGCTTGCTAATCAGATGGCATGACACCTGCCTGTTCCATGCAAAAAAAATCTGCATCCATGTACAATTCCTGTGCAAGATAACTCTTACCAAAGAACTCCAAGACCTCCCTCTGCGTTTCGCACATAACGGCCTTATGAGACTCATCACCCCCTGTCCAGTGATTGCTGTTAACCTGCTCACAGACGTACTTACCATCGCTCGTATTGTACAGACGAAGCTCTGACCAGTGCCCTGAGTCTTCTACACGACCAGATTCTCTTCGCCCTCCACTACCCAGCGCTTCACCAACCATCTCACCTTCGAACCGAAATGCTCTGGTGGAATCTACGGGAACAAGCATCTTAAACATTTATAATTCCTGATTAATTGTATTCCTGGGAAACTAAATTGACCTGACAAGGAAACAATCAAAAATGCCTCTAGAGGCTTGCTATTGACTGATGAGGCGCACTTCATCACAGTGTTGCAGGAGCCGCATTGACAAATCGCAATCGGAAATACCTCCTACCAAAGCGGCCCGATCAACGCTCCCCCCTCTCCACCTGCCTTCGATCAGGTTCATGGAGCGACACTCCCAAAGAAATCAATTTATCACTATATATTAATATGCTATACCATCCTCGACTCAACTTAAGCCAGACCATCAGACAAACAACAGGTCTTAAAACAAATCCACAATCAGCCAGGTTCAGAACCAATTGGGCAGTATCGTTGGAAACGATCCTGCCGGCCTGTACTACGATGCTGAAAACCTGTTAGTTTAAGCATCCACTGCCGACCGGTACACTCCACTGGCAAGGGACCCGCCATAGGGCACAGCCTGGCTGGAAATGGGTTAGAATGATCCAATAATCTCAACTTTCGAGATATCGACTGAATGATGTTCAAGCGAATCTTCAATACGGACTGGTTGAAATCCAACCGTAAAAAAAACCGGAACAGTAACCAGAGTAACTCGACAGAGCAGGCGATCCTGGATCCGGATCCGGCCAGGCGCCTTGATGCCTGCCAACAGCTTCAGGATCTTCCACGATTGCAACAGATTTCCCAGCAAGACGAAGATGCAGAGATACGGAAATCAGCTGCGGCCAGGCTGGTCGATCTGCTCAGTGGAAGTACACAGAATGCACCGGACCTGGAAACCAGACTGACCTGCCTGACCACGGTTGGCCCTGAACTGGCGGGCCGGATTGCTTTGAACGGAGACGATCGTTCTGTAAGACTGGCCGCGTTAGCACAGGTTAACGATTCCGGCGTACTGGTTAAGTGTGCGCTGAATGACGGAGTAGCCGCGGTAAGGTTGGCGGCGGCTGAACGACTGAAAACCAAGGAAGACCTGGAGCAGGTCGCACGAAATATCGGAAAACGGGACAAATCGGTTTACCGACTGGTCAAGAACAGACTAAAGGTCCTCTCCGAACAGGAGGAAGCCCCCCTGAGGGTCCAGGCTGAGGCCAAAGCACTCTGCGAGCGAGCAGAGAAAATCGGGCTCCAGGGGTCCTGGACCCGGGATAAAGCGCTCCTGGATCACGTACAAGCCCAATGGGCGGATCTTGGGGGGTCGATCCCCGCCTCCCTTGAGCAACGATTTCGAAAGGCTTGTGACAAGTTCCTGGCCGCACTCACAATTCACCAGGAAGAAGACCTGGCACGGGAGCGAATCAGAAAAATCGGTGAACGTGCGCTGTTGGGAAAACAGGACATACTGGATGAGTTATCCGATCTGGACCCCCTGCATAATGGTATCGAACCGACCGAGTCCCGCATAAAAGAATTGGGATCGCTCTGGACGACATTCGACAATCTTCCGGAAGCTGAAGAAAAGTTATTGGAAGGCCAGTTCAAGAAACTGGCATCCAACCTGGAAAGTAAGCTCAGGCAGCAGCGCGATAAAATACACAGGGAGCAGGGTCTCAAATCATTGACCGATCGGGCTCGCTCCTGGTTGGAGGGCAACGCCCCCCTCCAGCATCAGCAATTGGCGAAATGGATCGCGGAGGGAGACCGCCTGCAGGAACAGGCACCCGAAACCACTCCTGCCCGGGACTATCTGGCAACCAAGCAAGCACTGCAGTCACGGCTGGAGAAACAGACACATCAGGTCACCGAAAAAATGGGGCGACTGCCGGATCGTCTGAGACTTCTCGAGCAACACCTGGATGAGGGGGAATTGAAGCAGGCAATCGCGCTTCACCAGAGCCTTAACGGGGATATCGATCTGATCCGCGCTACCGGACTGGAACATGGAAACCGGGATACAGAACGGCATTTCCGCCAACTCACGCCCCGGCTTCGGGAGCTTCAGAACTGGCGAAAATGGGGAACAGACCAGCACCGCCTGGATATGTGTGACGAAATGGAGGGTCTGATCACAGCCGATATTCCACTGGATGACCTTACCGACCGGGTACAGGGTCTCCAGAAGGAATGGAAAAAACTGGACCGGGATGGCACCCGTGTGAATGATTCGTTGAAAAAGCGGTTTCGCCAGGCAGCCGATACCGCGTTCGATCGTTGCCGCCCCTACCTGGACGAGCAGGCCCGCCAGAAGGAAGCAAATCTGAAAGCCCGCAAAGCCCTCTGCGAACAACTCGAAACCTTCCTGGATCAAATCGACTGGGAGCGAGTGGACTGGAAGAAAGTCGTCAAAGCAGAACGGGAAACCCGGACTGCCTGGGGTCAGCTAGGTCCGGTAGCCCCCAGAAATCGCAGGGAACTGGACCGGCGTTATCGAAACGCAATGAAAAAGCTCGATGCCCAACTGGCCACCGAACGCAGCCGCAACAAAGCCCTGAAGCTGGAACTGATCGAAAAGGCGGCGGCATTGGCAGAAAACCCGGACCTCGAGCAGGCCATCAAGGATATTAAAGCGCTACAGAGACAATGGCACACGACGGTAGCCTCCAAACGTGCTCAGGAGAATCGTCTCTGGGAACGGTTCCGGGAAAAATGTGACCAGATATTCAATCGACGGCGAGAAGCAGACACCGCCCATCAAACCGAACTCAAGGCCCATTCGAGTGCACTCAGGAAATTATGTGAAACTCTGGAGGGGTTAGGTAGCGATTCGTCCTTACAGCCGGACGAGTTGCAACAGGAGCTTGGAAAACAGCAGAGCCGCTGGAACGATGAATTCAGACACGACCTGCCAAAAGGTGAAACCAACCGGTTGCTCGGGCATTGGCAAAAGGCGGTGGAAGGGGTCAAGGACCGGATTCGGGTACTTCGAGAACAGGAGGAACACAAACAGATCAAGCTACTGCGCAGCTACGGGGAATTGTGTCGATCCCTCGAAAAAGCATTGCAAACCGACACGGCACAATCGGCAGATACCGAGACCTGGCGACAGCGTCTCGTGTCTCTCGAGCCGCTTTCCGACCCGGGGTTGCAGCAGGCAATCAATGCCCGACTGGACCAGGCGCTGAATGTATTAGGAAATAACGATCAGCGAAACGCCTGGATGTCGGATTTTGCGAACAATCTCGAGAAACGGCGGCAACTCTGCCTGAGTATGGAAATACTTGCCGGGGTTGACTCACCCGACGAGGAGGCAGATGGCCGTCTTGCGTATCAAGTGAGCCGACTGTCGGGACGGCTGGCCGATGGAAAGGAGTTCGAGCCTGATGATGCCATCAGCCTGGAGAGAGCCTGGTACCTTACAGGCCCCGTGGCGAGCCAGGACATGGATCAACTGCAATCACGCTTTGACCATGCGCTGAACAACATCAGGTGACCCGCTCTTTGCCCAGACGTCTTCATGGTCTGATCCGGGTACGACAATAAGGAAACACCTACCGATTGGATTGCCCGGGTACCCTGGGGATTTCAGTTGAATTAGACGACTTGAAAAGCGTTATCGACAATGCCGGTTGTGACTGCACTACCAGGGACTCGACGATCCTCTGTCCAGGGATTCCCGGGGAGCCAGCCTCAACAATGCACCATGATCTGCCGATCGGGGTTATCTCATGAGCAGAAATGACGACAAGACCCTGCCCCAGACAAATCGGGAAAAAATTGACCATTTCCTGCAGCAGGTGGCGCAAACACCCAGGATCAAAGCCAGTGGCAAACAGGGGCGACTGATATTCGCCATGGATGCCACCGCCAGCCGTGAACCGACCTGGGATCAGGCATGCCATATTCAGTCACAAATGTTCGAGGAAACAGACCGGCTTGGCGGACTGGAAATTCAGCTCTGCTACTATCGGGGCTTCAAAGAGTTCAATGGGGGCCCCTGGTTGGACAATGGGTCGGCGTTGCGGCGGTGCATGGAAACAGTACGATGCCTGGGGGGCATGACTCAGATACAGCGGTTGTTCGATCATACCATCGCCGAGGCACGCCGATCCAAGGTTAATGCCCTGGTATTCGTATGTGATGCCATGGAAGAGGATATTGAACAGCTATCAGCTTCAGCAGGTCAACTTGGCCTGCTGGGTATTCCGATATTTCTGTTCCACGAGGGGAAAAATCCCGAAGCGGCCCGTGCATTCGACCACTTCGCACGCCTGAGCGGAGGTGCCTGCTGTCCTTTTGATGCCCGGAGTGCCAGTCAGCTTCGGGATTTACTGAGTGCAGTGGCCGTTTATGCTGCAGGAGGCCAGAAAGCGCTTGAAGGATTCAGCTCCTCGAAAGGTAATGAGGTCAGGCGACTGACAGATCAGCTGCGCAAGGACTGATCAGATTGTATTCCCGCCTGATCCTGATACTGTTACTGGCGTTTTCGATTTTCCTGCTGCTTCGCTGGTTTACCAGACTGCCTCCGGGACAGGCAACAAAGCTCATACGGCGCCTGCTGTTTACAGCAGCGGTTATCCTGCTGTTTTTTCTGGCAGCCACTGGTCGTCTTCATTGGCTGTTTGCCATAATCGCTTCCGTTCTGCCACTGCTGCGCCGGTGGATACTGTTATTGTTGAGTAATCTGCCACTGCTCAGGGCCATGTATCAACGATACAGATCCACCCATTCCCGAAATGCTCCTCCATCCGGCCAGAGTTCAGCGATAGAAACCCACTATCTTCGACTCTATCTCGATCATGACAGTGGAAAAATGAGCGGCGAGGTACTCCAGGGAAATCACAAGGATTCGCGGCTCGAAAATATGGGCTTCGATCAATTGCTCCAGCTTCTGGAAGAGTGCCGCGCCAACGACACCGAATCGGTTCCGTTGCTGGAAACCTTTCTGGACCGGGAACACGGGGAGCAGTGGAGCAACCACCAGTCATCCGGTAACGCCCGCGGGGACTCCGCACCGAAAGATAACAACATGTCCACGGATGAGGCTTACCAGATTCTCGGATTGTCACCAGGTGCCACCCGGGAGGAGATAGTCGCAACCCACCGAAGACTGATGCAAAAACTGCACCCCGACAGGGGGGGCTCAGATTGGCTGGCAACCAAACTGAACCAGGCCAAGGACCTGTTACTGGAAGACTGATAAAACTCCCGCACAGCCCCATCCATGGGCGGTCTCCTCTATGGACTTAAAAACGCTTGAAGAGGCTGCCAAGCTGCATTCCCATACGTTTGTATTGCTGCACGGCATTATCGTATTCGATACGATCCGCCCACTGCTGGGTATCGCTATAGGATTCCAGCTTTTTCTTGTCTCTACATCGGCGCCCGCAGATCATAGAAAGCCGTTCCACCGTATCGGACAAAGCAATAATGTACACATCCAGGGCAAACGCAAACTCCCGGCCTATCGTGGTCGACGGTTCCAGTTCCTCATCCCCATCGATCACGGCCCTCGCCTCGGCCAGTTCCTTGCTCAGCTGATTCAAATCAGCTTCATGCTTGCAGTATTCCGGTTCTCCACTCTTAGAGAACATGACTTTCAATTGTGCAAGGGAAAATGAAAACACTGATGCATGGATGCTTGCGTATCGACCATGGATATTGGATGCCCGGTGGGCCAGCGTAACCAGACTGATCATCGAGACGACACACTCCCTGCGGTAGTATTCACTGGTTTCAAAGTCAGCATTTCGAGTCACCCACCCTGCCCTGTGTATACTCTAAGCAGCAAAAAAGTGAAAGCCTGAGAGCATCCGTGAGGGCAATCCCAGGATCAAAGGGACCACCCGGTAAGAGCGGTTGATTGTCAGTGAAAGAGTATAATCGATTATCTTACGGGGAACTTCCGGCGTTATGACCGTACGAAAACACCACAGGATCATAAGAGTTTCCTCTCGGGTCATTATCCGACGCTCCTGCACTTAGGTCCGCGGAAAAAAACAGAATAGCGGAAACAGCCCGGGCGAAAACCGGCAGCGCACCCGCACTCCTTTCAGTTTTGCGACTATCGGGGGCAGCGTATCTGAAGATGCTATTATACTAGGAGCCTGTCCGAGAATAGCAAAATCCGTGTTTTTGACAAAATTAATTCATTATTAATCAATAAGTTAAAAATCGCGTTTTGCCAAAAACTGAGTTCTCGGACAGCCTCCTAGGAGCCTATCCGAGAATAGGGGCCGTAGCGAGGGGAAGCTGGTTTGAGCCAGGTTTTATGATCATTTGAGGCGAATATTGGGCATATTTAACGAAAATGATCGGAGAATCTGGCCAAATCCAGCTTTTCCGCAGTAGGCTCACTATTCTCGGACAGGTCCTAGAGGCGTTCCCGGTCCATTGGACCAATCACCCGTCGATACCGGGCATGGCAGATGGAGTGGCAGATATAACAGGTGGATTGGCAGGCAGAATAGATGGGGTGGCAGCGCTGGCTGTTGTCCGTGTATTCTTCAACCAGGCCTTCTCGTATCGATGGCTGACTTTGCCATAATCCCTCAGTATCCGTTTCACATAAGCAAGCGTCTCTGGGAAAGGAGGCACCCCCCCATACTTCCGGACTCTCTGCTCCCCCGCATTGTATGCTGCCAGCACCCGCTCCACATCCCCTTCGAAATAGGCCAGCAGCCAACGCAGATAGGCCATACCACCACGAATGTTCTGTTCCGGGTCCCATGGGTCTTCGACACCGAAACGATGGGCCGTGGCAGGCATCAACTGCATGAGACCGCATGCCCCTTTGGAGGACAAAGCGCTCGCATTGAATGCCGATTCGGCAGAAATAACCGCAAGCACGAGATTAGGATCCAGGCCATTGACCCGGGAAAGGGACTTCACCAGCCGCACGATATCGCGACACTTCTTCCCCCCGCATCGTTTCTTGAGCCAAGGCAGATTTACCCGTTTTGTACAGCCATCGCCCTTCGGTGGGCGTAATCCGGAAAAGCGTTTTACCTGTTGACGGGAGAACTCATCACCCCCGGCGGCAGCTTTACCCAGCCAGTATCCGGCACGCCTGTCGTCCCGGCTCACACCCTGCCCGCTGAAATACATCCAGCCCAGATTACGCTGAGCCTCGACAGACCCCCTGGTAACGGCACGACAATACCACTCGATGGCCAGAGCAGGGTTCCGCCCCACGCCTTCACCGTGCTCCAGAGCCTCCCCCAATGCCACTTGAGCAGTGGGATCTCCCTGCTCTGCCAGGGATTGCAACTGGGAAAGGGACAGATGCAGGTAGGAACCAGCCATTATCCTCCCAGGTTGAAACAACAGGATTATGACCAGTATGGCGGACCATGTGATGCTGGAGCGCATAAAACGATTGAGCTCACCCGGCAGAAAATTAACAAGACAGTTATGAAGCAAAATTCAATCCAACTCAGGTAAATATAAATGAATCAGAGGGTTACAGACTCACTCGAACCACACTGAACAGGAACTGTAAACTTTACTGACACTCCCAAGCTCCACTCTCCTGCCCTCTTCCCCCCCGAATAGCCGTCAACGCTCATTTTCGGGGTACGGGACAAGCGCCTCAATCGATCCATGCAACTACTACAACTTCTTGTTACAACTTGTTTTTTATTGACCCTGCCAGCAGACTCAGCGAGTATGTTGAATAATCCACAGTGACCAGCAGAGCATCTGACAAGCAAATCCCATGCCCGACCGACCAAACCCGGATCAACAGAATGAGTTCACATTGCTGTTGGCAATGCTGGCACTGTTTCTCTTCTCCTCTCCCTTTACACTCTGGTGGGCCTCGGGTGATTACCCCTGGTTTCTCCCCTACCTGCTGTGGCTGCTTATCATCCTGCTCGGCGCACTGTTGAGTAATCGCCATCGCCGCCATGACTTATGAACTGGAGATACTGTTCGGTGCCAGTCTGCTGTATCTGCTGATTCTCTTTTTCGTTGCCTATGTCACCGATAGCGGCCTGGTTCCGGAAAGCTGGACCAGCCACCCCCTCGTTTATGTACTGTCTCTCGGAGTCTATGCCACCACCTGGAGCTATTATGGGAGCGTCGGATTTGCCCAGCGCGAAGGTTTTCAGTTCTTAACGGTTTATCTCGGGGTGACCATCGCGTTTTTGCTGACGCCATTGTTGTTACGCCCAATCCTGCAACTGACCCGTGATTATCAGCTCACCTCTCTGGCCGATCTGTTCGCTTTCCGCTACCGCAGCCAGCTGGCAGGCGCTCTCGTGACACTTTTCATGCTGGTGGGCACCTTGCCTTATATCGCTTTGCAGATCAGGGCAGTCACATCATCGATCCGGGTACTGACCCAGGAAGTCCCCCCCCAGACTCTGGCCCTCGGTTTCTGCGCTATGTTGATTCTGTTCGCGATCATGTTCGGAACACATGACGCTTCACCCAGGGAAAAACATCGGGGTCTGGTCGCCGCCATGGCTTTTGAGTCCCTGGTGAAACTGACCGTTTTGCTGATGGTGGGGCTGTACGCGGTTTTCGGGATCTTTTCAGGCCCTGCAGAACTGTCAAGATGGCTGTCGGAACACCCGGAGGTCACCCGCTCTCTCTACGAACCCGTTCGAGAGGGACCCTGGTTCACTTTGATATTTCTCTCGATGGGAGCCGCTTTTCTGCTACCCCGCCAGTTTCACATGATTTTTGCAGAAAATTTATCCAGTCGCTCCATAAACACCGCCAGCTGGGCCTTTCCCCTGTTCCTGCTGCTGCTGAATCTGGCCATACCACCGATACTCTGGGCAGGAGACTACCTGAAACTGGAGATGGATGCGGACTACTATGTGCTGGGAATCACGCTGGCCGATGGCCCCGTCTGGCTTCCGGTTCTGGCCTTCATCGGCGGGGTCTCTGCGGCAAGCGCAATGGTGATAGTGACGACTCTGGCGCTTGCCTCAATGAGCATGAACCACCTGCTGTTGCCCGCCAGCTATCCGGATCCTGACCTGGACATCTACTACTGGCTGCTCTGGGGTAGAAGACTACTGATCGCGGTCATCATCATGGCCGGTTTCGTATTTTACGAACTTCTGGAACATAACCAGGGCCTGGTGCAACTGGGATTGATCTCTTTCGTGGCTGTGGTCCAGTTTCTTCCCGGTATTATCGGGGTACTTTACTGGCGGCGGGCCAACCGCCTTGGGTTCATCGCCGGCTTGCTGGGGGGTATTGCCATCTGGGGGGTCACCATGCTGCTCCCGGTCCTGCAGAAATCCGGGCTCGTGGAATCCGAAATCGATATTCCCTACCTGATGCTCAGTACCGGCCAGGATCAATGGCAGTTCGCCACCTTCTGGTCACTGGCCTGCAACGGGTTGCTGTTCACCCTTTTCTCTCTGATCACACGACAGACTCCGGGAGAACAGGATACCGCCCGGGCCTGCCACCGGGGCAACACCATGCCAGTCCCCCTAGAAGGGGTCGTGGCTGCAGGCTCACCTGACCAGTTCACCCAGGGGCTCGCCGGCATCCTGGGACGGGATGCCGCTGAAAATGAAGTACAACGAGCCCTGCAGGACCTGGGGATGTCCGCGGATGAGACCCGGCCAAACGAATTACGAAGTCTGCGAGAACGCATCGAGCGTAATCTTTCTGGTCTCCTGGGACCACAGATGGCACATATGGTGATTAATCAGCAACTTGCAATGGACAGCCAGGCTAAAACAGCTCTCGCCGATTCGATACGCCATATCGAAGAGCGTCTTGAGGAATCCCGCAATCGCCTGCAGGGACTGAATGCAGACCTGGATACACTGCGCCGTTATCACCGACAGATTCTCCTTGACCTGCCCCTGGGTGTCTGTGCGGTGGCGCCGGACCACACTGTGGTCATCTGGAACCTGGCCCAGGAAATAATCAGTGGCATGGCCGGTAATCAGGCGTTAGGCCGTAAACTCAACTCACTGCCACGACCCTGGGGTGAGATACTGGCCGGTTTTGCCCTCTCCCAGGATGAGCATATACCCCACATGGATGTGGAACTCGACGGCAAACGACGCTGGTTCAACCTGCACAAAGCGACCATTCCCGATCCCGATCTGATGGTACCTGAAGCTGGTCACAGAACCGGACTGGTCATACTCCTGGAAGACCTGACCGACATGGAAACCCTGGAGGCAGAACTGGCCCACAGCGACAGACTTGCATCTATCGGGAGACTGGCGGCGGGCGTGGCTCACGAGATTGGTAACCCCGTGACAGGTATTGCATCCCTCGCACAAAACCTGAGAGAAGAGCAAGATCCCAGCATTGTCGAAGAGAGTATCGAGGCGATATTGCAGCAAACCCGCCGAATCTCAGGTATCGTACGCTCCCTGATGAACTACAGCCGCAGTGGCAGCATCGGTGCCGAATACCGAACCTTCAATCTGAATGAAATAGTGGAAGAGTCGATCACCCTGGTCAGACTGACCCGTAGCGGGAAACAGGTGGATTGCAGCAACAGCTGCCCTGACCGGTTGATGCTGGTGGGAGATCGGCAACGATTATCCCAGGTGCTGGTGAATCTTCTGACCAACGCCTGCGATGCATCATCCCAAGGTGGTCACGTCGAGATCTTTGCATTTGAAGATGAAAACGAAGTGCATCTTGAAGTCATGGACCAGGGCAAGGGCATTCCGAAACAGATTCAGCAATCCATGTTCGAGCCCTTTTTCACCACCAAGCAACCCGGCGAAGGAACCGGGCTTGGACTGTCAATGGCCCAAAAAATAATAGAGGAGCACAATGGACGTATCGAAGTGGATTCTGAACCGGGTATCGGCACCCGGGTCGTCATGCGCCTGCCTCAGCATCGCGACCAGCAGCACCTGAACCCGATGAAGGAATAACAACCACTGCTGTAGACAAGAGAACCACCGACAGCGTTTACCGAAAAGCGGGTTAAAATTGTTAATAACCCAGAATGAAGATTACTGACACCATGGCCCAGATACTGCTGATTGAAGACGAACCCGTAATAAGAAGTGCCCTGCGCCGCCTGTTGGAACGTCATGGCTATGAGGTTTCCGAAGCAGGATCCGTGGAAGAGGCGGTCAATGAATACCATCTTCCCGGCTTCAGCCTGATAATCAGTGACCTCCGGCTCCCCGGCGCACCGGGAACCGATATCATCGATAAAACAGGAGGTACACCGGTCCTGATCATGACCAGTTACGCCAGTGTGCGGTCGGCAGTGGATTCCATGAAACAAGGGGCCATCGACTATATTTCCAAACCATTCGATCATGATGAGCTGCTTACACTCATCAAGCGTATCCTGAAACAGGCGCAACTGGAAAAACAGACCAATGTGGTCAAGAACGACCTTCGGAAAAACTACCAGGTCAAAGGCATGGTGGGAAACTGCCCTGCCATGCAGGAAGTGGCGCTTAAGATCGCCAAAGTGGCCCCTACCAATGCGGCAGTCCTGGTGTTGGGAGAGTCAGGAACAGGAAAAGAACTGGTCGCCAAGGCTTTGCATGAACAAAGCGAACGATGTGACGCGCCTGTCATCACGGTCAATTGTGCCGCTATCCCGGAGCAACTCATCGAATCAGAACTTTTCGGTCACGAAAAAGGGGCTTTTACGGGTGCCGAGAGAAGCCGTACCGGCCTGGTAGAAGCGGCAAACGGGGGAACCCTGTTTCTTGATGAGATAGGGGAACTGCCACTGGCCGCCCAGGCACGACTGCTCAGGGTGTTGCAGAATGGCGAGATTCGCCGCGTGGGATCCGAGCATTCCCATGAAGTAGACATCCGCCTGGTCTCGGCTACCCACCGCGACCTGAAACAACTGGTGCAGGACAGCAAATTCCGCAGTGATCTCTATTTTCGGCTTCGTGTCGTAGAGCTGAACCTGCCACCGCTGCGTGAGCGGGGACAAGACATTGTCGAACTGGCTGAATTTCTGCTTAAGAAAGTCTGCGGACAGCTCAATCGCCCCCCCGTCGGGTTTAGTAAGGAGACTCTCCGGGTAATCTCCAGCTATGCCTGGCCGGGTAATGTGAGAGAACTGGAAAATGCCCTGGAAAGAGCGGTCATCTTGTGTGACGAATCCAGCATTACACCAGAACTACTGGCCATTGAGGCGGCAGTGGAAAAATCGCCAGATCGACAGAAAATGGAAAGCGACCTCTCCCTGGAAGACTACTTTATTCATTTTGTTCGGGAAAACGAAGGCAGCATGACCGAAACCGAACTGGCCAAACGACTGGGAATCAGCAGAAAAACCCTCTGGGAACGACGTAACCGATTTGGTATCCCGAGAAACAGGAAGCACAATTAGTATCCTGATGGGATTGTAATCGGGAGGCACCTCAACCAAAACTTAAAACGCCAGCGAGCACCTCAGATTCCACTCACTGTCCGTCCAAAGTGGATATTTGAGTATCTACCCACCCCCATGGGCGATCTGCTCTGGAAGACGTCGTAAATACCTCCCTGCACGCCTGACTTTGGAATCCCTGCCTATAGGCACTTCCTCCACATCCTACCCATGGGGGGTGTTTTCCGGGGGTGAGCAGTTACCTGTTTGATTCATTTGGTAGCAGTTTCTGTCACCCAAACCCAGGCAATCCGTTACCTTTGGTAACCAAAGATACCCCCCACCTTAGACGGCACATGTAATTACCTTCTGTTTTCCATTCATTTTTTGTTTCTGGCCCGGTTCGTGCTTACATCACCTCTCTGACTGGGCAACTGAATGCGTGTGGCAATTCACCCGGTCTTAAAAGCCTGGATTTTGTGGTTATCGGTTGGCCGCTGACCGCACTACCGGGACGGGGCACGAAGTTACCTGATCCGGGCATCTAACGAAAAAGTTCGAATAATTCGGAGGACATTTATGAGTACCACTCAAGATTTATCGGGTGCGGCTTACTGGAAAGCCAATATCCGGTTGGTGATGATCCATCTCGTCGTATGGGCATTTGTCTCTTACTTCTGCGGCATCATCCTGCGCCCGATGCTGGCAGGCATCCCTGTCGGCGGTACCGATCTCGGGTTCTGGTTCGCACAGCAGGGAGCCATGTTCGTATTTATCGCGCAGATTTTTATCTATGCGGGACAAATGAATCAGTTGGACAAGCGATTCGACGTCCACGAAGACTAATAAAATAAGAGGAATTCTGCATGGATCTTACAACACTGACATACATTGTGGTGGGCATGACTTTTGCCCTCTACATCGGTATCGCCATATGGGCCAAAGCGGGAACCACGGGTGAATTCTACGCCGCGGGCCGCGGTATTCACCCGGTTGCCAACGGTATGGCCACCGCCGCGGACTGGATGTCCGCCGCTTCCTTCATCTCCATGGCGGGCCTGATCGCCTTCATGGGCTACGACGCCTCCCTGTTCCTGATGGGTTGGACCGGTGGTTACGTGCTGCTGGCCATGCTGCTGGCACCTTACCTGCGTAAGTTCGGTAAGTTCACGGTGCCTGAGTTCATCGGCGATCGTTACTACTCCCAGACAGCCCGCATCGTTGCGGTCATCTGCCTGATAGTCGCCTCCCTGACCTACGTAATCGGTCAGATGAAAGGTATTGGTGTCGCATTCTCCCGCTTCCTGCAGGTGGATTTCGAAACCGGCCTGTTCACCGGCATGATCATCGTTTTCTTCTATGCGGTACTCGGTGGCATGAAAGGTATCACCTACACCCAGATCGCCCAGTATTGCGTACTGATCTTTGCCTACACCGTACCGGCCATCTTCATCTCTCTGAACCTCACCGGTACCCCGATTCCCCAGATGGGCCTGTTCAGCGCTATGGAAGACGGCATGCCCCTGCTGGCACGACTGGATCTGACCATGACGGATCTGGGCTTCAACCAGTACACGGCACAGAAGACCAACACCCTCAACATGGTGCTCTACACCTTCTCGCTGATGATTGGTACCGCCGGTCTGCCCCACGTTATCATCCGCTTCTTTACCGTACCCAGGGTTAAGGACGCACGTTACTCCGCGGGTTGGGCACTGGTATTCATCGGTATCCTCTACACCACCGCACCTGCAGTTGGCGCCATGGCTATTACCAACCTGATTGGTACGATCCAGACCGGCCCCGTGGGTTCCGCGGACGGCAACCTGTCATATGAGAATCGCCCGCAGTGGTTCAAGAACTGGGAAAAAACCGGCCTGCTCAAGTACGAAGACAAGAACGGCGACGGCATGATCCAGTACTACAACGACAAGAACAAGGATTTTGCCGCCACGGCCGAGTCCTACGGTTGGAAAGGCAACGAGATGACCAAGGTTGACCGGGACATCATGGTGCTGGCCAATCCGGAAATCGCCGAACTGCCCAACTGGGTTATCGCCCTGGTTGCTGCCGGTGGTCTGGCTGCAGCACTGTCGACGGCCGCTGGCCTGCTGCTCGCAATCTCGTCCTCCATCTCCCATGACCTGCTGAAAGGCATCTTCGCCAAGGGTATTTCGGAAAAAAGCGAACTGCTGGCCGCGCGTATTGCCATGGCAGGTGCCATCGTGGTGGCAGGTTACTTCGGACTGCATCCGCCGGGATTCGCCGCGCAGGTGGTGGCACTGGCCTTCGGTCTGGCCGCCTCCTCCATCTTCCCGGCACTCATGATGGGTATCTTCAACAAGCGGGTGAACAACACCGGCGCTGTGGTTGGTATGCTGGCTGGTCTGGGCTCCACCCTGCTCTACATCTTCTGGTTCAAGGGCTGGTTCTTCATCCCGGGTACAGCCATGGCCGCGAATACCCCGGATAACCACCTCCTGGGCATTCAGCCAGAGGCCTTCGGAGCCATCGGTGCGATGATTAACTTTGGTAGCGCCATCCTCGTCTCGAAGATGACCAAAGCGCCACCCGAGCACATCCAGCACCTGGTGGAAGACATTCGTGTACCGAGAGGTGCAGGAACTGCAGTAGACCACTAATCACGTCGCTTGATGTGATGTAGAATAGGCCCCGCTTCGTGCGGGGCCTTTTTTTTTGCCTTTTTGTCCCTTCAGGGCTTCCGGGACGTACCGGAAAAATCAGTTATCCATTGGAGGAACTGCGGATACAAATGCAATGATGAAGGTCGTCCTGCGCGAGATCAGTTACTATTGTCGGAAGATCAATAGAATACATCCCTGATCATGTCCTTCTTCCCGTCGTCAGGCACGCCTGACCCAGTAAGGCTCTTGACCTCTGAAAACGAAGCTAACATATTGTGGCCCATGGAATTTGACGCCCCCTCTCGTCACTGACTGAAGAAAATACGCCAGCAGGACTAATTACGGGATGATACCAATTCCAGGTTAACGATCGGTAATTCAGGCATCGCCGGCCTATCTGAGAAAATGCGATCTGGAACTTGAATGGAAATAGAACTACTTGAAATCCGTGATTTTCTTGCGGTACATCATCCCTTCGATCAGCTTTCAGACCCATTCCTCACGATGCTGCCGGAAAAGCTGGAAATCCGCTACTTTCGCCGTAATACATCGATACCCGATTCAGGTTCAGTCAACAACTATCTCTATATCGTCCGCTCCGGCGCCGTGGAATTACTGGGCAAGGAAAATGAGTTGCTGGCACGCTTGAGTGAAGGGGATGTATTCGGCTACCGCGCCTCTCACAGAGAAACCCAGGAAAAACAACGACGCGGTACTGCCATTGAGGACACCCTGGTCTACCAGCTGAGCGCATCGGATGTAGACCACCTGTGTGACAAAAACCCTCAGTTCGCCTACTTTTTCGGCCCGGCAGGGAGCGACCTGCTGAAAGATGTCATGACCAGTTCGGGCCAGGACCCGAAAACCCAGGTCAGCCTGATGACCACCCCTATCAAGGACCTGATCAACCGACAACCTATCACGATATCTCCCAGCAGCACTATCAGGGAAACAGCGCTGAAAATGAGTGAGGAACGGGTATCCTCGATTCTGGTCTGCGCTGAAGGCCAGCTTGCCGGAATCGTTACCGATCGTGATCTGCGAAACCGGGTGGTGGCGGAGGGACTGGACTACGATATTCCCATAACAGAAATCATGACCTTCAATCCCACCACTGTGGACGAAAGCGACTTCGCGTTTGAAGCCCAGCTGAAGATGGCCAGGAAAAACGTCCATCATCTCCCGGTAGTCCGTGGTGACAAAATCATGGGCATGTTGACAGTCACTGATATCACCAAGCACGACACCACATCTGCTGTTTACCTGGTCAACGACATCTACAAGATGGATACGGTTGAGCAGATGCAGAGGATCAGCGCCAAAGTACCCCAGCTGCTTCAGAGTCTTGCCTCTGCCGATGCCACAGCCAATAGTGCAGGGCATGTCATCACCGCAATCACCGATGCCATCACCAACCGATTGCTGCAACTTGCAGAAGAAAAACTGGGGCCACCCCCCGTTGCTTACGCATGGCTTGCAGCAGGATCACAGGCACGAAACGAACAGACCGCCAAGTCTGATCAGGATAACTGCCTGTTGATCGATGACAGTTACGACCCATCGACCCATGGCCAGTATTTCCAGGATATGTCTCGCCTGGTCTGCGATGGGCTGGATGCCTGTGGATACATCTACTGTCCCGGTGAAATGATGGCGACAACGGACAAATGGCGCCAACCCCTGCAAACCTGGAAACATTACTTCAATCGATGGATCGATCAACCCGAGCCGATGGCGTTGATGCTGACCTGTGTTTTCTTCGATCTACGCTGCGTGCACGGAAACATCAACCTGTTTCGCGAACTGCGAGAGTACGTGTTGAGAAAAACCAGGGGAAACCGTATTTTTCTGGCTCACATGGTAGGTAATGCACTCACACATCAACCACCACTGGGTTTCTTTCGAAATTTCGTACTGATCAAAGGGGGAGAACACGACCAGACTTTCGATTTGAAGCACACGGGCATCATCCCGATTGTAGACCTTGCCAGAGTCTATGCACTTGCAGCCGGCAGTGAAGCAGTCAACACTCAGGACCGTCTCGCGGAAGTGGCTGAGGGTGGTGAAGTCACGGCGGACAGTGCCAGAGACCTCAGTGATGCATTGGAGTTCATCTGTTTCCTTCGTATCGAGCATCAGGCCAGACAGATCCGAAATGATCAACAGCCAGACAACTTCATGTCTCCCGATGATCTGTCCCACTTCGAGCGTAATCATCTCAAAGATGCTTTCTCAGTTGTCAGAACCATGCAGAATGTGCTGAGCCAGCGCTACACCCGATAGGAAATAGAGTGTCAATCTGGAAATACCTGTTCAATATCGAAGAACGTCGCAACTGGTGGCTGCGAAAAATGCCGGACTGCCCGCTGCGTGACTACTATGAAGTGCCCTTCCCAATGCTGGATACGGACTGGCGGCAGGTGGACTATCTGGCGCTGGACTTTGAGACCACCGGCCTGGACGAAGAAAAGGACGAGATTCTCAGCCTGGGTTACACCACGATCAGGGGACACACACTCAATCTGGGGGACGCCACCCATATACTGGCCAAGCCCAGCGGTGCGCTCCCGGAAGCCTCGGTGATAGTGCATGGCATCATGGACGATCAGGCGGCGAGCGCCCAGTCCCTGGAAGAGGCGTTACCCGATCTGCTCTATTCCCTTGCGGGAAAGGCCATGCTGGCTCACCACGCGGCCATCGAGTACCACTTCCTGAGCAATGCCTGCAAGCGCGTCTATGGGTATCCTTTCGTCGGTCCTGTAGTGGATACCCTGGCATTGGAAGTCAGAGTATTCAGAAACAGCAACCGATCCATCCGGTCCGGTGATCTGCGACTGGCTGCCGCCCGAGACCGCTATAATCTTCCAAGATATCCTGCTCACAACGCGCTGACTGACGCCCTGGCTGCCGGTGAACTCTTCCTTGCCCAGGTCGCCCATCGAAGGTCCAAACGCTCACCCACGCTTCGGGACGTAACAGTCGTCAGCTGATAATCGACCGGTGCGCTTTCAGCCTGTCGTTTGAATCAAGAGTGCCTAGGCGACATTGACAACCAATGATGACACTTTAGTGACGCGGTTTCTGCCACTCTCTTTTGACCGGACAAGCGCTCTCCCGGCCTGTGCCAGCAGTTTACGTCCATTCGTGTCTCTACGCAGATGGGCAACACCTGCGCTGATACTCAATCGCAACTGTGTCCTGCCGGATTCATCAGAGACAACGGTGTTTTCTACTATTTTTCTCAACTTATCTGCCACCAGGCAGGCACCGGACTCACTCGTCTCCGGCAACACCACCACAAATTCCTCTCCCCCGTAACGGGCCAGTATGTCACAGCCACGGACTTGCTTTGCCAGTTCCGCAGAAAGTGTACTCAGGACCCTGTCTCCAAATTCAGAGCCATAGGTCTCGTTGACCTCCTTGAAATGATCGATATCCAGCAGGATCACGGACAACTCATGGCCAAACCGGTGAGACCTGGACAACTCTTTCTGCAGCGCATGCTCCAGGTAGGTCCGATTGTAGAAACCGGTGAGCGGATCACGTACCACCTGCTCATTCAACAGGGCCTGGGTGGTATTGAGGCGACTGTACTCGAGTTGTAGACGACTGATCAGCTTCTGTCTTTCCTCTTCCTCACTGATCGACTGACTCACTTTAGCCACCGATTCTGCCAGTAGATGCAGATCACCAACCGATTTTTCCCAGTAATCGAACGCGCCCAGCCTGAGGGCTTCGATAGCATTGTCTTTGGAGGCAAAAGCCGTGGAAACGATGACCCGAGTGTTGGGGCTGCGAGACTTTATGATTTTCATCAGCTCGATACCCGACATCCCCCCCATGCAGATATCAGTCACCACCAGGTGATAGGCTCCAAGGCCGAACAGGGACAGTGCGGCTTCCCCGCTGTCAGCCTGGGTCACGCTATGCCCGCTGTCATCCAGGATGATACTGATCATCTCGCGGATCGCCTGCTCGTCATCAACAACAAGGATATTCATGTATAGGTTCAATCCTCTATTTCTTCTCGTACCCTAACCACTTCATCGAACACCTCAAAAAAAGCATCCACAACATCCGGGTCAAAATGCCTGCCCCTGCCCTCCCTGATGATCGACAGGCATTTTTCAACGGAAATTGCTTCTTTGTAAGGCCGCCTTGAACTGATTGCGTCATAAACATCCGCAATTGCTGTGATTCGACCTTCCAGCGGGATCTCTGTGCCTTTGAGCCCCTTAGGATAACCGCTTCCATCCCACTTCTCATGATGTGACATCGTGATAATTGCCACCATCTCCATCACTGGAGAGGTCTTGAATTCAAATCTTCCTACCAAGTGACCCGTCAGGAGATTGAATTTACCCCAGGTACTATCCGCATCCGGCTGGATGATCCGTAATCCCATTTCACAGTGCTGTTTCATGAGCTCAAACTCTGTGTCGCTCAGACGGCCCGGTTTCAATAAAACGTCGTCTGGGATACCAATTTTCCCCACGTCGTGCAAAGGAGCAGCCATTTCGATCTTCTGGACAAAATCACTGGAGCACCCGAGGCGGGTCGCTACCACTGCCGCAATCCGGCCCACCCGGAGTACATGCCTGCCAGTCTCGTCATCGCGGAACTCAGCCGCCCGAGCCAGACAACCAATAACCTGCATCTGGGCCGCTTCCAGTTCCGCGATCCTTCGAACCACTTGCTGTTCGAGAAGACCGGAGTAGTTGACCAGATGATCCTGGTACGCCTTTGCCGCCAGTATGTTCCGTACCCGTAGAGCCAGCTCGGTAAGATCCACCGGCTTAATCAAAAACTCCGTTGCACCCAGCTCCAACGCCCTTATCTTACTTCCACTCTCGCTGCTCGATGCCATGACGATAACAGGCAGATACACA
This sequence comes from Gammaproteobacteria bacterium, assembly GCA_024227135.1. GTDB lineage: Bacteria > Pseudomonadota > Gammaproteobacteria > Chromatiales > Chromatiaceae > JAHEHQ01. Next base: position 25,935 of record JAAELC010000451.1, read on the forward strand.
GTGCTCGAACTGGAGCGCAGTGACGCCAACACATCCAACCCGCTCATTTCGGGCATCGTCGATTGAAGTAAAATGATATCGGGCTTGATTTGTTCGACCAGCCCGATTGCATGTTCGGGCCTGTTCATGGGGATGATCCTGGTAAAACCCGCGTCGCTCAAGGAGGCCTGGATCATATCGAGCACGAAAAGGTCGTCTTCGATGACCATGATAATTCCATCCAGCGGAGAGGTGCCTTCGTCCGCCGAATTTATAGAGGATTCAGTCAAAGAGTCACCTTCGGCAGAGCCCAATCCAGGATTTTTGATCCCGGATGCTTCGGCACTGTTGAATACTGGCTTAAGCATCGCTGATTTATCGTACAGATTCGTCGTACAGGAAGATTATCAGGCTATTACTAACTATAGATACTCGGCATCTTCATACCAAACTTGAGCACCTGGGATGCTGAGCTTACAAAGATGACTCTGCTTCGCAAACACAACACTGCACTCGAGTCACACCTGTCGCTGCTGAACAAGGTTGAGAAATCCCGAAGTATCACAGGGTGGAACTTCTACAATGCCATAACCCCGGAATAAGAAATCCGGTTGAAAACGGACCAGTCGGCTGTCAGAGGGATTTGAACCTGGTACTCCATCAGAGCAATAAACCAGGATTCAGAGCCGCTACCGCGGGCGCGGCGGTTGCCATGAGCGAGGGAGATTGGTTTTTCAGAAACCGCGGGTAGAAGCGCGATGATGCCGATAAAAAAGTAGATCAGCGCTCGGTGAACAAAACACTCACCAGGGACTGAAACTGTTCATTATCGACAGGGGACGACTGATATTTCTGTTCATGGTATTCATGTCCCGGGTCATAACACCTGTGTTGAGCGTCATCGCCTTCATCGACTGATTCATCTCGGCAATATTAACCAGCATGGGCTTGAGCGCTTCCATTTGACTGGCTATGGAATCCATGCGTCCCGCCACGTGAAGGATAGAACCATCCATGTCGGCGATATTTTCATCCATCTTGGCTATATGGATCTCCATACTGCCGATATTGTCGGACATGGAACGGATATCGGTACTCATGATACTGATATGTTCGGTCAGACGTGTCACCTGTTCGGACATATTGTGGAGGTTACGCTCCATCTTGGGATCCACGTTTACCGCCAGTTCGTGAACGTCCTGGGTCAGACTGAAAATCAACCAGAACCCTGACAACGCCATGAGCCCGAAAATGATGATCGCCGGATAGACCATCCGCTCCCAGCGACGCGTGGTGGCTTCAAAGGCCCCGACAAAAGGATAGATGGTATCTTCCCAGCGCTGTGCGCTGGACTCAAAAGTCTCCACGAAATGAACGAGAGTTCTCTCCAGTTCGCCGAGGGACTCCCGGGGTTTCGTTGCGCTTGTTGCGGGTTTGTCGGGTTCGCCGCCGTTTTCCACCATGAGTAGAGATCCTGATACCGGAACTTCATAACCACTGATTCACTGTGCTATTCGAGTATTCCCCATATCGCCCCGACTGTCTACACCCATACCCTGAAGGCTCCACGGAATCAGTCTGCAGACATGCTCCTGAACTCAGATAACCCGCCGATCCTTTTTTCCCTTCTTTCCCTTGTTGCCGGAACTGTTCTCGTCGATCCCCAGGGCTACTCCCAAAACATTATCCACCAGTTTCAGCCCAATCCGCCGCGCCGCCAGAAACAGAAACAGAAACTGCACACCGAACATAAAGACATATATGGCCGAAATACCAAAAGGCAGGCCGTAATTTACGGCGTAGCTGAGCATGAACAGGATTAGAAAAAAGAGACTCAGAATGTAGAGGTCACGGAGTATGCTCCAATGAATCCGGGTATTGACCACTACCGGAACGTCTCCGTATCTGGACAAGCAGTCGTGCCATGTTTCCAGCTGAACCCTGGTACTGAAACCGGAATCCTTCACCTGGGGAAAAGCAGCAAGTAACGTACTGTTTTCAAAAGGTTGCTTACGGAGAGTAAGGAATGCATTGAAAGCGGGATGGGGAAACGACCAGCGCAGATAAAGCAATCGATTCTTCCAGTCGTCGGGTAGATTCCAGGCCAGCCAGAAACCCGTCGCCATGGCCACCAGTGTTATCGTGGCCACGATACCGGGATGAGGTTCCAGTTCCCCCCAGTATTCGAAAGTCATTAAGAAACTGTCGATGCCGTATGGCAGAGCCAACAGAAAGAGATAGAACATAAAACCGTTGATCACTGTAAACACGGCAATCAGCCAAAGTTGAAAGTAGTGCAAGAATTTCATAAGGAGTTACGCCTGCCGATCACGCAAGAATTGATCGGGCCGGTTAAATAGTCGGTTAAAACAGGGCAATCATCATTCCGGGAGCCCCATTCCCGAAACCCCCTGTTCACAACACCGGTGTCTGCCCTTCCCGTTCACACACCGGCAACTGATTATTTCACGTGATTTATCCGAGAATCGCAACCACTACGACCCCCGCCCTCCCAATATGGCAGTCCGGGGGCAGCAGAGCGTTACTTTTCCACACTCGAAGCTTCCAAACGTAACAACTGCTTGTAACATTCCCCACGACTCTCCTCTTAAGATACTGACGACAAAAGAATGGACCAATGGCACATTATTTGCTTAAAATAGGAGGGTTGCTTCGGTTCGTTTACAGCGGACAACGGAGCAGCACTGATAACCAATCCCTGAAGTGCAGCAATGTCTGCGAGGGTAGTTAAAACTGACCGGATGATAATCAGCGGGGAGAACACCGGCCAATGGATGCAAAAGTAGTCTGGCTGTTCGTATTCGTCGCACTGTATTGGTCATATTGCATATTCTGGGGTATCAAAGGTGCACTGTCGGCCAGGACCGCCAGCGACTACTTCGTTGCCGGCCGCCAGATTTCTATCTGGGTTTTTATCCTGGCAGCAACAGCCACCTCCTTTTCCGGCTGGACTTTCATCGGTCATCCAGGCCTGGTCTACCGGGACGGCTTTCAATACGCTTACGCCTCTTTCTACGCCATCACCATACCCTTCACCGGTGTTCTGTTTCTAAAGCGCCAATGGATGCTTGGAAAACGCTTCGGATTCATCACACCGGGTGAGATGATGGCCTACTACTTCAAATCGGATACCATTCGTATCCTGGTGGTACTGGTCGCGCTGTTTTTCTCCATTCCCTATCTGGGAATTCAACTACGTGCCTCCGGCTTCCTGTTCAACGTACTCACCGATGGAATGCTCAGCGTTGAATGGGGAATGTGGCTACTATCGATAGTGGTCATCATTTACGTAGCATCCGGTGGTCTCCGGGCGGTGGCCTATGTTGACTCCGTGCAGGCGGTACTGCTGGCTGGTGGAATCATGCTGCTCGGAATCCTCTGTATCTACCACCTGCCGGATGGCAGAACCTGGGCTGAACTCTTGGGGGCATTGACCGCTATCGACCCTGCCACGGGCCAGGCTCGATTCGGCGAAACGACCCCAGACGGCTACTCGTCCTATATTGCGATCCCGGGAGTCATTCAATTCGGCCTGGGACTGGGCACAGATTCCGCCCCGGTAGGGGGAGACTGGACCGCCGTCATGATCCTGACCTACCTGATAGCGCTGATGGGCATTCAATCAGCACCGGCCTTTACCATGTGGTCATTTGGTAACAGAAGCCCGGAACCCTTCGCGCCCCAGCAGGTCTGGGCCTCATCCTTCGGTATTGGGTTGATTCTCATCGTGTTTACCGCGATTCAGGGAATCAGCGCCCACTTTCTGGGCGCAAACACTCGATTTCTGGCCGCTCACCCGGAACTGGTCAACAACGTGATGGAAAAAGGGCTCGGCGGGCTCGATATCATGCAGTTCGTGGGTAGACAGGGGATGCTGGTACCACAGTTGATTTATCTACTGAATGAAACTGCGCCCTGGCTGGTCGGTCTGCTATCAGTCTGTGCGCTGGCCGCCATGCAATCCACTGGAGCAGCCTACATGTCGACAGCCGGCGGCATGTTGACCAGAGATCTGCTGAAACACTTCTTTTTGATCAACGCAACCCATACACAACAAAAACTCTACGGTCGCCTCGGTGTCCTGCTGATTGTTCTGGCAGCCCTAATGGTCGCTACCACAGCCACTGATGCGCTGGTATTACTTGGTGGGCTGGCAGTGGCTTACGGCTTGCAGATGTGGCCGGCACTGATCGCTGTATGCTGGTGGCCGTATCTGACACGCCAGGGCATTATCACGGGATTGATCGCAGGACTTATCGCCGTCACCCTGACCGAGAACATCGGTGCCCAGTTCATGCCGTGGGGTCGCTGGCCCATGACCCTGCACTCCGCCTTCTGGGGAATCCTCTTCAATATGGGGCTGGCGGTCGCGGTTTCAGCGGTAACCCAGAATACGAAGGAACATGCTCACAGGATGATTTTTCATAGTTTTCTGCGTGAACACTCATCGCTCCCGGAAGAAAAAAGAGGGTTGATTCCTATCGCATGGATCATCACTCTGACCTGGTTTTTCTTCGGCATCGGACCAGGGGCGGTCATAGGAAACAGGATTTTTGGTGATCCCACTAACGCCGATACCTGGATGTTCGGCATTCCATCCATATGGGCCTGGCAAATCATCTGGTGGGCTCTGGGTGTTGGCATGATGTGGTTTCTCGCCTACAAGATGGAACTTTCTAAGGTTCCGGGAAAAGAGGTGGAAGCCCTGCACGAAGATATTGGCGATGTAAAATTTGACATGGATCGACCCGGCTGATGGAAGTCTAACCGGAACCGGTGTTACCAGACCTCGCCTGTGTCTGAGAAATCTCATGTACTTCTACACCTCTATACTGGTACTCGCCCTGCTACTTTTCATCCCGGTCAGCAAAATTATCTGGGTCATGAGTGTCAGGCGACTGCAGAAGCGATTTGACAAACCCCTGAACGAGGAGCAGATAAAAGGCCAGCAACGTCGGGCGCAGGTTATCGCACTGATAGTTACATTCCTGTTCTCCTGGCTGTTCAACCTGCAACTCCTAGGCAGCCCCCATGGATGAGAGGACCGGTACAGCGCTCAAAGGAGCAGCCATTCTGTTGACACTGACATGGGCGGGATGGGCTGTTTATGATTCAGACCTGGGACCACCGACAGCAGAAACACAGGAACTTGCAGCAGCAGGAAAATTCCTGGCAGACGGACAACTGGAGGATGCACTGGAGGCTTATGAGACAGCGCTTCTACTCAGGCCCGCTAATCTGGGGGCCTTGCGCGGCGTCGCTCAGGCACTGCTGCAGCTTGGCACTCAGGCAGCCGCACAGGCCGAGCAGTTACGGCTGGAGGGAAAGCATGCCCGGTCGGAAACGCTTTTACAACGTGCTGAGAGCCATTACCAGCGAGCCCTCAGCAATTACAATGAAGCAATCGGTCGTCAGTATTCAGATGGAACATCTGACACTCACCGCATCCAGGGCGTCACCTATGCGAACCGGGGCATTCTAAAGGACCGGATGGGTGACCACCGGGGAGCTCTCTCCGACTACCGAATGGCGATGAAACTCGAACCCAAAGTGGTAGAAGGTCCAGGACTCTTGACCCGGTTCATGCGCAATCAGGCCGATCGTCCTCCAACCGTAGCGGATCGTGCAGATTATCTTGAGAAAGAGCTGGAAAAACCGACATCAGAACAGGTCATGCGTGTACATGAAGAAGACATCAAACAACGTTCCTACCTGCTCGACTAGGACCCTGTCTTCGATGCAAATCAAGAACCCTGCCAAAACCCCAGAATATCAACAAGCAGAACACGCATGAAAAACAGCAACGCGATGGCCCCGAAAAGCATGTGACCGACATCATTCTGACCATCCGCATTACGGTGTGTCAGTGCATGATAAGCAATAAAACCGGTAACCAGCAGAAACAACCAGTCAATCATGGCTGGAACGGCCCTGCGGGTAACCAGAGAAGAGACCGTATGAGGCACCACGCAGACATGGGGCGCCCCTTCTTATACAGGGCACTATTATAACTTGCTGAAAACAGTCGGCAATCACTGGCATCTCGATCATTATCCCGGTAACGATACACGACCATGGACAACAAAAACACCGACCCTCAATTCCCGATAGACCAGATCCTGAGCAAAAGCACTACCCTCAAGGATCTACGCTCCTCATCCATCACGAACCTGGTGGAAAACGCCATAGTCAGAACACTGGCGGCTGGTGAGCATCTGTTTCAAAGCGGTGACAAATATCTGCAGAAAGTCTTTATCCTGGTCGATGGAACCATGGTCAACATCGACCCATCCGGTCTACAGGAAAACGTTGGACCAGGTGAATTTATCGGTCTTGCCAATTACCTGGATGACAACGACTATTCCTGGACTACCCGGGCGACCACCCAGGCCAGGGTACTCGAAATCGAGACCTTAAAGCTTCAGGACCTGGAGCAGAAAAGATCCGATCTGTTCAACGCCCTGAACCGGGTAATCGCACGCCGACTCAGGAAACTGAACCCCAACCGAAGCATAACTTCAGGCGCTCTGGCACAACCGGCAGCGAGAGTCATGAAATCTCCGGTGGCTTCCTGCGGTCCGGATACCAGTTTGAAGCAGGCTTATCTATTAATGATAGAGCGAAAGATCGGAAGCCTGGTTGTAAACAGCGAAAGCGGTCAATTGATTGGGGTACTGACTTTCTCGGGCATAGCCGAAGCCATGTTGTTGAGCAGCGCAAACCCGGACGACAGCATAATGAAAGTGGCCTGTGAGATACCCCATGCCATCGACACAGACACCCCCCTCTGGAAAGCGGACGAAATGATGAACCGCCATGGGGTCAAATACATCATTGTCGTCGACGGCAATACCCCCGTGGGTATCGTGTCCCAATCCGATGTTCTACGGGCCTTCGTCTCCCGGCCCGGTCTGCTTCCCAACCGCATTGCCGACACAAACAACCTGAAAGAGCTTGCAGAGCTGTTTGGTCAGATCACCGACGTTGCTATTGAAGCCCGGGATACCAATCATCGATCCAGTGCTGCCGTCCGGCAGATCAGCGATACCCACCTGCAACTTCAGAGGCAGGCCATCAGACTGACATTGAGCTGGATGGATCAAAAGGGATACGGACCACCACCGGCAGACTTCGCCGTGCTTGTCATGGGTTCCGGTGGAGGTCGAACGATGTTGCTCAACCCGGATCAGGATAACGGCATCATCATCGCCGACCAGAGCAAAAAGGAGAGCAAAGCGGTTGATGACTGGTTTGAGCGATTCTGTCGGCGCATGGTGCGAAATCTGGACCGAATCGGCTACGACCTTTGCCCGGGCGACATCATGGCCAGCAATTCTACCTTCCATAAGTCACTGTCCCAATGGAAAAAACAGATCGAGCACAATACCAAGAAGCCCACCGAAAAAGCGGCTCGCTGGGCCAACATACTGTTTGATTTTGATACGCTCTTTGGTAACGACACCCTCACTGCGGAGTTGCGCAGCCATGCGCTGGCCGAAATAAGGAAAAAGCCTCGTATTCTGGAGCTGATGGCAGCCCATGATTTTGAGGGAAAACCGGCGCTGGGGATTTTCAACCAGCTGGTCAGTACAAGCAAGACGCATGGAAAACGTCGTATCGATATCAAGCGTAACGGGCTGCGACTGATAGCGGATGCCGGGCGTATCTATGCATTACAGAATGGCATTGCAGTGCCAAACACTATCGAACGATTCAATGCGCTGGTAAGAGTCGGTAAGATCTCGGATGACTTCAAGAATTCCATCCTGGAGGCACACGAAGAAATGCTGGGGCTGCTGCTGACCCATCAAATCAACCAGGCACAAAACGGTAAACCCCTCGACAAACTGATCGATGCCAAAAAAATGACTCCCAAAGACCGCAGTGCGTTAAGAATGGCTATGCGCGCCGTCAAGCGACTGCAGGACCAACTGGCGGAGGAATTCCTTTAGCCCTCTGTTTTTTCGAAGGATTCATAGGGCTTGCTGTCGGGCAACCGGCAGATTATTGTTTAAAATTCCCGGGGCATCGGCATTTCAACCTGTGCATTCGGAGGGCTTTCACTCCATCAGCGTGATATCGAGGTCCCAACAGGGCTGGCAGACAATTTGCGAAATACAGCATCGATGCTATTGTTGGGCGTTTTCCACTGGCTTGTCTTATAATGCCGTACCGGTGGTTGCCACCGAGGTACGAAAGCAGGCTGTCCCGTGTCGAGCACGACCTCGCTGATGATGTCCAGAACGAGTCCGGTTGTGCCGGGCCATCGCTTAGATTAGCATCCACGGCCAGCAAGAGACTTTTTCGAAAGACTGAAATACCGGGTATTCACCCGGGTGTAAAGAAGAATAACGGGGGAAAGGCAATGTCCTGCCCCCATTGATCGCAAAAACCAGAGGAGCGAAATATGTCTGAAGATAAAATTCACCCAGTCCCTGCAGAAATCGCCGCCAATGCTCACATCGATGCCGCGAAATACGATGCAATGTACAAGCGCTCCCTTGAAGACCCGGATGGTTTCTGGGGAGATGCCGCCGAAGAATTTGTGAGCTGGTCGAAAAAATGGGACTCGGTGATGGACTTCAGTTTCGGTTCCGACGACCTCCACATCAAGTGGTTTGACGGCGGAAAACTAAACGTATCCTATAACTGTCTTGACCGTCACCTGGAAACCCGGGGTGACCAGAGGGCGATCATCTGGGAAGGTGATGACCCCAGCGTCGACCAGACGCTGACCTACCGCGAACTGCATGAAGCCGTATGCCGACTCGGCAACGTGCTCAAAGCCCAGGGTATCGAAAAAGGTGACCGCGTCTGTATCTACCTGCCAATGATTCCCCAGGCGGCAGTAGCCATGCTGGCCTGTGCCCGTATCGGCGCCGTACATTCCATTGTATTTGGTGGCTTCTCACCGGACTCACTGCGTGATCGTATTCAGGACTCCGAGTGTAAGGGCCTGATTACCGCCGACGAAGGCAAGCGTGGCGGCAAGAACGTGCCCCTCAAGGTCAATGCCGACGTGGCACTGAAGGATTGCCCCAGTGTCACCACCTGCATCGTGGTCAAACACACCGGCGGTGATGTGGACTGGACCGAAGGGCGCGACGTCTGGTACGAGGAAGCGACAGCCGCCGCCTCTACGGACTGCCCTCCAGAGGAAATGGATGCTGAAGATCCATTGTTCATCCTCTATACCTCAGGTTCGACTGGCACACCCAAGGGTGTGCTGCATACGACTGGCGGCTATCTGGTATTCGCTGCCATGACCCATAAATACACCTTCGACTACCAAGAGGGTGAAGTCTACTGGTGTACCGCAGACGTTGGCTGGGTCACCGGCCATACCTACATTGTTTACGGACCGCTGGCAAACGGTGCCATCAGTCTGATGTTTGAAGGTATACCCAATTATCCCGACGTCTCTCGATTCTGGGATGTGGTCGACAAGCACAATGTCTCCATTTTCTACACGGCTCCCACCGCACTGCGGGCACTGATGCGCAGCGGCGATGACCCCGTAAAGAAAACCTCCCGTAAATCCCTGCGCATTCTGGGCACCGTGGGCGAGCCGATCAACCCGGAAGCCTGGGAGTGGTATTACCGCGTTGTCGGTGATGAGCGCTGCCCGATCGTGGATACCTGGTGGCAGACAGAAACCGGTGGTCACCTGATTACCCCGCTTCCCGGTGCGACTGATATGAAGCCCGGATCTGCTTCAAAGCCTTTCTTCGGTGTGGCGCCCCAGATCGTGGATGCCACCGATGGTACGAAGCTGGAAGGTGCCTGTGAAGGCGCGCTGATCCTGACCCAGCCCTGGCCGGGAATGATGCGCACTGTCTATGGGGATCACGAACGCTTCTACACCACCTACTTCTCCCAATACCCGGGAAGCTATTTTACCGGTGACGGTGCACGACGTGACGAGGACGGCTACTACTGGATCACCGGACGTATCGATGACGTACTCAATGTCTCCGGACATCGCATGGGTACAGCAGAGATCGAGTCAGCCCTGGTACTGCATGACAAAGTCGCAGAAGCCGCTGTCGTGGGCTACCCTCATGAAATCAAGGGCCAGGGCATCTATGCCTACGTCACTCTGATGGCAGGGGAAGCGTACGAGGATGAGCTCAAAAAGGAGCTGGTGAAACTCGTACGAAGCGAAATCGGTCCTATCGCCACCATCGATATCATCCAATGGGCACCTGGATTGCCGAAAACCCGTTCCGGAAAAATCATGCGCCGTATCCTGCGTAAGGTTGCCTGCAACGAAACCGACAGTCTTGGTGACACCTCCACGCTGGCAGATCCTTCAGTAGTCAGCGACTTGGTTGATAACCGCGCTAACAAGGGATAAGTAACGCTGGCGGAACCCGGGGTTGAACCCCTGGGTTTCCCGGTGAAGCACCTTCCCCCCAACGGCTTGATACCGATACATCAGCATTCTGAAACAAGGCAGGAGTCAGGATTGAGCCACCTGAAAGTAGGCGTGTTTGTAGACGCCGAGAACATTAAATTCAATGGTGGCTACCAGTTGCGTTACGACGTACTGAGGCGCTTTGCGGCCCGGGACAACGGCACCCTGTTGCGCTTGAACACCTACATTGCCTACGATCAGGAACGGGCTCGCGAAGACCAGGACTACGCAAAAAAATCCAACACTTACCAGCAAATGGTGCGGGACTACGGCTGGAAGATCATCGTCAAGAACGTACGCCGCTACACCGACGACCAGGGAAATATCACCACCAAGGCAAATGCGGATCTGGACCTGGCGGTCGACGCCATGCTTCAGGTTGAAAACCTGGACCTGATCCTGCTGGTCACCGGGGATGGGGATTTTCTTCAGGTGGTGACAGCACTCCAGAACCGGGGTTGCCGCGTGGAACTGTTGGGCTTCGAGCATGTTTCGATGCAACTGCAACGTCAGGTGGATGCTTTCTATCGCGGATTTCTGATACCCGACCTACTCCCGTTTTCCTACGAACCCCGCAACGAATGGGGTCAACCCGGTGCCTGTGTTCGTGGTACCTGCACCAAGTGGTTCACCGACAAAGGTTACGGTTTCCTGCGATTCATCCAGGAAGTATCCCCCAACCTGTGGATAACCGACCCTCGGGATCCTGAGTCCCCCTACAAAAGTGTTTTCTGCCATGCCAATGAACTGGCCGAGGGCATTTCGGCCGATGACATGCAGAACCGGGACAACATTCTGGAATTCTACCTCAAAGAAAGCGAGGTGGACGACGGCTTGACCGCCAGCAACGTCCGCCTGATCTACTCACCCGGTCGCTGAGACCATGACCGGGGTATCTGAGTACCCTGTTCCCGAAAACTGGTGGACGACCACATCAATCCGATACCAGGGGTACGCTATTGAATATCAGAGCAACCAGACCCAGATTACTGATACATGACGCCCCCTGCCAGCTGACGACTCAGCTTGATTGTCAGCCTGGGGTAATTACCCTCCCGGAATTCTCGACCTCAGGACAGGATTAAATGTCACACGCCCCCCGGATTCAGCACGAACACTCTTTCCAGACAGTTGATACCGAGCCCGAATGGATCCTTTCGGATCAGAAACACCTCTGGCACCCTTACAGTGCCATCGATTCCGGCCTGCCCGTCTTCCCTGTGGAATCGGCATCCGGAGTGCGGATAGCACTGACCGATGGCCGGAAGCTTATCGACGGTATGTCATCCTGGTGGAGTGCCATTCATGGCTACAACCATCCGGTGCTCAATCGAGCCATTCAGAATCAACTCTCGAAAATGGCCCATGTCATGTTCGGCGGCCTGACCCACCGCCCTGCTGCCGAGCTTGGCCAGCGACTGATCGATCTGACACCACCCCCCCTGCAAACCCTGTTCTTCGCCGACTCGGGTTCAGTCGCGGTGGAAGTGGCCATGAAAATGGCAATTCAATACTGGCATTCCAAAGGACACCCTGACAAACAGGAATTTATTACCATTCGCCGTGGCTACCACGGGGATACCTTTGGGGCCATGTCTGTCTGCGACCCGGACACCGGGATGCACTCCCTTTTCTCATCTATACTGGCAAAGCAGCACTTTGTCGATGCCCCGGTCAGCATGTTCGGAACTCCCTGTGAAACAGCGGACATCTCGCAACTGAAACAGTGCTTGATCGAGGTGGGAAACCGATCCGCCGCACTCATTCTCGAGCCGATCGTGCAGGGTGCGGGTGGCATGCGGTTTTACTCGGCAGACTATTTGAAAAAAGCCCGGGAGCTCTGTAATCGATACGGAGTACTGCTGATCTTTGACGAAATTGCCACCGGCTTCGGTCGAACCGGGCGGTTGTTCGCCTGCGAACATGCCGGGATTTCACCGGACATCATGTGCGTTGGTAAAGCCCTTACCGGGGGTTACATGACCCTGGCAGCCACACTTACGACCCAGGAAATCAGTGGGGCCATTGCGGACGGGGAGCCTGGACTGTTCATGCACGGCCCCACTTTCATGGCCAATCCCCTGGCCTGCGCCACGGCACTGGCCAGTATCGAGCTGCTGCTGGACTCACCCTGGCAGGATAGAGTCAGCCGTATAGCGGGCGAGCTGGAAACGGGATTGGCAAGTTGCCGGGATATGCCCCAGGTGACAGACGTCCGGGTCCTGGGAGCCATTGGTGTCGTAGAGCTGTCCAAGCCTGTGGACATGCAGACGATCCAAGCCCGATTCGTTGACGCCGGTGTCTGGGTCAGGCCGTTCGGCAGACTCGTCTACGTCATGCCACCGTTCATTATTTCCAGTGAAGACCTGGAGACACTCACCCGCGCAATCGTAACGGTGGTGAAAAGTCTCTAGATATCATCTTGATGGGTTATGCCTTTCACACTGGGTTTCGCAGTTCACCCTGTCTAAAAGCCTGGATGATATCTGCCACCTGATCAACCAGCCGCTGCCTGGCCTCGCGACTGGCCCAGGCTACATGGGGAGTAACGATCAGATTGGGCCGATCATAGGTCAGCAACGGATTGTCGGCATCGGGGGGTTCGGCGGACAGTACGTCGAACCCTGCTCCACCTGGTGAACCGCTGTTCAGCGCAGCAACCAGCGCATGCTCATCCACGATCCCTCCCCGTGCTGTGTTGATCAGCAACGCATCGGGCTTCATCAATCCCAACTCGTGAGGCCCAATGAGATTCCGGGTATCTTCGGTCAGGGGTAGATGCAGGCTCACGACATCGGAGCGGCTTAGCAGATCATCCAGAGGCAAACGCCCCTCCCGGTCGTCCCCACCGGGTCGCTGGCCTATCACCACCTCCATACCGAAAGCCCGGGCGATCTGCGCAACCCCATGCCCCAATTCTCCGTAACCGATGATACCGAGTGTCTTTCCTGTCAGTTCCCGAATGGGGTAATCGAACACGCAGAACATGGGACTCCGGGCCCATGTTCCATCTCGAGCTGACTTTCCATGTTCACCCAGCCGGGTGGTCAGGGACAGAATCAGGCTGAAGACATGCTGAACCACCGACGGAGTTCCATAGGATCGCACGTTGGCCACGGAAATCCCCAGCTCTTTCGCCGTCTTTATATCCACGTTGTTAGTTCCAGTGGCCGCCACACAGATCAATTTCAGGTGGGGCGCTGATCTCAATATTTCGGCATTCAACACCACTTTATTGGACACCACCACCTCAGCGTCAGCCAGTCTCCCGGCGATCTGCTCCGGTGAAGTCAGCGGATGCAGCGTCCACTCCGGCAATGTGGCGGACAGCCGTCCGAAGTCCACATCATTCATGGAAAGTGTATCCCGGTCGAGTAGTACACCTCGGCTGATTGGATTCATGCTTGAGCAGGGCCTCATCGTCCCATCGAAATCTGGTCGTTCCGGAATGGTACATTCTTTCCTGGGTCGTAACTACTCACCCCGCACGGGCAATCTGTTGCGGAAGACGCCGTAAATACCTCCATGTAGGCTTGGCTTTGGCATCCATGCCAAAGACACTTCCTCCACAGACCGCCCATGCGGGGTAATCTCTGGGGGGTGA
>JAAELC010000452.1 GCA_024227135.1 Gammaproteobacteria bacterium
CGTTCCATGCGGAACCGTCTGTGGTAACAGATACCACGGATATCGTGCTGGATGGCGAGTTTTTGAAAAACACCGACGGCGCGCTGCAATTTATACCTGGCCTTGACGTGGTGCAGTCGTACAAGGCCCTTACAGGCAAGAATAATACGGAGTGAAAACATGAAGACGACGACAGACGAAGTAAAATACTGGAACCCCTACGTTGCGGGAGTCCTTCTCGGCGTGGTGCTTTTTCTTTCCTTCTTCATTACCAGTCATGGGCTGGGGTCGTCCGGTGGCGTGAACCGGATTGCTGTTGCCGTGCAGGACCTGGTCGTACCCGAGTATGTCGACAGTGTACCCTATATTGCCCGCATGGCCGGTGGCGACAAGAATCCACTGGATAGCTGGATCGTGTGGGAGGTCGGTGGAATTCTGCTCGGTGGTTTTGCTTCGGGCATGCTGCGCAAACGTGTCAGGCTACAGACCTATCATGGACCCCAGATAAGTTCCAGGTCACGCTGGGGCTACGCTTTTCTCGGTGGCTTATTGATGGGC
>JAAELC010000453.1 GCA_024227135.1 Gammaproteobacteria bacterium
AGTGTCAGAATTCTCCTTCTTTTTATTCTCGGATTCGGTTTTCTTTTTGCTTTTGGATTTCGTCTTGGGGGGATCCATTGACGCCTGCACCCGCTCGGATTTCTCGACTGGATCATCCGAGTAGTAGTTAGACGACTCGCCAGTTGCGGAGTTTGGTACCCCTTCACCGGCCTGGCGGTGCTGCGCCCAGACCTTCTTGGGATCAAGGCCCAACTTCCTAATGAACTCCTCTTGCTCTCTCTCTGCGCAATGGTCATGGAAGCAGTAGAATTTCCCATAACGCACACCGCCGTAATTTGGAAGAAAATATGCAGTCGAGGTTTCTCCCGATTCAGTTGTGTGCTCATTTGCGAAAGGGCACTCGATGTTATAGTGTCCGAGCTTCTCTTCCGATTTAACCATCCCCTTGTCAACAAGAACCTTCAGGATAGGATCATTGGTTGCTATGGATTCCGCTCTATCCTTCGCACCAGGTCGATCTTTCTGTTCTGGTGCCGTTTTCAGCACCTCGTCCACATCAACAACATCTCCATCGAAGTGGTAGATCTCCGCATTTTCGAGTGGGGTATAGAGCGGCTGTTCCGCTCTATACACACTCTCATCGAACTTGACGGACTTTGCCCAAGGGTGCGCTTGAATCAACTTCTGTATGGCCTTACAGACCCGCTGTCGCTCAGTCCTCGTCATTTCCCTGGACGCAGCAAGAACCGCGCGCATACGGGGAGATTCTTCAGTGTGACTGGATGTGGTGTAGCCAAATCCGCGATATTGAGAAAGGTCCTGGACAAGATGCTCATGTACTACAAGACCGTCCATGCCGTCGAAATCAAAAGGGATAAAAGTAGAGGGCAAAGCATCATCTTTGCACCTGTGCGCCTTCTCAGTACCGTTGACTTTGAATGCTGCGCATACATAGGTTTGTCCTTTCTTCTTCGACCGATCATCAAGAAACTTCTTCTCAAACGAATCGAAATCAGGGGCGGTCCTCTGTGTCGGGTAAGCGTCGAAAGTATTTGTGCCTCTGGAATAACGGATCTCAGACTTCACTACAGCTGCCCCCTGCAGAGGAATCAATGATCTTTTTCACGCGATCACAAATACTTTCGGCTTCCTTGTCTGCCAATCGCTCCCAGGCAGTTGCGAGTGTTGATACGGCGCGCTGCGATACCTCGAATGCCTCATGCGGTGTCATGCTCAGTTTGCTGACAGCAACACAAGCATCCAGGTATTGGTTGATGACATCCTGGGGAGTAGGTGTGCTTTTACTCTTGTTTGTCTTCTGTGTTGGCTTGGATATTCGACCCGATATCAACTTCACCGCCTCGGTAACAGTCAAATCGGCAACGTTTGCCGATTTGGCAATCAGGGCATCCTTGTTATCTGCCAGCTTCATGTAGTGCCGGGCTGTGCGAATAGGAATACCTGTGTTCCTCTCTACCCATTCTTCCCACTTACCGTGGGGGACAAGTATTCTCGCCTGGATCAAGAAGGAACCAACATTGAATGCATGCTCTATAGCAGATTGAGCGTGTTCCTGGGCTTTCAGGTGGTGATCAGTGATGCTGGCGGCAAGTTGATCCAGATTACTCGTCTTGAGATCGCTGACTACAACAAGATCATTAGTAGAAGCAAGCGGAATCGTCTTCTCAGGCTCTGCAACAGAAGGAAGTCTAGCCAAGGTCTCCACATTGCCCTGTTCACAGCTCGGGTTTCTCATCTTGGGGATCCTCTATGCTATTTTGGTATCGTTTTCGAGATCCTGCTGCATATCCAGCAATGCATCACGCGTGCAATACCTGCGTCTCCCGATTTTGTAAGTACGGAGTTTCTGACTCTGGATAAGTTCGTAAAGCGTAGCGCGGGAAATGCGCAACTGCCGCATAGTTTCGTTCATGGTGTACGCAAGGCGTGGGCCGCACACCTCAGGGGATTGTTTCTTGTGGGGATATTTCATGCTGTAAGCCTCCAAAAATGGACGCCTACAAACTACAGAGAGCGTCCGGTGAATTAACTTGAACGCTTACCTATTATCAGCATGAAAATTCAAAAAGCACGAAACGAAAAACGATATTTCATTTCTCAATACTTACAAGGTGTTACCGATTTCTTCGAAGGCCACGACCTCTCCTATTTGTGACTTTTACTTTCTCGATTCCGGTAAATATCTGACCAATACGGCGGGTGTCTAGATCGTACTTATCGGCAACAATCGCATATGCAGTCTCGGGAGTATTGCCCTCATTAATTAAGTCTCTAGTTTTTTTCCATATCTCCACGTTACGTTTAACTTGGATCGAAGGATCATCTTTCTTCCGTTGCCCGCGTTTTCGTTTTAAACCCAGAATCTTGTCAATACTCTCTCCTTTAGCACCGGCCTGGAACACCCGGATGATATCTTCGACAACAAAATCGGGTAGCGGCTCCCCCGACTCAAGTAGCCTGGCAATTTCGAGACAATAGTTTTGAGCGTCTTCAACGGATATAGAGGACATTTCTCGGATGATCTTTAGCAGATACGGATCTTCTCCTAAAAAAGAATCCTTCATAGTGCCACCCGGTTCATCATCTTGCGCCGGTCGGTCGCCATGAACTTCCCGTAGTGTTTTTCGAGCATCCTGATACTAGTCCCGCAGTTCTCAGCGATTACTTGGGCTGGAATATGAGCAAGAAGCGCCCTAGATATATGATAGTGCCGTAGAGAGTAAAAGACCGTCTCAGCGGGCAGCTTGGCAGACTGTACCGCCTCTTTCATGGGGCGGTGCTGGTGAGACTTGCCCCAGGGTGTGCCGTCGTCCCTAGTGAACAGACAGGCTTGAGGTAACCGATCCCTGGCCTGTATCTTGAGAAAATCCATGGCGTCATCCGACAAATAACAATCCCGGGGTCCGGTTTTCCCATCGAGTTGCAGCGCGCCGTTGATCAAATCGAGGTCTGACACCTTTACAGCAACTAGTTCGCCGTATCTGCCTCCTGTCAATACCGCCGCCTGCAGCAGTGCCCGGAAACCACCAGTTGCCGCCTCAAGTAGCGCCTGAACCTGCCCCTCAGTCAGAAATAATTTTCGGTTCTCCCCTACCCCTTTGAAAGCAGGTACTCGCCGCCAGGCGGTATCGGACCCGATGATGCCGGAACGGAATGCTAGGTTAAACGCCGCCTTGGCGATGGATAGCACCCGGTTCGCAGTGTCTTTAGATCGGCGCACAGTCTCTGGGTCACCGGTTTTCACTAGGCCATCACGCCACTTTTTAATCTGATTTGTGGTTAGTCGGCCCAGTTCCACCTTCCCCAATCTGGACACCAGGTGCTTCTCCAGGGACTGCTTGACCGCCTTGCTGGATTTTTCACCATTCTCTATTGCCAGGTGCGCCACATAATCGGCCACAGCAACAGTTACGGTGTATCGGGTGGGCTGGCCTGGCTCCACCTGTTCGGACTGTTTGAGCCACGCCAGTGCCTCGTCCTGTGCCCTTTCGAAATCTAAATCCCCTCCTAGAGAGTAATACTTTTTCTTACCGCCGTCGGTGCTTCTTCTTACAATCCAGGTCTCACTTCTCTCACTCTTACGAAGCCCCAAATACTGGCCCGCACGTAATTTGTGCCAGTAAGGCTCACGCCTGGGAGGCAGATTGCGGCGTTTTGTAATTGTGTCGATCCCCGTAAACTTTGTCTTCACCATCTCAGCACCCTGTCTGCTATGTGGTTAGCCGTCGGACAATGCACGTAGAATCATCGGTGATAGTACGTCCATACGGATTTTTTGGAGGTCTGTACGGATATTATACGGATAAACGGGAGCGAACATCAAGCAACATAGGCATACACCATTGCAGTAACAATATGATTATATTGATTAATTATTTTACTAAGTAAACAGCAATGAACAAACTAATTACCCTCTCACGCCGGTAACAGGGGTTCGATTCCCCTAGGGAGTACCAATAAAAACAAGATGCTGGAGCAATTCCCTTCTAATTGAAAATCAAAATCTGAACTATTTGCATTTTCCACGCATAATTCGGGCCTGTAATAGTACTTAGTATTGTAACTACTCACCCCGCACGGGCAATCTGTTGAGGAAGACGCCGTATTATCCGATAAAAAGGCATTTATGCTACCTACGAAAATCGGCATGAACTGCTAAGGGCTAAGGGTCACATCCAACTCCATTCTCCGTCAATACTTTGCTTACAGTGCCGCTGCATGCGCAGACAGGCTGGTCTCTCCCAGGCGCCGCTTCATCCAACTCCGAAGCCAAACCAGGCGCTGCGGATCGAGTACTGTCACACCTTCGGCTTTTTGCAACATGTTGAAGGCCTTTTTCTGATAACGCGGCTTTGCCTGATCGTCTGCCTCGCGATGGAGCATCACATAGTCGCGGGCCATCAGTGCATAGGCATAGCCGCTGTCGTCATAAAGGGAAACTGCCTCCGCCAGTGCCTCGATCGAATCCCGGTATCGGCCCAGGCGATAGAGCAGAAAGCCCTTGACTTCGTAACCAAAGGGATCACCGGGCCTGAGTTCAATATACCGCTCGATATCCCGCAGTGCAGTCTCGTACTGAAAAAAGCTGTTGACGTTGAATATCGCTGAATATTTATGGCGTTCGGGCCGCTCCGGCGCAAGCTTTCCAGCCTGCTCCAACAGGGGGCGTATCTGGGCGGGACGTTGACCGGTAATGACTTTCAGCCGTAGTAGAGCGATCAGCGCCCCGGCATCATCGGGGCTTGCGTGCAGCCGTTTCTGCAAATCGGCGATGCGATCCGCAATCTCCTGGTCATCGGCGCAGCGGTAGAGGTCCTCACCGGCCAGGGGCAGGTCCTTGCCGGTCGACTGGAGAGCCTTGTACATCTTGGCAACATAAGGATAGGGTCCCTGGGACACCTGCCACTTTGGTGCCTGGGTCATCACCACCAGACGGCGCTGGTGGACAATGTCGAACTTCCACCCGCTGCCGTCGTTGCAGAACAGGAAAGGGGCATTGTCCCAGCCGTCGATGGCGCCAAACCAGATCACCGCATAGTCGCCGTCGTTGAGTACCTGGTATTCGGCATTGCGCCAGTGATCCAGGGATCCCAGTGTCCTGGGATCGGGCCTGTCGGGATCGCCCATGGCGATGCGGGTCATCCGGGTGTAGATATCCACCGGGATCTCCCTGCCCTCCCCGGCCCACTTGGCAAGCATGATCTCCCAGGCCTGTTCCGGCGAGCTTGCACCCCGATTGGGAGCCTGTGAACTCTCCGGCTCCGCACTCTTGTTCGTATAGCGCTCGAGATTACGTGTTGCGCCCGCACCACCCGCCAGCAGTTCTGCATCCGCCCTGGCGATCTGCACGCTGGTGTACTTCCCCAGGTGCTTGGTCTGGGCCCGCTGTTCCAGCATCTCCATCACGGCTATCATACCGGTACCTACATCTCCGGCACGGTAGTAAGAGCCCAGCTGAAGATCCTCTACATAGCCGCTCAAGGCATCGGTGAAGACATCTTCCAGCTCATAACCCACCTCGAGCTTGACCTGCCTACCCTCTTCGACCAGCAATAGCAGCAATCCCCGCCCGTCCTGGTACCTGCCAATGCCCCAATTGTTGGTCAGATCCACCGCGAGCGTCTGGATACTGTAACCCGGCGGCAGGGAAGGTATGCTGACAACCAGCGCCTCCATGCCGAACCGGGAGCCAAGGTTCTCCAGGTAGAGATGCACTCCCTCCTGGTAGTGTCTCAATACACCCGTGTAGTCGAAAAGATAACGATCGGGCTGGGGACGTTCATCCAGGGTGAAGGGCTGGAGGTCGTCCGGAAGGCGGTCGGTTTCATTGTTGTCCAAAAAACGCCACAGTGACGCTCCCCCGAGCACCAGCAGCCCTGCGAGGATAAACGATATCACGGACTTTCTCATGGTGGATCAGTTCCAGTACGGCTGTGATGTCCAGAACCGGGCATCAGGGCATTTAACGCTCGTCCCTGCCGAAAACGTCCCCGAGGCCTTTCAGGGCCTTGTCTTCGGCTTCGAAGTAAGGTTTGGAATCGAAACCCATCATCTGACCGACGATGTTTGACGGGAAAACCTGTAGCCGGGTGTTGTAGCGACGGGAGAACTCATTGTAGTTGCGCCGCTCTATGGCAACCCGGTTCTCAGTGCCCTCGATCTGATCCTGTAGTGTCAGGAAATTTCGGCTGGCCTTGAGGTCGGGGTAGTTCTCCACCACCGCAAACAGGCGCGCCAGCCCCGATTCAACCCTGCCCTGTGAGGCTTCGATCGCCTTGATCTGCTCGACGGTCTGCGGCGCCTCGGAACCGATCGCGCTGTTAGACTCGATAGCTTGGACCCTCGCAGCAGTAAGTTCGGTGAGTGTCTCCCGCTCGTGATCAGTATAGGTCTGTACCGCATCGACCAGCAGCGGCACCAGGTCCAGACGTCTCTGGTAGACATTTTCCACCTGGGCCCATCCCGCGTTGACCTGTTCCCGTGTTGTAACCAGCCCGTTGTAGAAAAATGCAATCAATCCTGCAAGAAGGGCGATAAGACAGATGGTGATGATGCCGATGGATAGAGGTACTGAACGGTTCATAGTGGTACTCCTTTCTCCGGAAAGTTCTGACAGGTCGATTAACCTGCCTTCCGGCCGCGACGGGGCCGGCAGTTCACTTGTGACAACCTGGGCTCCCGCACCTATACCCTCACTTAGCAGCCAGTAGGTTCCAATACCCAGCACGAAAAACAGCACCAGCAACGCCAGCAGCAGCATGATTGGTCTGCGGTTCCGTGTCGACCTGACGGCCCGCTCAAAGGTCTTTTCATGCTGCCGTGCATCATCCAGCGATCGCCGCAGACGCTGGGCCTCCTCCGCCGTCAGTTTGCCCTGGTTCAACATACGTTCGATACGTGCGTCTTCCGTCTGCTCATTCATATCAAAGATTCTCCAGCAGCCGCATCCCCTGTTTCGGTGGAATCCGGCCGTCCTCCATGTCCTGGAGGATCTTCTGTTTACGCTGTTCGTCCAGCATCCGCTGCTTGTGAAGATTTTCTATCAGCCGATCCAGCCGATTGCGAACTGTGGGATAGGAAACACCCAGCACTCTGGCCATTTCCTTCAGACTGCCACTGGCCAGGACGAAGAGTTCCACGAACCGCTGTTCTTCGATTTCCAGGCGCGACAGCCGGGGCGAGGAGAACTCCCCTTCGAGGGCCAATCCGCAATCCTCACAGGTCAGCTTACTGACCCGAAGATTCCCACCACAATATGAGCAAGCGCTTTGCACCGACTGTTGTCTCGTTTCCCAAAACTAATAATAGCTTAATAGTATAGCGACTATAATTTAATTATATTTAATAATTTTGTTAAATTTTTTTGTTTTATAGATAAAGGACCGATAGGCTAAGGGTAGTACTCTGACTTGGTGTCTGCTCCGGGATACGGCGCCGGCTGACACCAGTCGCACATGGCACAGGCATTGATATTCATACGGGGCAATGCATGGATATCGCTGTATCTCCTGTTGTGATTACAATGCGCTCAGGGCGGTCTGTCACCACCGCCGCAGAATCATCGGGTTGCGGAGGGTAGCTTCCACATGGGCAGTTGCTGACTGGTTTACAGTAGCTCTGTTTATCCACGCTTCCCTTCCAGTGACCGCACGTTAGGATTGTGCGCTGCACTAGTCGGTCCGCAAGAAACACTCAAAGCCACTGTTAACTGGCCAGAGGCAATGGTGGTATCAGAGAACGAGAATCAAAACAATTCGCACTAATCGTCGATTACCGTGCGTCCCGCGTGGTAGGATCGCGGTTCGATCAACCGGCTCATCGCGCTCGTTTCGAGTGTAATGGCAATGGGTTGGATTATTCATTGACCACCAGCACAGAAGAGACAACCTGATGCACAGGCTGATCCTGGCAATTACAGTCGCCTCACTTCCCGCGCTGGCGATCGCCAGCAGGCGGATGGCATCTGGAAGACAGAGGCAAACGATGACGGCGGCTATATTGAGGTCACGGTCGGTCCATGCGCGTCGGATGCCAGCAAGACTTGTGGCAAGATAAGCAAGGCATTCAATAAGCAGGGCGAGGATTCGGCATACACGAACTTGGGCAAACTCATGATCAAGGAAATGGAGTCGGACGATGGTACGCACTATTCGGGCGGCACCATCTGGGACCCGGAACACGACAAGACCTATAAGTCCAAGATGGAACTTAAAGGCAACGAGCTAGACGTGGAGGGTTGTGTATCGATCATCTGCAGCGGCGAGCATTGGGCCAGGGTTAAGTAACGCAATCGCCCGCTCCAGGCCGGGTCAGGCTGATCGATTCCACTGCCTGAAAGTCAGCTTTATGGTTTTTCTAAGGGCTTACCGGGAAAGATTCTGGAGGCTCTGGCAATCTATCTTTCTCTTCCAGGAAGCGGACTCTCATATGGTGCGGTGCAGCGGTCTGTAGACGACCCAGACCCGACTTTGACAGTTTCTAGTAACACGCCCGGCGGAAAGCCAGGCAGCACAAGGCTTTCCGG
>JAAELC010000454.1 GCA_024227135.1 Gammaproteobacteria bacterium
CCGCAAATTGCCGGGCCTGGGTCAAAAAATCCGGGTTGCCTTCAATGACATATTCCCGTGACCAGAAAATGGCCTGGCCGCACGCTTCCCGGGCTTGGCCCCGGCTGAGAGTGGGTTCAAGGCTATCCTGAAGCATTTCACCGGTTTCCTGTCCCTGATTCCAAATTTGAAGAGACAGCAAAATGCATAGCAGGCAACTGAGGCCAGCCAGTGAAATAATCACCAAGTTGATGGTAGATCCAGGTTTCATGCTCAGAGGACAGCAGTATGTGTGCCAAATTCAGCCAATGTCCGGGTAGTGACAGGCCTGTTAGCGGACCAGCATCATTTTAATGTCCTGTTGTTCCTGGCCTTGCCGCAAACGGGCTTGATAGACACCGGAAGCACAGCCACGTCCGGCACTGTCGCGTCCGTCCCAGCGAATCTGGTGTACTCCCACTGGGAGGTCCATGGCGGTGAATGTGCGAACTCTTTTTCCCCGCACATCAAAAATGTCGAGTTCCACAGGAAGGGAATCATCGGCAAGCCTGAATTTCAAAACGGTGATCGGATTGAAGGGGTTCGGTACGTTCCGCATAAGGTGAAGTTTGCTGGATGACTGAGGTGCATCAGAAAGGCCCAGATGTGCAGGCTGGCTTTCATGGCCCTCGTGAGTCACTTGAGTCAGTTGGTAATACCAGTGGGATTCAGTTTCATCGAAATAGTCAGACTCCGTGGTGACGGCAAACAGGGTACCGGGTTGAACGGGAGTGTCTTGGACCAAAGATCGATAGACCCGGAAATGAGCAAACTGGGGGTCGTCCGAGGGGTTCCAGTCCAGCTGGGTTCCATTGGCAGGAGAATAGTCAACAAACCATCCCGTTGGGGCCGCCGGCTGCAAATTGTTCAGGGAGTAGCCGCTGTCTGGGGGAGAATCGAAGAACACGCCGTGGACAGTGGTTCTGGTACGGACAAAGAAAGCCGTCCAGTTGGTACCCGTGCTGTTGCTGTCCGCCAGTGTGGGCACTACTAAAGAGTATTGGCTTTCGAAATCAGCTGGAACTGTGGACAGATAGTCCCATTGACCTGGAGGATACGGGGCGCCCGGTTGGCGGCTTTTGGCACTGGCACTTTGTGCCGCGCCATCGTAACGACGGTAAATGGAATACTCGGTAATAGTGTGTTCGCCTCCCTGAGCGTCGTGCCGGCTGGCCTGCCAGCTGAGGCGCACTTCACGCCCGTCATCGTTGGCAATATCTTCAACACTACTGATGGATCCATAGCTGGACAGACGGTCCAGTGACAGGCGAACCATGTCCAGAATTGGGCCGCTTTCGCCACCGGCTTCAGTGGCAACCAGATTCGCACGCCAGCGGACATCGGTGCCGGTTTCGGGGAATTGAAAAAATCCATCTTCGGGAATGATGGAGTGCCAGGTAGTGCCGCCATTGACGGTGACCTGGAAGGCAATGGAGTCGCTGTATGCAGCGGTCAAAGCCACACGGGCCACGGGGTCATCGTCAGTATACAGATCAATCGATTGGGCCTGGTTGTCATCTGAGTTCAGTCCTATGGGGTCGAACTCATAAATGCGCAGACCTTCCGAGCCGGTGGACAGATAAATCAGGCCATCTTGTAGTACCCCATGAAAGGCGGGTCCTACGGTACTGCGGGTATCGAGGATATCGTAATTTTCGGGGTCGCTGACTTCAAGAATGGTCAGACCTTCAGTATCGACCGCGGCATAGACAGTATCGCCGCTGGTGGTGGCTGTGGCGTGCCGGCAATTGCTCCACTCAGAGATTTGGCCCAAAAGTGAGGGACTCAGCAAATTACTGATATCAAAAATTTGCAAGCCACTGGCACCGCAGGCTACAAAGGCCCGGTCGCCGGCGAAGCTGGTTTTTAAGGCTGTGCCATCGATGGGTGTATCGGAAGTCAGTGAAGGGTCCAAAGGATCTGTGAGATCAAAAATCAGAAGATTGTTGTCCGAAACAAAG
>JAAELC010000455.1 GCA_024227135.1 Gammaproteobacteria bacterium
ACGCAGACGACGTCCATGGATGGACTAGATTCACGCGAGGCAGGATGCCGGTAGTGATAGCTGAGGTGAGAGACCAGCAGGATGGGATGATTCATTTTTTCCGCGGCCCTAAAGCCAACCACCCTACCGATGATGCCTCCCCGCCAGCAACTGCAGAATCTCGTCGAAAACCTGATTGCTCAGCGCTTTCGATAAATCCAGCGCCAGGCTGTTGGTATAGAAGGCACTCAAGTCCAGCCCGACGCCCAAACCGTAGAGTTCAATGTCCCTGCTCTGCTCCAGTCGGGCGGTCACCTGTTTCAGGTGATTGTCCAGGTAGTGCTTGTCATTGGCCAGTCCTGTCGCGGTATCCATTGGGCAGCCATCGGAAATCACTATCAGGGTCCGGCGTTTTTCAGGTCGGCCAATCATTCTCCAACACGCCCATTCCACTGCTTCGCCGTCGATCCCCTCCCGAAACAGGTCCGGCTTGAGCAGTGCCCCTATGCCGGAGCGTGCACGCCTCCAGGAGTTATCGGCGGCTTTGTACACGACGTGGCAAAGCTCATTGAGCCTGCCGGGATGGCTGGGACGCCCAAGGCTCATCCATTCACGCTGACATTTCCCACCATTCCAGGCACCGGTGGTATGCCCGAGAATCTCCGAGTTAACACCGGCCTGCTCAAGAGCCCGGGACAACACATCGACCAGTATTGCCACGGGTTCGATTTGATTCTTCATGGATCCTGAACAATCGATCAGGATAGAGACCAGACAGTCAGCCTGGAGCCGGTGCGCCTGCCGTCGAAACAGCCGTCGCTCTCCAGGGGCAGTCACCAACCGACTGAGGCGACGACCATCCACATAGCCTTCCTCCTCACCATCCTTCCAATCAGTCAGCCGGGTATCAGCCAGAAGCATCGAGAGTCGGCGCGCCAGTCGGGGAATATTGATACCCTGACCACGAATCAGTGCATCCAGTTTCAAACGCAACGTCTTCAGATACGCTTCTCTAACCAGAGAGACGGCGCTCACCTCGCGATCGTGTTTTGTAGTGAACACGCGATAACCGCTTGGTGCCTCCCGAAACACTTTGCTTTCGCCTACACCGGCCACTGTCATGGCTTCCAGTTCCCCATCGCTTTCTAAGTCGAGAAACCGGGAGAGATCGCTGGGAGCGGCTTCGTCATGGTCGCTTTCTTGCTGCTCCGATTCTGACGCTGACTGGCCAGCCAGCAGTTGATCCATTGTTCGGGCAATGGACAAAGCGTGCTGGGAATAGGTCAGCTGATCTTCCCGTGTACGGCGAAGCGCCGCGAGTTGATGGCCAATGAGCGGGGTGAGATGAAACCGGGTTGCTTCTATCACGTCCTCGGTCTCTTCCAGTACGGGGTAGTTGCCCAGGCGTGACCAGGTCAATTGAGCCAGGGTATAGATCAGGATCCCGGTCTGATTTTCCGTCAGGCGGGATTGGTAAAATGCCAGACACCACTGGGTGAAGCGATAGTGCAGATTACGTTTCATCCCTGGCAGTTGACCAGGCACCAGGGACTCTACCCGCAGCTGTTCCATCAATTCGAAAACAAACCGTTGCACCGCTCTCTCAGGAAGTAACCGATGGTGCAGTTCAGAATCGCTGTACTGGAGACGCAGTGCCAACCCATCGGCCGCACCACGATATGATTTGAAATCATCTCTTTCGGGGTCGGTCCGAAGATGGGCGGCTCCCAGAGGGACAGGACGCAATCCCTTGTGCAAGCGACGCCCCCGATAGCGCAGATCGTGCTGACCGGTTAACGCCCGGATACAGGCACCGCAGAGTTCCTCCACACGCTGTTGCTGGCGTTCGGTCTTCACCCCGTATCGATCCCGGTATCGAGTTGATTCATTTCCAACTCCCGGTCGAAGCAACGCTGAAAGTACTCCGCCACCAGGGCGTATTCCGCTTCGTCACATTTGTTCAGAAAAGAGAGCCGGAAAGCCACAGCCGGATCTTGAAAAATCTCCGTATTCTCCGCCCAGGAGATAACCGTTCTCGGGGACATCAGGGTCGACAGATCACCCGCAGCAAAGCCCTGGCGGGTAAGATTGGCTACTTCGACCATCGCTTTCACCAAACTGGCACCCTCTTCGTCCCCATATCTGGGCACTCTGCCCTGGACGATTGCCATCTCCTCTTCCCGGGGGAGATAGTTCAGGGTTGCTACGATGTTCCAGCGATCGATCTGGGCATGGTTGAGTACCTGGGAGCCCTGATAGAGACCACTGAGATTACCCAGCCCCACGGTGTTGGAGGTAGCGAACAGACGAAAGTACTCGTGGGGCCGGATGACTCTGTTCTGGTCCAGCAAGGTCAGTTTGCCGTCCCTCTCCAGAATACGCTGAATGACGAACATGACATCCGGACGCCCCGCATCGTATTCGTCGAAAATCAGTGCCACCGGCCGCTGCAACGCCCAGGGGACGATCCCCTCCTGAAACTCGGTCACCTGCTTGCCGTCACGCAGCACGATGGCGTCCTTTCCCACCAGATCCAGACGGCTGATGTGGCCATCCAGATTCACCCGCACGCAGGGCCAGTTGAGGCGGGCTGCCACCTGCTCCACGTGGGTTGATTTACCGGTGCCGTGGAATCCCTGAATCATCACCCGGCGGTCGTTGGAAAAACCGGCCAGTATTGCCAGGGTGACATCGGGATTGAAACGATAAGCGGAATCGATCTCAGGTACGTGATCCTCACGTTCGCTGAATGCGGATACAACAAGCTCGGATTCGACACCGAAGACCTCTTTGACGGATACCAGACGGTCCGGTCTTATCTGCTTGATATCGGTCATTGCCCGCTCCTGGCACACACTCGAAGCCCGGCCGGTAAAGGCCGGGATTCCGTTTATTGATCAGATGGGGTCAATTAAACACGACGCCCCACAGTTCTCTTGCCGGGACACCCACCAGGATGTCCCGACCACCAGGCTCGGACTGCCGAAACGGCCAGTACAGAAAACTATACGTAGTCCTTGTACTTCTCCAGATGACGAACCGGTTTGGACAAAGCATCACGACGGAACGGATCTCCCAGTTCCCGGGTACACATAATTTCCACGATACAAGTCTTGCCCTCGTTCATCTGCATGTCTACCGCCTTTTTCAGCGCCGGCCCGACCTCCTCCAGCTTGTCCACCACGATACCCTCCGCGCCCATGGCCCGGGCAATACCGGCAAAACTCTGGTTATCCAGTTCCCCGGCCACGAAGCGGCGGTTGTAGAAGTCCACCTGGTTCTTTTTTTCCGCACCCCATTGGCGATTGTGGAATACCACTGCAGTCACGGGAATATTATGGCGCACACAGGTCATGGTTTCTCCCATACTCATTCCCCAGGCACCGTCACCTGCGTAAGAGATGGCCGGCCGGTGGGGTGCCGCCACTTTGGCACCGATGATGGTCGGAAAAGCGTAACCGCAGTTGCCCCAGCTCATGGCTGCAAAGAAACTGCGTGGCTTATCGAAGCGAAGATAGCTGTTTGCCACCGAATTGATGTTACCGATATCGGTGGACACCATCACATCCTCGGGCATCGCCTTCTCCAGTTCCCGCAATACCTGGCGGGGATGCAGATAACGGCCGTCCTCTCCGTTTGCCTCTTCGATCATATCCAGGCTGTAGGGGTCTTTTTCGTGAGTCCATTCATCAAGTTCCTGTTCCCAGGCCGTTTTTTCCGCTGCGATTTCCTCCCCCCGCGCAGCCTTGGAAGCATCGCAAGCCAGCTTTTTATCTTCCAGGCGCCGGGTCAGAGCAACGGCTGCTTCCCCCGCATCGCCGCAAATGCCTACCGAGATCTTTTTCACCAGGCCCAGCATCTTGTGGTCTGCATCGATCTGAATGATCCTGGCATCTTTCGGCCAGTAGTCCATGCCATGCTGGGGAAGCGTTCCAAATGGCCCCAGTCGTGACCCCAGTGCCACTACCACATCGGCTTTGCTGATCAGCTTCATCGCCGCTTTCGACCCCTGGTAACCCAGTGGTCCACACCAGAGTGCATGGCTGGCAGGGAAAGAGTCGTTGTGCAGGTAACTGTTGACCACCGGCGCACCCAGGCGCTCGGCCAGTATCCGACACTCTTCCATGGCGTCCGCCATCACCACACCGCCCCCTGAAATAATTACCGGAAACTGGGCTTCCGACAGAATATCCGCGGCCTCATCCAGGCTGTTGCTGCCACCCGCTCCCCGGTCCAGTCGCCTCGGCTGCGGAATTTCCACATCGATGTCACCGTAGAAATAGTCACGGGGTATATTCAACTGGGTGGGTCCCATTTCCGACATGGCGCGATCGAAGCAGCGCCCGGTAAATTCGGCCATACGCGCCGGATTACAGACATGTCCCTGGTATTTGGTGAACTCCTGAAACATGGGCAACTGGTTGGCCTCCTGGAAACCGCCCAGGCCCTGCCCCATGGTTCCGGTCTCCGGTGTGACGATAACCACCGGAGTGTGGGCCCAGTAAGCCGCCGCAATGGCGGTAACGCAATTGCTGATTCCGGGGCCGTTCTGGCCGATGGTCACCCCGTGCCGACCGCTGACCCGGCCATACCCGTCCGCCATGTGAGCCGCACCCTGCTCATGAACCACTGGAATAAGGCGAATACCAGCCGGCGCAAAAATATCCATGGCATCCATAAAAGCGGACCCCATGATACCGAACATATCAGTCACCTCGTTGGCGACCATGGTTTCGACGAATGCCTCACTGGGAGTCATTTTCATTTCAACTGTTCCTCCAATTATGAATCGATTCAATGAGCGAGAGCGATCAGGGTAACTCCGGTCCGGTGGCGATAAGCCGGCCAACAGGCATGATGAAACAAACCGCCAGGCTGTCGGTTACTCTCTGGTCTTGGGAAGCGCACAAGTTCCAGAGCACCTCCATTTCTGAAAGAACGACAGGTGCCAGAAACACAGGAATCGACAAACCCCACGGGGATCATCGAATCCGACACTTGATCGGGCATTATTTTGCCGGAGATCTCAAAACTGCTATCCGATGGACCGGAAGCCGATTCAGAAAACCCTAACTACCTCTTAATCTGTGGAAAAACGATAGTAGATCTCCAAAACAGCAGGTAGGGCCAGAAGGCGACGACCCATTGGACCAAAGCAAAAATCGGGAGCCAGGCCGAGGGTCTTTCGGCAGCCCGCATCGTACGGTGATCGCTCCCCTGAAGGCCTGTATCAATGACCGGGGTTCAGCCCAACTGCTGTTGAATCAGCTCGGACAGCTTGCGAATGCCTGGTTCAATTCTTTCCACCGGAATGGATGAAAAACCCAGTCGAAAATAGTTTCTGGGAGGATTGGGTGAATTGAAATAGACTTCACCAGGCTCGATCAGCACGCCCTGTTTACGTGCCACATTCTGTAGTTCCGCCGCATCCAGGTTTTTCTGTCCCCTTATCCAGAAGGCCGAGCCACCGAATGTGGGTATTTGATAGGTCTCGGGCATATGATCTGCCAGCGCATCGACCATCACCTGCCACCGCTCACGGTAGATACGGTTCTGCCGGTAAATCAATGCATCGTGATGTCCTCGTGCCAGAAACAGCGCAATGCTGCGTTGATTGTTCGCGGGCGGATGACGCATCATGAGCCGACGCAGAGCCCGTACTTCATGGATGAACTCCACCGGACCGACCATGTACCCGAGACGCAATCCGGGAGCCAGCGTTTTGGACAGGCTGCCGAGATAGATCACCCGATCGTGCCGATCAAGACTTTTCAATGCCGGCGTGGGGTTTCCGATGAAATTGGTTTCACTTTCGTAATCATCTTCGATAAACAGGAAATCTGACTCGGCAGCCCGCTCAAGAAGAGCGGTCCTTCGCTCCATCGGCATCGTAACCGTGGTCGGTGATTGATGACTGGGGGTGACATACACGCAGTCACACTGGCTCAGAATGTCGTCTGGCACAATACCCTGCTCATCGATTGGAATAGGCACAACCTGGGATCGCATGACAGAAAAGATATTTCTCGCGTCAGGATAACCCGGGTCCTCGACCCCCACCGTACTGGTCCTGTCAGTTAACAAACTGGCAATGAGGTACAGTGCGTTCTGCGCTCCCAGAGTCACCAGAATCTGCTCAGGTTTTGCCCAGACCCCCCGGCGAGGCAACAATCGCGTTTGTATCTGCTCGATGAGGACCGAATCGTCCAGATCGAACCGGTCAGAGCCGGTACTGAAGATATCCCCCGCTTTCAACGATTGCCGGCAACAGTCCCGCCAGTCATTCAGTGGAAAAAGATTCTGGTCGGGCTGACCATAGATAAACGGGTACTTGTATTTTCGCCAATCACCCGGCTTGATAATATTCCGCAGCTTCGAAGGATTACGCTTGTATCTGCTGATCCAGTCGGGAGATTTTTCCGATTCGATGACCGAAACCTGGCGTGTTTCCACTCGACCTTCCAGAATCTGCTTGTCAACGTAATAGCCGCTTCTTTCCCGAGTGCAGAGATAACCGTCGTCGACCAGATTTTGATAGGAAAGCACGACGGTATTGCGCGCAATTTTCAAATGCCGGGCAAGCTCACGGGACGAAGGCAGTGCCCGATCAATGGGAATATGCCCATTGAGTATGGCTGCCACGATTGACTGTCGCAATTGTTGCTGAAGCGTCAAATCCGAGTCTGGAACCAGCTTGATCAACTGATCCCACATCGACTGATCCTGCCTGACTGCCACCGGCGCTACCCCTGTGATTGCACGATTATCTGATTATAGCCCTTAGGAGATGCTTAAGCTTCGGCAATGATTGACACAATCACAGCCAGACAACCGACCTGATGAATCTCCGAAGGTATTGAATATCTGGGAATTTCGTGAGCAGTATACCTATCTCTACTACGTGGGTGTTGAGCCAGGCTTTTTTTAAAGCCAGAATTCTACCTGTCAATGATTCAAGCTCGGTTACAAACTGTGCGCTGCCAAGCAGACGTCCGGTTCGATTGTGTTTTTGTATCAGGGCATCATCATCCACATTCGATTCTACGCCAGCTAAGTACTTCCTCCAATCATCTATTCGGGAGAGCATGGGAGCCACTTTCACCAGTTCATCATCAAGACCAGACAGATGTGCTGACGAGTTCGACCTTGGCCAGTTTTCTGGATACCGACAGAGTTTGGCGACAACAGGACTCCTTCCCACATAGCGAACTGTCGCCAGCAGGTAAGATTCGTCCATGACCAACGAATGAAATCTTCCCTGCCAAAGGTGACCTCGCCACCCTTCCCTGAAATTGACGTGTCGAGTGTATTGGCGATGAGCCTCACCAAGCACCGCCCTGAGACCATCTTTTTCGCTTGGGACCATGACCATGTGGGTCCGGGCTTGTTTGGTCGGCCGGTGTACTGATGATGCCATGGATCACCTCTTGACTGGTCTCGCCGGTTTTTTTATCGATGGATGCTCTCTCGATCCTAAAGGCCTGGCTGACATGGGGAAAGTGTTAGCGGCTGCCTAAATCCGCGCATTATGGAACATAATCCATAATGCGCGGGTTTTGGTAGCCATCGACAGGTGATGCAGATATCGAGACCATTCGATCGCGTGTCATCGCTTTTCGCCTTTCCCATGAGATCGAAGAATTATCGTCAACCGTCATCGCCTACAAGAAGATGACTAAGCAGATTGATAAATACTGGGATAAGTTGTTCGCCGATCCCATTCTGGTCGTCACCAAAACAGGAACGGTTACCCTGAAGCCACAAATATCCTGGAGCAGTTCTTTCGATACCTGAAGCGGTTAAACCGTAAGTGAAGCGGTAATCATTCTTTAACGAAGACATTGACAACAATGTTTGCTCAAACTCCACTGGTTAAGAATCTTGAGAACCCTCAATATAGGGAAATCATCTTAAACGGCAAAGCAACGCTTGCTGAACGTTTTGCTGAGGTCGATATTGATCAGGTACGCAAGCTTTTCGCAGAAGAGCAAAAAGTAACCAAAAAATATCCAAAGAGGATGGCAGAGGTGTTTAAAATAACTCGCCTTCCCGAGCGGTTGGCCATGATTTCACCAAAAAAGGCATCTTGTTCCTAGATCTAGCCGACTTTTGCGCCAAAAGTGGCAAAGTCAAAAATACAACTGTAAATCAATAGGATGGAATTCTACTTGCGCAGAGGTTAATTCGTCGGGGTGTTAGGTGAACCCCGTACTGTGGAAATCGAGGCTAGCACAGATGCCGGCACTGGGTGGGAGTAAAACACCGCACCTGATAGACGGGTTTGCGGGGCGTCCATCTCATGATTCCCAGATACAGCTGATCACCCTGCCCCCTGCCCATTAAAGAATTAACCGACTTGGCCGAAACAGCGGGTAATAGCAATGGATAGACACGGCCAAACCATACATGTCTTCTTTTGAAAGTCAGCTAAAGCAGGTTACTGAGCTTATTTCCTTGCCCGAGGTTTACCTTAAATTCCGCAGCCTGATGCAGGATCCTCATTCTGTTATTGACGATTTTATCCAGGTCATCAGCCTGGATCCGAATCTAACCGTCAAACTATTGAATGTCATCAACAGTGCCTATTTTGGTTTTGCCGGCCAGATCAACAGTGTTTCGCGCGCGATTAACATGCTCGGACTGGGTCAATTACACACCATGGTACTGGGTATTTCTGCTCTGTCCGCACTGGATTTTCCGAATGATATCGTGCCGTTAAAAACGTTTTGGCGCACCAGCCTTCTGACTGGGACCTTAGCGCGCCAACTGGGTGAGCAGTCACGCAGCCAGGCGGTGGATAAACTCTTTATTATTGGCCTACTGCATGAAATCGGCCACCTGGCTTATTATGCCGAGTTTCCCGACCTGGCCAGAAAAATACACCAGGTCGCCAAGGAAAACAATCTGCCTGTCCAGCAGGCCGAACAACAGGTATTAGGTTGTCACTATGGTGAAATCGGTGCCAAATTGATGCACCAATGGAGTCTGCCAGACGATTTTCAGCGCATGACACGTCTGCAACCTGCACCGGAACCGGCCGAACAGGACTGTCTTGAAACCGCCCTGCTGCATATCGCCCACGCTTATGCCCACAAACACGCCATGGAGGTTGAAACAGAACTGAACGACTTGATCGCACCCATTGCCTGGGAAGCAGGCCGGACAACGCCGGAATGCGTTGAACAGGCAATGCAACCTGCATTAATACATTGCACGGAAATGGAACAAGTCATTCTGGCTTAACCTCCGGCCGAATAGCGTAAAGTCATGCAACCGGTAAATTCATTCATTGGCAAAATAGCAGAACAGATCTCGATACCCGAGGTCTATCTGCAGCTCCGCCGGCTGATCGAAAAACCCGACGTGGAAATACAGGATTTTGTCGATACCATACAGCAGGATTCAATGCTGGTGGTCAGAACCATCCGTATTGCCAACAGCCCGTTTTTTGGCTTTTCCCGCAGCGCCAAAGATCTGCACCAGGCCATCAGCCTGATTGGGGTGATGCAATTACATGACCTGGCGCTCAGTTGCCTGGCAATGCGCACGTTTGCCAATATCCCACAACAGATGTTCAACCTGGAGGCTTTCTGGAAATACAGTGTGCAATGTGGTATCGCTGCCAAGCTGATCGCACAATGCAGCCTGTCACTACCGGTTAACCTGTATTTTTCATTGGGTCTGCTGCACGAGATAGGCCATGCAGCCCTGTTTGCACGACAGCCGGAACTGTCTCTGCAGGCACTGGAACAAAGCCAGCTGCAAAACATCTGTATCACCAGACTGGAGTATGACTATTTCGGTTTTGACTATACACAGATCGGCACTACCATCATGCAGATGTGGCAATTGCCGGAACTTTACCAGCAGAGTGCGGCTTGTCATTTACAACCTCAGCTGGCATCGGAGAAAAATCAGCATGCAATCAATATCGTGCACCTGGCCCATAACATCTGCCAAAATCCACAGCTTGGCAAACAGCGCACGCTGATTGAAAACAGTCGCACTAATGATCCGCGCCTGCAGCAGCTGCCGTCCAACATTGAAGAATTAATCTTCAATGAAATTACCACCCATGCTGATAGCCTGTTAAGAGCGCTCTGGCCATACAGCATGAAGGACAGTGCGGTATAGCGGCATGGCAAGTTCAATGAACACAAACTTTTCACAACAATGGCTGGAAAGCGTCTGCACACAGCTGCCCGGCGTTGAATCTGCCGTGTTCATGATGCCTGAGCGTAAAAGCAAGCAGCTGCAACCGCTGGCGAAATGGCCATCCAACCTGAGTTGGTACAGTGATTTTTCCCCTGTTGTTAAATACGTCCTAAAAAAGCGTAAACGGGTGTATTTCCCACAAATCATGCAAGCCGAGCAACAAAGTTATGATTTGTTTGCATTGCCGTTACTCGTGCAGTCAACAGTGGTCGGCATCCTGGTGGTCAAAATCCGTAACCAGCCTGAAGCCCAGCACAATGCCATCTTTTCGGCATTACAGCAAAGTATTGACTGGTTGAAACTGATCAATCCCAGCTGGTGGCAGGGTAACGAATTTTACACCCTTGTGGTCGGCCTGCTGGCCGCCTGTTTTGAGCAAAGCAGTTACCAGCAAGGCTTGGTCGCCATGGTCACTGAGTTAACCCATACTTTCGAGTGTGAGCGCGTGGCCTTTTCTGAATACCGGGGTCACTTCAACCATGTTGCCGTGATATCCAACAGTGCCAGTTTCGATGACCGCTCCAACCTGGTACAGAAGATTGCCGATGCGATGGATGAAGCGGTGGAACAGGACAATGCTATTATCTATCCAGACTGCAAAAACCGCCTGATACAGCGTGCACACCAGGAACTGGCTCGCAAATTCGGTTGTGGCTCGATCTGTACCGTTCCGCTGATCTACGAAGGTGAGCGCTTTGGTGCAATTACCCTGCTCCGCAGTGAAGAAAACCCATTTGACCAGCAGACACTGCAGTTATGTCAACAGACGTTCGCCTTGTTAACTCCTTACTTGGCTCTCAAGCGCGAACAGGAAAAAGGTCTGCTACATAAAATTTTCAGTGCCACTGGCAAAGGCATTCAATCCCTGTTTAGGGCCAAACACCTGAAAGCCAAGCTGGCAACAATATCTATCGCTGCACTGCTGGTAATGGGCAGTTTCATCCAAGGTGATTTTCGTGTGTCATCCGATGCCGTACTCGAAGGCAAAATCCAGCGCGTGGTGGCAGCACCCTTTAATGGCTACCTGCTCTCCTCTACAGTTCGCGCCGGAGATACCGTCAAGGAAGGCCAGGTCATGGCTTCATTAAATGATGTCGACATTCAGTTACAGCTGGCCAAATTCAACGGCGGTTTACAAAAAGCCCGCAGCGAGTACCGTGAAGCCCAGTCTAGCCGTGACCTGGTTAAAGTGCGCGTGGTTAGCGAACAGATCAAGCAGATTTCGGCAGAAATCAAACAGGCAAAACAACAACTCGACAGAGTGCATCTTTATGCGCCGTTTGATGGCATCGTCATCGAAGGAGACCTGGGACAGTCACTGGGCGCACCTGTAGAACGTGGTGAACCTCTATTCAAGATCGCGCCACTGGAAGGCTACCGAATTATTTTGAAAGTTGATGAAAGCGAAATCACTCATATCATGCAGGGCCAGGCCGGCATCCTGATATTACCCAGCCTGTCAGAACATCAATTCCCATTAACCGTGGAGAAAATTACCGTTGCCGCCAAAGCTGAAGACGGCGCGAATATTTTCCGGGTTGAAGCCTCGTTAAGCGAAGCCACTGAGTTGTTGCGTCCCGGTATGCAGGGTGTCGCCAAGATTTATGTCAGCAAAGAACGCCTGATCTGGATCTTGACTCGCAAAATCACGGACTGGCTGCGCCTGTGGTTCTGGTCATGGTTGCCGTAAACAAAGGAATTATCCGATGAGCAATGACCTGATAAGTCATCACTGGTACCGTGTGGCAAATCTCAAGCCTAAGCTGCATGGCTATATCGAGATCCACCGGCATGATTACCGTGGTCTGATCTGGTATTTGCTGGAAGACACCACCACCGCCCGTAGTCACCGTTTTAATCCTGCTGCTTATCAGTTTATCGGCTTACTCGACGGCAAGCGTACGGTTCAGGAAATCCATGCACAGATCAGTGAACAACTGGGAGACTATGCCCCGGGACAGGAAGAGATTATCCAGCTGTTAGGCCAATTGCATGCCGCTGACCTGATCCAGACCGATGTATTAATCAATACCGAAGAATTGTTTGAACGCCAGGTCAAGCAAAAGCAGGCCAGGATCAAGCAGCGTTTTATGAACCCGGTAGCACAAAAACTGCCATTATGGGATCCAGAGGAGTTTCTTAACCGACATTTTAACAAGGTACGCTGGATTTACACACCCTGGATGGCTTTTATCTGGCTGGCGGTGTTGGCTTACAGTCTTCTGCAGGGCGCCCAACACTGGTCCCAGGTGAGCCAGCATTTTAGTATTAATGCATTGTCGCCATATAACCTGTTATTGATAATCCTGTTATACCCGCCAATTAAATTCCTGCACGAACTGGGGCATGCCTTCAGCGCCAAGCTGGAGGGTGGTGAAGTCCACGAAATGGGCATCAACTTCCTGTTATTCATGCCGATTCCATATGTCAATGTCTCAACCGCTACGCACTTTCGCAGCAAGTACAAACGCATATTGGTCAGTGCTGCCGGGATCCTGGTTGAATCCTTTCTTGCCGCACTGGGTTTATTGCTGTTTCTGGTAACTGAACCCGGCATCATCCAGGATATAGGCTTTAACATATTTATCATCGGCGGCATCTCATCGCTGTTTTTTAACGGTAACCCATTACTGAAATACGATGCTTATTACATGCTTGCCGATGCGTTAGGCATTCCAAACCTGTTTCAGCGTTCCGCCCAGTACTGGCGTTATTTCTTTCAACACTACCTGTTCGGCCTGAAGCAGGTTGCCTCACCGGCTTCAGCGCCCGGTGAAACCTTCTGGTTTATCAGTTACAGCCTCGTCTCATTTCTCTATCGCATGCTTGTACTGTGGTTCATCTTTGTCATGATCACCGATAGATTTTTTTTACTCGGTGTCATTATCACCGGCTGGCTGGTATTGTTACAGCTTGTTTTGCCCCTCTTCAAAGCGTT
The DNA here is from genome assembly GCA_024227135.1 of Gammaproteobacteria bacterium. GTDB lineage: Bacteria > Pseudomonadota > Gammaproteobacteria > Chromatiales > Chromatiaceae > JAHEHQ01. Next base: position 13,133 of record JAAELC010000455.1, read on the forward strand.
TAATTTCCTGTTCAACAGCCCCAGCCTGAAACATAAACGCGGCCGGGCCCTGGCAACCACTGCCGCTTTGCTCGGGTTAGGTATTGGCCTGTTTGGTTTCATACCAATAGCCTCTTACACGCTGGCAGAAGGCATTGTCTGGCAGCCGGATGAAGCCCTGTTAAAAGCAGAACACGAGGGATTTGCCAGGCCATGGAAAGTACGCAACCGGCAGCAAGTTACAACGGGCACCACCGTACTGCAACTGCAGAATACACTTTTAAAAACCGAACTGGAGATTGCCAAAGCACGCGTGAAGGAATTACAGATCCAGTACCGCGCCAAGCGTGTCGAAAATTCTTACGAGGCCGGCATTTTCCGTGAAGAACTCAAAGTGGCTCGCTCTGAACTGAAACATGTCAGTAAAAAAAACCGGTCGATGAATGTAACCGCGTTCACAACAGGCACTATTTTCATACCAGATTATGATGACCTGCCAGGCCGCTATATACGTCAGGGCGAATTACTGGGCTATATTATCAATGAACCACCGTCGACGATACGCATGGCAGTCACCCAGGACAACATTGGCCAGTTGCGCCAGCATGTCAAAGACATCAGGGTACGCTTTGCCAACCAGAGTCAGTTTGAATATGCCGCCAAGATTATCCGTCAGGCACCCGAAGCAACCAACCAGTTACCCAGCACAGCCTTGAGTACCCAGGGTGGAGGACAATTTATCGTCAAACCCGAGAGCCCAAATGAACTACTGACAGAACAAAAGGTGTTTGTGGTTGACCTGGAGTTTGATCCCGAATCGCAAAATTTTCCTTTGGGCACACGTGTCTATGTGCGCATCAATCACGGTGGTGAACCTCTAGCCACCCAGCTCTACCGGCGTGTGCGCCAGATATTCCTGAGGCAGTTCAATGTCTGACTTCACTGCAAAACCCGGTATTACCTTTAGCAGCTACCCGCAAAAACTTAAGAGCGATCTGCCCGAGTTCGAACAGGCTGTCGTCGGTTTCTTCAGACAGCTGACATCCCGCTTCACCCGCAGAAACTACAGCTTGAAACAGCTTTTCCAAAAAGTAGAGCATTACCAGCAAGCCATCGCCGGTTGCTCAGAACAGGAATTAGACCGTGCGATCAGGGAACTGCGCACAGAATTACATCGTAAAGGTCTGCAGACTAGTTTGATTTTCAAAGCCTTTGCCGTGATCCGTGAAACAGCGGCACGTGTTCTGAAAAAAAGCCATTACGACGTACAGCTGTATGGTGGTTGGTTAATGATCAATGGCATGCTGGCAGAAATGCAAACCGGTGAAGGTAAAACGTTAACCATGACGTTGCCAGCCTGCACGGCCGCATTAGCGGGTATTCCGATCCATGTGATTACTGCCAATGACTACCTGGCATCACGTGACTGTGAAATCATGCTGCCTTTGTATATACGCCTGGGACTGACTGCCGCCCCCGTCGTTGAAGGCATGGACAACGAACGCAAGCAGGAAAGTTACCAGGTCGATATCGTGCATACCACCAACAAACAGTTGGCATTTGACTACCTGCGTGACCGCATTGAAATGGGTGATGACACCGGTCCATTGCGCTTTCAGTACCGCCAGATTCAGCGCCAGCAACCTGGCAGCCAGAAACCTCTGTTACTCAGGGGACTGTGTTTTGCACTCGTGGACGAAGCAGACAATGTGTTGATTGATGAAGCCAAAACACCGTTAATCATTACCAGGCCAATACCCAATGAAGAATCACCCGACACTTACAGTGATGCTTTGTACCTGGCTTCAATCCTGTATGTTGGCCAGGACTACACCATTGATGCCAAGTTACGCCAGGTTGAATTGACCGAGACAGGTGAAGAAAAACTGGCTGAAATGGTACAAAGTCTGCCTGCACAATGGCATAGCAAGCGTAAGCGCGAAATGCTGGTGACCCAGGCAATCACCGTCACACAGTTTTATAAACGCGACAAGCATTATGTTGTCGATGAAGACAAAGTTAAAATTATCGATGAATCCACCGGGCGTTTAATGCCCGACCGTACCTGGGAACAGGGACTGCACCAGATGATTGAGGCCAAGGAGGGGTGTGTGATCAGTGAATTGTGTGAACCCCTGGCCCGCATCAGCTATCAGCGTTTCTTCAGTCGTTACCTCAAGTTGAGCGGCACATCAGGCACCATCAGCGAAGTCAAGAAAGAGCTGCACAAGGTCTATGGACTGGACGTGGTTAAAGTGTCGACTTTCCGACTATCCAAACGCATCATGATGAAAGAAAAGCTGTTTCGAAATGAAGCGGCTAAAAAGCAGGCGTTTCAGCAAGGCATCGCCCAACTTTACGAACAACGCCGGCCGGTGCTGATTGGTACCTGCTCGGTGGAAGAGTCTGAACTGGTCAGCACCTGGCTACATGAAATCAATATCATCCATAAAGTACTCAACGCCAAGCAGGACCAGCATGAAGCTGCCATTGTTGCCAAGGCCGGCATGCGAGGTTCCATTACCGTTGCAACCAATATGGCTGGTCGTGGTACTGATATCGCTTTAGGCCCTGGTGTGAAAGAATCCGGTGGATTACATGTGGTTGCCTTAAGTCGAAACGAATCACACCGCATCGATCGGCAGTTGTATGGACGTTGCGCACGCCAGGGCGATCCCGGTAGTGCAGAAGCCATTTTGTCGCTGGAAGATCCGGCGCTGCAGCAATTCTATTCTGCCAGCACGCTTAAA
>JAAELC010000456.1 GCA_024227135.1 Gammaproteobacteria bacterium
TAACGCCGGAGCCGCGCTGGCACCCAAGTGGGGACCATCTCCTCTTCTGTCTTCGACATTACCGCTGCGTCTTCCGCGTTTCCAGCGCATCGTATATTCCTGTCGCTACCTAAGCCGTGCTTCACTATACTGGATGCCGATTCAACAGCCCACAACAAGGTTAAACGAAACATGACGGAAGGTATTCTGATTGGCGGCTCCGATGCCGGGCACGTCACGCTCAACCCCCGCTATGCCAATCGTCATGGACTGATTGCGGGTGCGACCGGCACAGGTAAGACCGTAACGCTGCAATGCCTGGCTGAGGGCTTCTCCGATCTCGGTGTCCCGGTTTTCATGGCAGACGTGAAAGGAGATCTTTCAGGTTTATCACAGGCAGGCACAGCGAATCCCAAAGTGGAAGAGAGGGTGCAGCAGATAGGGATGGAAAATTATGCGCAGCGGAGCTATCCCGTCGCGTTCTGGGATCTTTTTGGAGAGAAGGGGACACCTATTCGTTCTACTATTTCCGAAATGGGCCCGCAGTTGATGTCTCGGCTGCTGAACCTTAATGAGACGCAAGAAAGCGTTGTGACCCTTGTATTTCAATACGCCGATGAGCAGGGCATGTTGCTGGTGGATCTCAAAGACTTGCGAACATCATTGGAATTCCTGAGTGAGCATCGTAAGGAAATGGGTCCGGGCTATAACGTGTCTACAGCGTCTATCAACGCTATTTTGCGCCGCCTGCTAATGCTTGAAAGAGAGGGAGGCCAGAGCTTTTTCGGCGAGCCAGCTCTTCAGTTGCAGGATTTTATAGGCAGGTCTCGTGATGGTCGCGGGATGATCAATATTCTGGCGGCTGATGCTTTGATCATGAATCCAAGAGTCTATTCAACCTTCCTTCTCTGGTTGCTTTCCGAGTTATTTGAGACACTGCCGGAGCTGGGAGATCCAGAACAGCCTGTGCTGGTGTTTTTCTTCGACGAGGCTCACCTTCTCTTCCGTGATGCACCGAAAATACTGCTGGAGAAAATCGAGCAGGTTGTGCGCCTGATTCGTTCAAAAGGCGTTGGTATCTATTTTATCTCTCAAAGCCCGGGCGATATTCCGGACAGTGTGCTTGGGCAACTGGGAAACCGCGTGCAACACGCACTGCGTGCTTACACGCCGAAGGAAAGGAAGGCTGTCAATGTCGCAGCGCAGTCATTCCGTGAAAACCCTGCTCTGGATACTGTTACCGCTATCAGCGAATTAGGGGTGGGTGAAGCGCTGGTATCTACGCTACAGGAGAAAGGTATACCGACGCCGGTGCAACGTACACTGGTACGTCCACCCAGCTCGCGTATGGGGGCGGCTACTGCGGAGGAGCGTGCGCTCATTGTTGGCGCGGATATAAATCAGAAGCGTTACGCAGAGGCCATCGACCCACGTTCCGCGCATGAAATCCTGATGGAGCGTACTGCCATGCGCCAGAAAGAGGAGCAACAAGCGGAGCTGGCTGAGCGTTCTGCCAAGGCCGATAAGTCGGGCAAGAAAAGTTCCAGAACTCGCGAAAGTGCTGGAGAGGCATTTCTGAAAAGTGTCGCTCGCGCGGCGGGAAGCAGTCTGGGTCGGAAATTGTTCCGGGGTATGCTCGGCTCTCTTCTCAAATAGAGCATTGCGTCGAAGCTGTATTTTTGTGCACTCTGCGTCGTGACACGAAGTTGCTGCTGCAATACGATGTCCAGAGATACAGGGGAAGACACCGGAAAAAAAGGTCGCTAGAGTGAATCGATACGAAAAAAATCTCAGACACTGCACGCACTGAATACAGGACAGACAA
>JAAELC010000457.1 GCA_024227135.1 Gammaproteobacteria bacterium
CGCTATCTGCTATGAGGAAGCGTGAGCCGAAGCGGCGGTGACCTGTCGAACATTGGCAGGGTGACGGAGCCCGTGGGAAAAGGGGTGTGAGGCGAAGTCGTTACGCCAAGATGCACCTCCAGGCTGAGTATTGGAAGGTTGAGGAACACGAACCGATTAAATCGTATCTATGGGCTGAAATGTCGCCACCACCTACACGACTTAACAGGTGGTATATGGACTGGAGCGAATCACAGGTAGGGATTCGCTCTCGAATGCAAGCTGTATATGTATGACAACTTGCAGGGTGTCACGGGAAGAATATAGCCAGACCGTGGCGTCGGTATCACCTTGCGGAAAGCAAGGTTAAAGACTGCGATCGGCAACCTAACCAATACGTTTGAGTCCGGCATGTGGACTGGGGAAGGTTTATCGAGATGATAAGGGAATGTGCCCCCAACGATCGATAGGCTGGCGGAGTTCCCGTAGTAGTCTGCAGCAGGGAAAGCCTGCTACATGGCGAAGGGGAACAGTTCGAATGGCTTGTTTGGCAGATTACCTGCCGGTAGAGAGGTGAAGACCTTTGATAATCAGAGAAATGCAAAGCAAGCTGGCTACATGGTCCTCAGCGGATAAAGAACGCAAGTTCGACCGTCTTCTGAGGATGATTGCTGACCGGTCATGGTTGCAAGAGGCTGCCCGGGTGACACTGGCGTCGAGAGGCGCTAAGACACCGGGTATCGACGGTATAGACAAGCAGGCAATGGAGCACGATCTCCAGCTTCAGCTGGACGCAATACGTGCCGAGTTGCTGGCAGGTGGTTATCAACCACAGCCTGCAAAGCGAGTCTATATTCCGAAGGCCAACGGCAAGCAACGGCCACTGGGTATTCCGACCCTTCGGGATCGGATCGTACAACGTGCCATGCTCATGGCTATGGAGCCTATCTGGGAAAGTGACTTTCATCGACTTTCCTATGGTTTCCGGCCGGAGCGTAGTGTGCATCACGCCATCCGTACCGTGAAATTACAACTTCAGGACAGTACGCATACGTCAGGACGCTGGGTGATTGAAGGTGATCTCGCCAGCTATTTTGACACAGTGCATCATAAACTGTTGATGAAGTGTGTGCGGAAACGGATCCGGGATGCACGTTTCCTGACCTTGCTGTGGCGATTTATCAAAGCAGGTCACATAGACAAAGGCCTGTTCCGGGCTGCCAGTGAAGGTGTTCCTCAAGGTGGGGTTGCCTCACCACTCCTGTCAAACATCATGCTCAATGAGTTTGATCAATGGCTGGAGGCAAAATACCTGAACAAGAAAGCCCGCAGCGATCGCCGGGCGTGGAACTTTGGTATTCAAAAGCAACGCCCCATTGTGGTTCGTGAGAACCGACAGTGGAAACCGGCGGTGGCCTATTGCCGATATGCCGATGACTTTGTGGTTATCGTCAAGGGAAACAAAGCACATGCTGAGGCCATTCGCGAAGAGTGCCAAGTGTTTCTGGAAGGCTCACTCAAGTTGACGCTCAATATGGATAAAACCCATATTACCCACGTCAACGACGGGTTTACCTTTCTGGGGCACCGGATCATTCGTAAGCGGGGGCCTCGGGGTACGATGCGCATCGTCACGACCATACCCATGGACAAGTTCCGCAACTTTGCCAATAAGCTGGTTAAAGAACTATCCGGCAATCATAGTGTGAACAAGATTGACATGGTAGAAAGTCTGAATCGCAAATTAGCGGGATGGGCCAACTTCTACCAATTCACGGACTATACCGCAGTCATGTACGGGAAACTGGATAGAATTGTCTTCTGGAAACTCGCACATTGGCTGGCACGGAAGTATCAGGTCTCCATCAAGTCGCTGATGCGGCAGTGGGTCCGGTACCCTGCTGAGGGCAAAGCCAAGATATGGCAGCTATTTGGCCGAAGCGGTAGAGGCAATCTTTGTGGAGTGACGCTACGGCGACTGGTTACCAGTCGCAAGTGTCAGTTCCGGTGGCGAAACCCTGAAATCAATCCGTATACTACGCGGGATGAAGAAAGGAATACCGTCACTTCACGCTATCGGGATGTAGCCATGGCAATGAGCCATGTTTGAATGGAGAGCCGTATGCGCTGAGAGGTGCACGTGCGGTTCGGAGAGGAGAAGCAGGGAAATAGTCCGACTACGCCCTGCTTCTTACTCTACTCTGGACTCAGGAAGGCTGGTTGTACCTGGCTGTTGTCATTGATTTATATTCTAGAAA
>JAAELC010000458.1 GCA_024227135.1 Gammaproteobacteria bacterium
ACTCAGTTTTTGGCAAAACGCGATTTTTAACTTATTGATTAATAATGAATTAATTTTGTCAAAAACACGGATTTTGCTATTCTCGGACAGGCTCCTAGGTGACAAGATCTACGAAACAGGTATTCGCGGACTCCAGGAGTACCTGCGTAAAACTGACCGGAGCTTACCGGACAGGAACGAATTCAAGTCACGATACAGAAATGCTGCAGGCTCGGGGATGCAGCACAGGCCCACGAAGACCTGGAGTCAGGACAAACCTCAGGGTCGCTGTACTGGTACCCGATCTGTAGCGCAACCGCTACAGACTCAGAGAAGACCACCAGGACTGCCCGGCTTCAAGATCCTTTTTACAGGTCTTCAGTTGTGCCGCATAACGCTGCGAGGTTCGCTCGACCTTCCTGGCGTACTTCATCAGCCACTTTTTCTTCTTGTAACTACCCTTACGATATCCGCCCTGCCCTTCGTGATAGGCAAGATATTGCTTGTAGGTGTCCCACTTGGAAATACCCAGCATTTTATGGGTCTGACTGGTGTACCAGGCAACGAAATCCACCGCATCGTCAAAATCATCCCGATCGGCTCCCCTGTTACCCGTTTTGGCGATATACCAGTCCCAGGTCTCATCCTTTGCCTGGGCATAGCCATAAGCTGAGGAGGCGCGGGACCAGGGTATCACTCCCAGCAGATACCTGCGGGGTGGACGTGCATCCTCACCATAGCTGGATTCATGACGGATAATGGCCATCTGCACATGAACCGGGGTACCCCACCGGTCAGCAGCCGAGCGCGCATCCTCATACCATCCGTCCTTCTCCCTGAAGATGGAGCAGAGATCATCAGCTTGCTTTGGAGGAGAACTGGCACAGGAAGCCAATATCGGTATTACCAATACCCCGGCAATCAGTCTGCAGGAAAAAACACCACCCATTTACTGGTAACAATCCACGTTTATCCATCTCCTGCAAGATACTGGCAGGTACAGGAATATCAAAACCCCGGAATCGACTAATACATGGGATTTCCATGCTCGAACTTATCGGGTATCAACTGTATCGAATCCCAGTGTTCCACTATCTTGCCGTTCCCGTCAAACCTGAAAAAATCCATGGTGACGTACTCGTCTCCCCCAGGCCACACCTGATGCGTATGCAGAGCGACCAGATCATCCTGCGCCACGGAGCGGACGAATTCTATACGCTTACCCGGGTACTGCTCCGCCATCGCCTCGAAGTAGGCGATAAACGCCTCGGGGCCGTCCCCAACTACTGGGTTGTGCTGGATATACCGATCGCCGACGTAGCGCTCTACCGCCTTGCGCGGCTCGCCTTCGTACGCTGTTTTGTAAAAAGCAATGGCACTCCTTTTGTTGTTTTCCAGTTTTTCAGTCATATTTCAGTTCCAGTCGATACAAGAAAAACAGTTGTCTACTCACCCCGCATGGGTGGTCTGTGGAGGAAGTGTCTTTGGCAGGGAGGTATTTACGACGTCTTTCGGAATAGACCGGCCATGGGGCGCGGGTAGATACCTCCCTGCAATCTTTATTTCGTGACAAAATATTTACAGTATTGTGAGGACGTCGTGACCGTCAATGCAGGATCCTGTCGCCATTCTGAAGTAGTATGCATGAACAGTCACCTGATGTGACACTGTGCAACTGGTGAACGATTGAAGCCAGGATGCAGAAAGACCTGAACGAGAGGAGATACTGACCGTGAAAAATCTGTTGACTACGTTGCCCGCGCTGCCTGGGTTACTTTTAGTCCTGTCAACCCTGTTTGTGACCAGCGCCGCCGCGGATAAAGCGGTACTGGCTGGGGGTTGCTTCTGGTGTATGGAATCGGATTTTGAGAAACTGGAAGGTGTAGCCGACGTGATTTCCGGGTTTACCGGGGGGACCCTGAAAAACCCCACCTACAATGGGAATCATAAGGGTCATTACGAAGCGGTGGAAATCACCTATGACCCCCGGATTGTCAGTTATAACGCACTGCTGAAGTACTACTGGGTAAACATCGATCCATTCGATGCCAAGGGGCAATTCTGTGACAAAGGCACCGAGTATTTGAGCGCCATTTTCGTCAGCAACGACCGTGAAAGGGAGCTTGCCGAACAATCCAGGCGTGCCGTGGTCGAGCGATTTCCTGACAAAAAGGTCATCACGCCCATCCTGGATGCATCCACCTTCTACCCTATTAAAGGTAATGAAAGCTACCACCAGGATTTCTACAAGAAGAGCCCGCTCCGTTACAAGTACTATCGCCTTCGCTGCGGCCGGGACGATCGGTTGAAAGAAATCTGGGGGGAACAGGCAGCTCATTGAACCCGGACATGAAATCAGCCCCCCCGGCCTGATATCCACCGTTTGTGTAACTACTCACCCCGTCCGGGCAATCTGTTGCGGAAGACGCCGTAAAACCCTCTCTGTAGGCTTGGCTTTGGCATCCATGCCAAAGACACTTCCTCCACAGACCGGCTATGGGGGGTAAGGGGGGTGAGCAGTTACCCGTTCATTCCAATGAACACAGAAAAAGTGCTGTGGGAGTGCGGCTTCTACCAAGCTGACAATGCCATCCACTAGGTTCCATCGGCGATTTTGGCGACTGCCCATTCCCTGAGGCAGGAAGGATCCGTCCTGCAGGTTACCCTGTCGACTCAGATGAAGATGAAATAGCCCCCAACCGCCAGCCATGTAGAGAGAAGCAGCAACCAGGGAAGCCAATGCTGCCGATAGACGATCTGCTCTCGAACCTCAATCTCGGTCACGGTATCGGCGTTATTCCGGCTTGATTTCAACCGTTTGTTCAACTCCCGGGATTTGGCTTTC
>JAAELC010000459.1 GCA_024227135.1 Gammaproteobacteria bacterium
CTGCCTTTCTGTAGCGGCGGTGCACGCGCTTGCTGACGACGCGGGAAGGTTTCAATAATGCACATGGGCGCACCACAGTCTGGACAGACATAAGTTGCATTCTGTTTCTGTTCCTCGCGCTGCTGTTTATCTGTTGTCTCTTGCGGTGCCGGTAATTCAGCTTCATTCACCCGCAACAGTTTTCTAGCGTGCGCCAGACTGTCTTTGCGATGTGTATTGGCCATTAATCCATAATGCCGAATACGATGAAGACCGCGGGGTAGAACATGGATAAGAAAGCGGCGGATAAACTCATCAGCGCTCAGCGTCATGGTGGTGTATCGCTTCGCCTTCTTGCGCCGATAATCTTTCCACTTGAAGGTGATGCCGTGCTCATCCATTGAGAGGAGTCGACTATTGGCAATGGCCACACGATGGGTGTAGCGCGAAAGGTAAGCCAGAACCGCTGCCGGCCCGGCGAAGGGTCGTTTGGCATACACCACCCACTCGATCTGAGACAGCGATGATATCCAGTCCATAAAGTGCTTTTCTTGTTTCAGTGCCTGCTGTTCAGCAAAGAACTGTAACTGGTTCGACTGATAGGCCTGACAGAGTTTTTCCAGAAACAGCCGTCGGTACAGACGCGATAAGACACGCACGGGTAGAAAGAAGCCCTGCTTGCAGCTGACCCAGTGTTCACCATCGATGGCTATGCCACCGCCAGTGACCACACCGTGTACGTGAGGGTGATGAGTCATGGCCGAGCCCCAAGTATGCAATACCAGCGTAACACCGATATTAGCGCCGAGATGTTTCGGGTCTTTGGCAATGACTTGCAAGGTTTGGGCAGCGGTCTGGAATAGCAGGTTATAGATAACACCCTTGTTGGCAAAGGCAAGATCACTGATCGGCCCGGGCAGTGTAAACACCAGGTGATAGTAATCAACCGGCAGCAGATCGGCTTGACGTGCTTCGAGCCAACGCTGTGCTGCACTGGCCTGACACTTGGGGCAATGCCGGTTACGGCAAGAGTTGTAAGCAATCTGCTGGTGATCACAGGCCTGACAAAACAGCACATGCCCACCCAGCTCAGCGCTGCGGCAACGCTCGATCGCCGACATCACCTTGAGCTGACCGAGACTGATGTGGCCTCGATGTGACTCGCGCCATGCGTGGCCGTGGCGACGGAAGATATCCGCCACCTCCAGCGAGGGGCGAAGCATAGCAGACCCTCAGCTCATGGTTTTCAATGAATCCAGTGGACTCATCACCTCACGTAAAAGACCGGTGGCAACCTGCGCATAGCGTGCTGTTGTTTCCAGCTTTTTGTGCCCCAGCAATACCTGGATGACCCGTATATCCACCTTATCCTCCAGCAGATGTGTGGCAAAACTGTGACGCAAGATGTGCATCGAAACCCGTTTATCAATCTCGGCATCAGCTGCGGCTGATTTGCAGACACGATTGAGCTGGCGAGCTGTTAGTGGGTTGACGGGATTTTGTCCGGGAAATAACCAGCCATCCTCAAGCATCAGCCCCTGGCGATGGGCAAAGCGCCACCAGGACCGCAAGTGTTCAAGCAGTACCGGTGAGAGCATGGCATAACGGTCTTTATGACCTTTGCCCTGTTCAATGCGCAGGGTCATGCGGGTGCTGTCAATATCACTGATCTTGAGCGCAACCACTTCACTGACGCGTAAACCTGCACCATAGGCGACCGACAGGGCTGCCCGGTATTTAGGATTACCGGCCGCATCAATCAGGCGCGTGACCTCCTCGCGGCTGAGTACCACCGGTAATTTACGCGGTACCGGTACACGGCTCATTTTGATAATGGCATCGGCACGGTTTAATGTGGTCACAAAGAAAAACCGCAGTGCGGTAATCGTC
>JAAELC010000460.1 GCA_024227135.1 Gammaproteobacteria bacterium
ACCGTTCCCCGGCGGAGAATCACCTGTGATGCCTTCTGCGACCCGTTCGGACAGTGCGGATATAGTAGCGACAGGATTTGCGCCAAGTGCAGTTGGGATCAGTGAGCCATCGGCCACATACAATCCTCGATAGCCGAATACCTGACCCATGGTAGCGGGGTTGGCGCTGGTCACGCCATCGGTGGGACTGTCTGCCAGGTTGCAGCCACCCAGGGTATGTACGGCAACGTTGCGGCGGGCGGGCCATAGCCAGGTGGGCATGGGCAGGTAGGCTTTACCTCCGATATGTGCCCTGAAACGTTTACCGGTATCAACAATCGCCTGATAGAGCGGCAGACTGTCCCGGTAGGGCCAGTCCAGGGAGAGAAATCCATTGCGCTGCAGTTTCATGGTTCCATTGCTACGGTCGATTCCCATGCACAGCAATACACAGCTGGTGTAGGAAAGATCACCCCTGAGCAGTTCATTGAACAGGTATCCCAGACGTCCCGTGTTTGTGCGGCCCAAAAAGCGAGCCAGCAACATTTTAAAAGCTCTCATGATGGCAGCCAATTGGGAAACTCCTGGTTTTACACCTTCCACGTACCAGGACAGAAATGATGGATATCCAGCATCCTCAAGAATGAAAGCACGTTCCCGGTCCACTTTATCGAACAGATTGTAATCGATACCCTGGGTTATGACCGGTCCGTAATTCGGATCGGCAGGCAACTCTCCGTTCAGAACGAATGAGAGAAAGTCACCATTGGCGGAAAATCCTTTACCTAGATTATTGTTGATCTTCGGCAGGGTGTTGAACAGTTCCTTACAGCGCATCAACAGCTCATTGGTGCCCAGTGTGCCGGCGGAAACCACGATGCGCCGGCAGGTGACGCTGACCGCTTCCTGATCGTTTTTCAGATCCAGGTAAACCACACGATAGCCGTTTTTTCCATCTGCATCGGGGTCGTCTTCGCCGGCGGCATTCAAAGGTATGATCTTTTCTCCCAGCGCCTCGGTGTGAATGGTCAGCCGATATTTTGTTTCCGCGACATACAGGTAGTTGAGGTCCAGCGTGTTCTTGGAATGGGTGTTGCAGCCCAGGTCGCACTCGGCGCAGTAAACACAGGATGTCTGCAGCGCACCGTAGCGATTTCGTTCCTGCTGACCAATCGGTGTCGGGTTCTCAAAGTCATTCCCAAAGAACACGTTGATATCCAGCAACCTGGACCGATGCCCATCCTTTTCTGCGACCTTCTGGTACAGATCGGTGCGGATGATGTGTCTGCGGGGATTGGAATTTCGGGGTATCGGTCGTGAACCCAGGACTGATTTAGCGGTATCGTAATAGGGCTGTAGTTGTGCCTTGTTACAAGTGCTGGGCCACCCCTGCTTGAATACGTGGTCCGGGGGTTCCATGAAGACGTTGGCATAGATCAATGACCCCCCGCCGAGCCCGGCGCAGACCACGGCGTCCAGGTGCTCGTAATTGCGAATATCAAACATGCCGTGGAATTCTTGGCTGCGAATGTGCCCGGGACGTTTTCGAGCCTCTCTGTTGATATTCCAGAAATTACGCGAGACATCATGGGGCTTGCGGGGAAATGAGCCCATCGGATAGCGTTTTCCACGTTCCAGCAGCAGTACCTTTCCCGGCCATTTCCTGGATAAACGGCACGCGTTGACCGAACCACCGAATCCACTGCCAATGATGATCGCTTCGTAGTCTACTGTGTCGGGCATGGTTCCTCCTGTTCTTCTACGTCAATGCCTCCCTGCAGGCTTGGTTTTGGTATCCCTGCCAAAGACACTTCTTCCACAGACCACCCATGGGGGGGAACCTGTCGGGGGGTGAGCAGTTAGGGCCGCGGAAAAAATGAATCATCCCATCCTGCTGGTCTCTCACCTCAGCTATCACTACCGGCATCCATTACTCGCCTGGTGCCGGCTGTTCCTGTCTGGCAGATACCGCTACCAGGGTTCCAATGGCAGGTTTTCCTCGATGGTGCGCAGGGAAACGCGGTCTCGTTTTCGTTCACGAACCAGGTTGCCCTTCTTGTCAAATGCCCGGACTGTCAGCGAAGCGGATGCACGATCGATATCGATCCTGCAGAAGTTATCTCTCTGGGTGAAATTCCAGGCTCTGTAGTTCATGCGCACGCCATTGCTGAGTTTGAACTCATCCTTCTGATGGGGTGCACAGGAATCGTGGACGTAGTTGGCCGGATCCCCGTCGGCAAAGGGAAAGGGCCAATACAAGGCTGATGACGTCACCGCATAGGATCGCAGTTTTTCAACCGGTCCGTTGCCCGAGTAGTGAATACTGGCGACGTTGGAGCAGTGAATGTCACCGGCGAGGAAAATCACGTTCTGAATGTTGTGCTTGACGATACAGTCAAGTATCGCTCTGCGAGTGGTGGGAAATCCTGGCCAGGAATCAGACTTTTCTTTACGACGTTTACTGGCCGATGCTCTTGCATCCATTGGGTTTGGAAGAAAAACACTGGATGAAACGATAAATTTAGGGGTATTACCCCGGGCTTTCTGTCCATCCTTGAGCCAGTCCAGCAACAGGTCCAGCTGATTGGGTTCGTCGGGGTCCAGGGCAGGGCGACCCAGCAGGTGGTTGTCTTCCAGCGAATCTTCGTCATCGTTCAGGTACCGTTGAGTGCGGGTATCCAGCACAAAAAAGTGATATCCCGAACAGACCATGGAGTAATAGAGCCGGCTTTCGTAATTGCGTGGCCCGTGAACCCACTGGTAACTCATGTAAGCGTTAATGGCGAGATTGAAAACAGTGCGCTTCGAACCGCTGACAAGTCGGTCCTGGGTCCAGTTGTCCTCGATCTCATGGTCGTCCAGGATCATGTATGTCGGGACACTCTTGAGCAGGCGGCGCATGTTCTTAGAGCCGAATGCTTCGTGATACCGCTGTTGAAACTCTTCAAAGGTATCGGCGCGGCCGATGGGAATCCGCCAGTTCAGTTTGTCCGCGTAGATCTGATCGCCCATCATCATAACGAAGCGAAGGGGATCCTGGGTTTCATCCTGCTGCATCTTCCATATCGCTTTGAAGATCCTGTCCGCGTGTTTGACCTTCCAGAGAATTCCGGGATAACGGCAGGAACCAATGATGAACGAAACCCGATCCCCGGTTTCATTGGTGTCTGGGAACGTCCGGAAGGTTGCTTCGGAGTTCTCAGCGGGTAACCTCAACAGAGCATCTCGCCAGTTTCCGGGATTGGGCAGGTGTTCGACAAGTTCCGAGTCATCCATGCTCACATCGTCATCAAGGGTGTCGTCCAGAGCCAGCGTCCCCAGTCGCACGCTGTATTCCGTATCAGGCGTCAGCGGGAAGGGTTTGCCGGTGTTTCCGAGACTCAGGTCCTGCCCCAGAAGGAAAGTGCCGGTTCTGTCGTACTCCCGCTGAAGACGAAAATAACAGGTTGGTGGATTACGGAGGGATTTACCGGCTTTCCGTACAACGGTAATGAGCCCCACGGTGCGTCGCATGGATGACAGGCCTGGACCGTCATCCATGGCATCGGTTGCCCGAATCCACAATCTGCAGGTACGGTCCGTTGTGTGTCCAATGATGGGTCCAAGTCCGGGAGCACGCAGGCCACTCATAAGCTATCTCCAATATCCGATAAGGCAGGGCGCAGTCTACGCCGGTTCAACTACCATTCAGGCCGTGTGGCAAACACCGTTTCCAAGCAGGATCGAGACACACTACAACCCATGTGAATCATCTACTGCCTGATACTTCATTGCTATCTGCAGCTGGCCATGAGACCGGCATCCATGTTCGGCAGCTAACTTGTGCCCCATGGGGTCTGGGGTTTGTCTGGGCAGTCGATCCAGACTTTGTCATCACAAGTGTAGCGAACCCCAGTTTTTTTGCTGACTTGTAAGTAGTCTGCTTCCATTGAGCCTGCTTCCCCGATAAACCTTACTTGGAATCAACCGTGGTAAAACGAGGTGCCTGCAGGTTCGAAGCGGGGGGCGAGTGCCGGGGATTGTCCCTTCAACTGCGCTGGTTCGATGGTATCAGCAGCCCTGGAATGAACGCTCTGTACCTGTACGCTTGCCTCTCTTGGGGTGGTTGCAGAAGATTGGCGGATTACCCTAAAGCCTCGAGAGGAATTCATCGGTTCCGATGAGTTTATTTCCGGGAAATTTGAATTGCCAAAAAGGGCCGGGTCGGTCACAGTTGCAAATTATGGTCCGAGGAGTCTGGTAAGACACCATGGCCTGATCGCACCCGGTCAGCAACTGATACTTAAGTCAAAACACACTACTTGGGGCCGCGGCCATTGATTAAGAGTGTCGGCTGCCCCGTAACATCTGATAGTCTGCCGAGTTACGATGGTTCTATGTTCAACACCCTCAAGTGGTCACACCGATCTGCCTGGGGCAATTTTTTTGATGGGCCCTACGGCGTCTGGAAAAACCTCTCTGGCCATCGATCTGGTTCGGCACCTGCCTTGTGAAATTATCAGTGTGGATTCAGCTTTGGTATACCGGGGGATGGATATAGGAACCGCCAAGCCGGATCTGGAGCAGTTGGCGATTGCACCTCACCGACTGATCGATATTTGTGACCCCGATGATGCCTATTCGGCAGCACGTTTCAGAGAAGACGCACTGACGGAAATGGCGGCGATTTCTGCAGCAGGGCGCATCCCCCTGCTGGTGGGTGGGACGATGCTCTATTTCAGGGCACTTCAGTACGGACTGTCAGAACTTCCACAAGCCAACGCCGAATTGCGCAGCCGGCTCTCTGCACAGGCTGATCAGCGTGGATGGGGAGAATTGCACCGTGAACTTGCACAGCTGGATCCGGTGGCGGCGCAAAGAATTCATATCAACGACCCCCAGCGGATTCAAAGGGCCCTGGAGGTCTACTATCTTACCGGGCAGCCTATCAGTGAGTTGCAGAAACGGGATGGCCGACAGGTACTGGATTACCAGGTGCTCAAGCTGGTGCTTTCTCCCCGGGATCGAGCGTTACTGCATACCCGCATCGAGGCTCGTTTTCTTCGTATGCTTGAGCTGGGGTTCGAGAACGAAGTGCGTGAGTTGTTGCGGGTCCAGCCTGCATTGGCCCGGATGCCGTCCATGCGACTAGTGGGTTACCGGCAGATGCTCAGCTACATACAGGGCGAGTTTGACGAGAAAACCATGATAGAAAAAGGGATTATTGCAACCCGGCAACTCGCGAAGCGTCAGCTGACCTGGATCAGATCGGAATCGAATTCCCATTGGCTCGATGAAGCACAGGGAGATATTTTGGGACAAGCCTTGAAAATCTTTGAGGGCGATACCATTAACCAGTAGATATTATTTAATCGCTGGTGTGATTGGTAGTGTGCATTTTGCGCATCGGCAATGTGCTAAACTAAGACACCGGTGGAAGTGGGCCTGAGAACGGCAAGTCCGGGTTCTGGTTCTGCCGCTACTTACCTCTACAACAAGGAGAACCCAATGTCCAAAGGGCAGAGCCTGCAAGATCCTTTCCTCAACGCGCTGCGCAAAGAGCGTGTTCCAGTTTCGATCTTCCTGGTGAACGGAATCAAGCTCCAGGGCCAGATAGAGTCTTTTGATCAGTTTGTTGTACTGCTGAAAAACACTGTCAGTCAAATGGTATATAAACACGCAATCTCTACGGTAGTGCCATCACGAAATGTCCGAATTACCACCGATCAGCGGGACAATGCACCGGAACCGGGGAACTTTTGAATAATTTTGCTGGTAATGTCTGCCCTGAGAATGGCTGATGTTTGAACGCCCCCGAACCGGGGAGAAAGCTGTTCTGGTCCACGTGGATGTGGGTGTTCAGCCAGACTCCGACGAGTTATCTGAGTTCAGGGAGCTTGCCGCTTCTGCAGGCGCTTCACCGATGGCACTGGTCACAGGTCGAAGGGAATCCCCGGATCCGCGGCTCTTCGTCGGTCGCGGCAAGGCGGAAGAAGTTGGTGCTGCAATCACCCATCATCAGGCAGAGCTGGTGATCTTCAACAACACACTGTCTCCGAGTCAGGAGCGCAACCTGGAACGTGAATTCAAGTGCCGGGTTGTTGACCGGACTGGCCTGATACTGGATATTTTCGCCCAACGTGCCCGATCGTTCGAAGGAAAGCTGCAGGTTGAGTTGGCTCAATTGAGACACTTATCCACGCGCCTGGTGCGCGGATGGACTCACCTGGAACGACAGAAAGGTGGTATCGGTCTGCGTGGACCGGGGGAAACCCAGCTGGAAACGGATCGTCGACTGGTCAATAAGCGGATTGCCCAGATAAGGCAGCGTCTCGAAAAGGTCGACAGCCAGAGAAATCAGAGCCGTAAAGCACGAAGCAAGGCGGATATGCCGACGGTCTCTCTCGTGGGCTATACCAATGCCGGTAAGTCTACGTTATTCAACCAGCTCACCCAGTCCGGCGCTTACGCAGCCGACCAGTTGTTCGCAACCCTGGACCCGACCCTGAGGCGAGTGAGTCTTCCTGGTAACGATACAGCCGTGCTGGCAGATACGGTGGGGTTTATCACCCAGCTCCCCCATGAGCTGGTGGCCGCTTTCCGTTCGACGCTGCAGGAAACCACAGAAGCGGCTTTGCTGCTGCACGTGATCGACCTTGCCAGTCCGCAACGGGCAGTTTGCATCAGTGAAGTTAACGATGTTTTGGGGCAGATCGGCGCCAGCGAAACGCCCCAGATTGAAGTATTCAATAAAATCGATCTCCTGGAAAATGCGGGGCCGAGAATCGAACGGAATGAAGATGGTCTACCTCGTCGAATCTGGCTGTCAGCACAGACCGGAGAGGGCACGGAACTCCTGGTGCAGGCGCTGGGGGAGTTTTTCCGAAAGGATCTTGTCTTAAAGAAAATCAGGCTTACACCTCGGGATGGTCGATTGCGAGCCCGCCTGTTTGAGCTCGGTAGTGTGCAGTCCGAGCAGATCACCGAACAGGGCGGATGGAAGTTAGAGGTTGAATTGTCAAAAAAATCCTTCGATCGGCTTATGAGAACCGAATCCGAGTTGAAGAACCGGGTCGTCGCCTGAGTGTGAAATACCTCGTCACTCCTGGCAATGTGCAATGGTATCTTCCTCTGGCGTTCAGGACGGAAAACGGCTCTCAGCCGGCGGAAATAGGATGAAAATTACCGTTACAAAATGACTGAAACCTGGTGTGTTCGGTGGCTTGGCGAGACATGATTTGCTTCTAAAGCTTGCTCAGACGATCAGACACCCATAGAATTCCCCTTTTCCGCCCTCGGGTGGATAAGATTTTTAAACCATAGAACACTGGAGTACTCAATGGCCTGGAATGAACCGGGTGGTGGAAATAAGGATCCCTGGAGTGGTAAAGGCGATAATCAGGGACCGCCTGACTTGGATGAAGTCGTCAAGAAAATGCAGGACAAGCTAGGGGGGCTCTTCGGCGGCAAGCGCGGCTCCTCGGGTGGCAACTCGGGCGGCGGTTCCGTGCCCGGTCCGGGAACTCCCGGATTCAAGGGCCTGGCAGGTTTGATCGGGGTCGTGCTGGTATTGTTTCTTGGATACAAGAGCTTTTACATAGTCGAACCTGCTGAACGGGGAGTGGTGCTGCGTTTTGGCGCCTACCAGGATATCACCCAGCCGGGGCCCCATTTCCTGATTCCAGTAATGGAAAAGGTGGTGAAGGTCAATGTGGACCAGATTTCGTCTTTCAGGCACAAGGCGACGATGCTGACCCGGGACGAAAACATCGTGGACTTCGAGCTGACGGTACAGGCTCGGATACAGGACGCGGCTGACTACCTGTTTCAGGATCAGGATCCGGAAAAGACGTTGCGTGATGCTACCGAGACCGCTGTACGTGAAACGATCGGTAAGAGCGACCTGGACTTCATTCTGACAGAAGGACGAAGCGCCATCGGGAGTCAGATTCGGACCAGCATCCAGGATACGGTCAACCTTTACAAGACAGGTTTGGAAGTCACCAGCGTTAACACCCAGCCAGCCAAGCCCCCAGAGCAGGTCAAAGGGGCATTCGACGACGCTATCAAAGCTCGCGAGGATAAGGAGAAGCTGGAGAATCAAGCTGAGGCCTATGCCAATGAGATCGTTCCCCAGGCTCGTGGTGGTGCTGCGAGAAGGATAGAAGATGCCAGAGCATACAAGGCCAAGGTTATCGCTCAGGCCGAGGGTGAAACCTCCCGCTTTCTGGCGGTACTCAGCGAATACGAAAAAGCGCCCGAGGTGACTAGAAAACGTCTCTATCTCGAAACGGTGGAAAACGTGCTCGCCAACACCAATAAGGTGATGATGGATGTCAAAGACGGCAACAGCCTGATGTACCTGCCTCTCGATAAATTGATCGAAAGGCAGCCGAGCAGCACTGTCGGGCGGGAGATGATCACTTTACCGGAGACGGCTAAAAGGAGTGCTCAGACCCAAACCCGTGAAGAGAACAGAAGCAGGAGGAGTCGCTGATGAATCAGAATAGGATGGGATTGATCGCGGCTGTTGTCGTTGTAATAGGTGGCATGATCTACTCTGCTGCATTCACGGTAAACCAGTGGGAGACCGCGCTCAAGCTGCGTCTCGGCGAGATCGTGGACTCGGACTATGAACCGGGGTTGCACTGGCGTGTCCCGGTTATCCATGAAGTCAAGACATTTGATCGTCGAATCCAGACACTGGATGCACGTCCCGAGCGGTTTCTCACCGTAGAGAAGAAGGACGTGATCGTTGATTCCTTCGCCAAGTGGCGTATTTCCAATGTCGCTCAGTACTATCGTTCCACGGGAGGCAACCCGGCCAAGACATCCCGCTTGCTTTCTGAACGAATCGCCACCAGCCTGCGGGACGAATTTGGTAAACGCACTATTAAAGAAGTGGTTTCTGGAGAACGGACTGAAATCATGCAGCTGCTGACCAAGGCATCGGACGAGCAGGCGTCGGAACTGGGTGTCGAGATCATCGATGTTCGGGTTAAACAGATAGACCTGCCCCCTGAAGTCAGTGAGTCGGTATACGACCGTATGCGGGCAGAGCGGGAACGGGTCGCCCGGGATCTGCGCGCTCAGGGTGCGGAAGCCGCAGAGCGTATCCGGGCCGATGCGGATCGCCAGCACACCGTCATTTTGGCTGATGCCTTCAGAGAGGCGGAAAAAACCAGAGGTGAGGGGGATGGCCGCTCAGCTGAAATCTATGCTCAGGCCTACAACCAGAATCGGGATTTCTACGCTTTTTACCGCAGCCTCAGCGCTTACCGGGATGTCTTCAAAACCGAAGGTAACATGATGGTTATCGGTCCGGACTCTGAGTTTTTTCAGTACTTCAAGAGTCAGGAAGGCGACAACTGAAACCCGTTTAGCCGGTATCAGGGCGTCGTTCTACAGGCGCCCTGGACGAAGCTCTTGAAATGCTGAGTTCATCGATGGTTGTAAGGGATGCGGCTCAGAGAGCCGCTCATCCCGGTGACACCGGTTTACCCGGTGCCGGTATGTTAGAAAACCCCTGGTTTTGAGTTCGGAATCCAAGCATTTGGAATAACTTCCGGATAGTAATCGCGCCGGGTGGGCAACCTCCGGCCTTTTTTCTGGAACGTATGATGTGGCATGAATTACTGGTGGCTTTGGCCCTTCTGATGGTAATCGAGGGGATTCTGCCCTTTCTGAATCCCCGTGGTATGCGCCGTATGATGCAGATGGCGATCGAGTTGGATGACCGTTCCCTCCGGATCAGTGGACTGGTGGTCATGGTGCTGGGTGTGGTTTTGCTGTACCTGGTCAATTAGAGTCTGTGAAAGGCCTGTCAGATGAGTGACGAACACTGGTTGTTACCGGAAGGAATAGATGAAGTCCTGCCACCGCAGGCGCTTGCCCTGGAAGGACTGCGGCGGAGTCTGCTGGATTTGTACGATACCTGGGGTTACGAGCTTGTCATCCCACCATTTATCGAGTACCTGGAATCTCTACTGACTGGTACTGGTGGGGATCTGAACCTGCAGACGTTCAAATTGACGGACCAGATCACTGGGCGAACCCTGGGTATACGGGCGGATATCACTCCCCAGGCTGCCCGCATCGATGCTCACCAGCTGCGACGGGATTATCCCACCAGACTCTGCTATCTGGGCAGTACCCTCAACAGCCGGCTTGAAGGGCTGGCAGGATCCCGATCACCGCTTCAGACAGGGGCAGAACTCTATGGTCATGCCGGGGTTGAGGCTGACCTGGAAATTATTGATCTGATGCTGGCTTCTCTCCAGAAAGTCGGTGTGCGGGGTGTACATCTCGATCTCGGGCATGTGGGTATTTTTCGGGCATTGGCCCGTCAGGCGGGTCTGAACCAGCGACAGGAGCTGGCATTGTTCGACGCATTGCAGCGCAAAGCGATCCCGGAGCTTGAGGCACTTGTGGACAGTTACGGCCTGGAAGAGATTCCGGGCCTCATGTTGATATCCCTGGCGGATCTCAGTGGAGTCGATGCCCTGGTGAGGGCCGAGACCAGCCTGGCGCCGGCGGGGGAAGAAGTCCGGGATGCCCTGGCTGAACTATCCCGAGTCTCCAACCAGTTCAAGCAGTCACACCCCGATACTCCTGTCCACTTCGATCTCGCTGAATTGCGAGGCTACCACTATCACACCGGTCTGGTGTTCGCGGCCTTTGTGCCTCAGTTGGGTCAGGAGGTAGCACGGGGTGGGCGCTACGATGATATTGGAAAGCTGTTTGGGCGGGCCAGGCCAGCCTGCGGGTTCAGTGCGGATCTGAAAGTGTTGTTCAGGCTCGGTACTTCTGGAGAGGATCCGAGGGAATCTGCCGTGTTTTCGCCCTGGGTCGATGACCCGCGGCTCGAACAGAGGATCAGCGAACTCAGAGCAGCCGGGCGCCGGGTAATTCGAGGTCTTCCCGGGCAGAAAGGGGATGCCCGGGAAATGGGGTGTGGGGAAGTCCTGACGCTCCGGGATGACACTTGGATTGTCATATCGGTTTCATAATAATCTGAACAGGAATCTGTTCTCCAGAGTACAGCGATGGGCAAACCAGGGAATCTGCATCCTGATTGGGTTGGGTTGACTATGCGGGCTGCTCGACAGTACTTTATTTCGGATGTGCTTTTGGAGACCCCGGGGACGCTGCCCGATGGGTTGTTTCTGCAGCCCATCCGTCGGGAATCTGGTCATTCAGGCCCCTGTAATGGGGTGATCTAATCCCTGTTTTCGGTACAGGGGCATCAATTAAGAGAGCAAAAAAATGGGTAAGAGCGTTGTAGTCATTGGCACTCAATGGGGCGATGAAGGCAAGGGGAAAGTCGTCGATCTGTTGACTGACCGGGCACAGGCAGTCGTCAGATTCCAGGGCGGCCACAATGCCGGGCATACACTGGTTATCGAAGGTAAAAAGACCGTGCTGCACCTGATCCCTTCCGGGGTTCTGAGGGAGGATGTCCGATGCCTGATCGGAAATGGAGTGGTGCTCTCACCTGATGCGCTGCTGGAAGAGTTGGAGATGTTGAAGCAGGGCGGTGTACCGGCGATATCCCGACTGGGTATCAGCGAATCCTGCCCCCTGATTCTCCCTTATCACATCGCTCTGGATCAGGCGAGGGAAAGGGCGCGTGGTAAAAAGGCGATTGGCACCACGGGCAGGGGTATCGGCCCCGCGTACGAGGACAAGGTGTCCCGTCGGGGTATCAGATTCGGTGAATTG
The DNA here is from genome assembly GCA_024227135.1 of Gammaproteobacteria bacterium. Lineage (GTDB taxonomy): Bacteria > Pseudomonadota > Gammaproteobacteria > Chromatiales > Chromatiaceae > JAHEHQ01. Next base: position 11,680 of record JAAELC010000460.1, read on the forward strand.
CTCGACACGGCCCGTTTCACTGAACGTCTGCGGGAAGTGATGGAGTATCACAATTTTTCTCTTGAGCACTATTTTAAGGCGGATCCCGTTGATTATCAGCAAGTGCTCGAACAGTCACTGGCTCAGGCTGAGCAATTGACCCCGCTGGCGGAGGATATCACCGGTACGCTTCAGCAGCTGCGTCAGTCTGGAAAGAATCTCATGTTTGAGGGTGCCCAGGGTGCCCTTCTGGATATTGATCACGGAACCTACCCGTACGTAACCTCTTCGAATACCACAGCTGGTGGTGCTTGCAGTGGAGCGGGTGTAGGCCCCCGGAGCATCGACTATGTGCTGGGGATCGTCAAAGCTTATACGACCAGAGTCGGGGCGGGCCCGTTTCCAACCGAATTGTTCGATGACGTGGGGCAGCACCTGGGCGAGAAGGGTCATGAGTTTGGTGCAACAACCGGTCGTCAGCGTCGGTGTGGATGGCTGGACAGTGTCGCGTTGAGACGTTCTCTGGACATCAACAGCGTTACTGGCATGTGTATTACCAAGCTTGACGTTCTGGATGGTCTGGAGACGCTCCGAATCTGCACGGCGTACAAAATTGATGGCCAGGAGCTGGATTTTCCACCAGCGGGCGCGGATCGGTTCGAGCAATGTGAGCCTGTCTACACGGACCTGCCAGGCTGGAGTGAGTCTACGGCAGGGATTCGTGATCTGGATGATTTACCGCGCAATGCCCGCAGCTATCTGCGAAAGATAGAAGAGTTGTGTGGAGTGCCCGTAGATGTGGTGTCGACCGGACCTGACCGGGAGGAGACAATCATACTGCGCCACCCTTTCGATAGCTGAACGTCCCACGATCGTATGGAGTTTGTGCTGTCGATACGATGAACATAGACGAGTATCTGGTCAAGGAAGAGCCTTTTTATCAAGCCTTTGGGGATGAAATTGAGGTCTTCGAGGCGTCTTACCGTAATTCATTGCCGGCCTGCCTCCCGGAGAGCAGGCTTACGTCCTGGATTGGGTGAAGCGGGTAGCCAGTACCAATATTGAACTGGGCAATCAGTACGCATGCCATGCAGTAGAAGCCTTGTCATCAATGGCCCCCCGCCCAAGTGGAGGACTGGGCCCTCCATGGGATGGATTGCTACGATCACGAGGGCCTGCAACCTGCCTTGCAGGTCATGAGGCAGTTGAAAGACTTTGTCCGGCTGAGCGAAGAAAGGGCGATCGGCAGCGTTCTCGACGAGGAAAAAGGGGTACTGTCCGGGTTTCTCCAGGGTTTGTCCGGTCGCAGCCTCAAACTGGAGGCATCCGACCGGATCCATACAGATACCGAGACCCTGTTTCTACCCTCGATACTGCCTCCCCAATCCATCTGAAAATTTTCTGTTGCACAAGGCAATGATTGCGGGGCTTTGGGCGCAGACCCGTTACGGAACCTTCAGGATCGATCTCCAACAGGCGTTATCCGTAGAACCCGATCCCCAGGAATATCTGGCACTGTTCAGTGCTTTTAAGACACTGCGGCTGGAGGCCTGTATTGATCGGGAGCTTCCAGGGCTGTCCCGGCAGATCAGCCGCCTGAAAGCTGAATCCCCGGAAACCCTCGGTGACCGCTACGGAATCTATGGATTTTTCAGTATTACCCGTAAACGCTGTGAGCTTTACCCTGTCAAGGGTTTCGACGAATCCTACAATGAAGAGGTGAAAGCCCGGGTCAGCGGAATTCGGCCTTAAGATTACACCCGTATGGGTTTCGCCGTTCGCCGTTTGACGAAACTGTTGAACGAAATTGATGCCAGAACCCATATACTTATCACTATTTCTGATGGAAAACCCGATGACTGCGACAGTTATCGGGGTGACTACGGTATCGAGGATACCAGGCGTTCATTGATCGAAGCACGGCGGGCCGGGATTCATCCCTACTGTATTACCATCGATGGAGAGGCCCGGGACTATCTTCCTCACCTCTATGGTCCGGCAGCGTTCACTTTGGTGAGCGATGTGAAAGAATTACCCCTGAAAGTTTCAGACATTTATCGCCGTTTGACCACCTGATTTCAGGAATCATTTTCGGGATTTATCGGCAGAGCATTGGCCCGCAGTGTGCTATTTGTTATTCTGAGCGATTAACCACCATGAACGCGTACAGCTGGCGCATCCCTGTTTGTCGTTCCGGATAGTTGAGCATCGTGAATGTGAATAGTTGGCATATATGATCAGGGTACTTCTGGTTGACGACCACGAACTCGTGCGAACCGGTTTTCGCCGCATTCTGGAAGAGGATGCCGGTATTGAGGTCGCGGGGGAGGCAAAATCTGGTGAAGATGCCTTATCACAAGTACGCAAACTCAAACCTGATCTGGTGCTGATGGATATCAATATGCCTGGTATCGGTGGTATCGAGGCAACCAGAAAAATCAAGCGGTTACACCCTCAAACCCAGATTATTGCGGTGACGATCCACACCGATGCCCCCTTCCCCGAGAAACTTCACGAAGCAGGGGCTCTGGGCTACTTGACCAAGGGATGTCCTGCTAACGAACTGTTTGATGCGATTCGTGCGGTCTCTGTGGGTGATCCTTTCGTATCCAGTGATATCTCAAAAAAAATGACCCTGGCCCTGTTGGCCGGGTCGACCCCCGATTCACCTTTCAGCACACTGTCCCAACGGGAGATGCAGGTGTTGCTGATGATAACCCAGGGACAGAAAACCCAGGATATTTCGGATTCGCTCTGTCTCAGTCCCAAGACAGTGAGCACCTATCGGCACCGGCTGTTCGAAAAACTGGATGTGAGAACAGATGTTGAGTTGACCCACCTTGCTCTACGATATGGTCTGATTGGTGAAAGGTCTTGATATAGCGTGCTTTTCGATCCAGATTGTCGACGATGCCCGAGACTCTCGGCGTTCCTCGATGAGGTGAAATTAGAACGCCCCGACTATCATGCACGCCCTGTTGCCCCCTTTGGAGACCCGTCGGCCAGGTTGCTGATCGTTGGGCTGGCCCCGGGTATGCATGGTGCCAATGCGACGGGTCGTCCCTTCACCGGCGATTTTGCAGGCATATTGCTCTACCAGACACTGCATCGGTTTGGTTACAGCAGTGCTTCTGAGTCACTTTCAGCACATGATGGCCTGACACTGAAAAACTGCAGAGTAACCAACGCGGTTAAATGTCTGCCCCCACAGAATAAACCCGTCGGCTCGGAAGTCGTCAATTGTAATGTTTTTCTGCGGGGGGAACTGCATTCGCTCCCTGGGGATGGGGTAATTCTAGCTCTGGGCGGTATCGCTCACAATGCCGTGCTGAAGGCCCTGGGAGTGCGCCAATCGAAGTATCGCTTTGGCCACAACCGGGTCCACGAGTTGCCTGAGGACCGTTTGCTCATAGACTCCTATCATTGCAGTAGATATAACACTCAGACAAGGCGACTTACTCCCGAAATGTTCGATGCAGTGTTTCAGCAGGTGGAATCCCTGCTGGATCGCTGTACCTAAACCGCTTTCTGCACGGGGTTGGAAGGCAGTATGTGGTGTGCTCAGGGGAGCATCGAAAGAACGGGGAGTCTGCTGAGGCTGAATGTTCGCTGAGCATTCCAGGTTGATTGTGTCATGGAAACCATAGATTTCGACCACAGCGCCTTTCTCAAGACACTGACCGTTCGTCCGGGTGTTTACAGAATGCTGGATAAGCAGGGTAAAGTCCTGTACGTGGGGAAAGCACGCAACCTCAAGCGTCGGGTGAGCAGCTATTTCTCCCGTTCCCTGAATCTACGGCTGCAGAACATGATTGCCCGGACAGCCAGGGTGGAGGTCACGGTCACCCACACCGAAGGGGAGGCGCTGATTCTTGAGAACAATCTCATCAAGACTCACAAGCCCCGTTACAATATCCTGCTGCGTGATGATAAGAGCTACCCCTATATTTTTCTTTCCGGGGAACCATTCCCGCAACTGACATTCCATCGGGGTGCCAAACGACGGGAAGGGCGCTATTTCGGCCCCTATCCTAATGCCGGGTCCACCCGGGAGACGCTGCGCCTGATGCAGAAACTGTTTCCGGTCAGACAGTGTGAAGAGAGCTTCTATCGTAACCGTGCACGGCCCTGCCTCCAGTATCAAATCAAACGCTGTGGAGCCCCCTGCGTGGGGCTGGTCAGCGAGCAGGAATATGCAAGGGAAGTGGAGGATGCCGTGCTTTTTCTCGAGGGCAGGGCCGATCAGGTGGTCAGTGGGCTGGGTACACGTATGGAAGCTGCCGCTGCAGAGCTGGAATTCGAGCAAGCCGCCCGTTATCGTGATCAGATCGCAACGCTTCAGAGGATTCGGGAACGCCAGTATGTCAGCGGTGAACGTGGTGATCTCGATATCGTCGCCTGCGCCGTGAGTGAAGGAACCGCCTGTGTTCAGCTGTTTTTCATACGCAGCGGAAGAAACCTGGGAAACAAGCTGTTTTTCCCCCGCATCCCGGAAGGTGAGGTGGCCCCGGTGATTCTTTCGGCATTTATCAGTCAGTATTACGCCGGTAAACAGGTACCCCAGGAGATTATTGTCAGCACCCCGGTTGAAGCTCTGGAGTTACTGGAGTCGGCGTTAGGAGAGCAGGTTGGCCACCGGGTAAGAATAAGGCATTCGGTCAGAGCAGACAGGGCACGATGGCTCAAAATGGCCTGTGACAACGCTGTGCTCGGACTGCGTTCCCGACTGGCTGGAAAGGCGGGCTCCCAGGCACGGCTGGAGAGTTTACAGAAGCTGCTTTTTCTAAAGGAAGTACCTTCCCGGATGGAGTGCTTCGACATCAGCCACACCAGCGGTGAGTTGACGGTTGCGTCCTGCGTAGTATTCGATGCCCAGGGTGCAGTGAAGTCAGATTACCGGCGGTTTAATATCGAAGGTATTGAGCCAGGGGATGATTACGGTGCCATGGAGCAGGTACTGGCACGCAGATATACGCGGATTCAGGCAGGAGAGGGATGCTTGCCGGATGTAATCTTTATCGACGGGGGTAAGGGGCAGCTCAATGCGGTCGCAGGAACCCTCGAGGAGTTGGCGGTGACAGGCGTTGTGCTGGTAGGTGTGGCAAAAGGGCCTGGTAGAAAGCCCGGCCTGGAACAACTGTTCTTGTCTGGCAGGAAGGCCCCTATTATACTTCCGGCGGATTCCCCGGGCCTGCATCTGGTTCAACAGATCAGGGATGAGGCCCATCGTTTTGCCATTACCGGTCATCGAAAGCGGCGGGAGCGCAGCCGCACAACTTCGACGCTCGAGACGATTCCCGGTATAGGTCCAAAGCGGCGCCAGCGGCTATTGAAGCGATTTGGTGGTCTACAGGGTGTTGCCAGGGCCGGGGTGGAAGATCTTTCCCGTGTGCAGGGTATCAGTGGATTGTTGGCGGAGCAGATCTATGAGGCATTTCATGGAGATGACTAGCACACCTTCTACTATCTCTTTGAGGGAATTCCAGTACTCTGTCAGTCTCAATTTGACAAATCTAATGAACTACCTGATCGTGATTGAGGTTTGTGTGCCCGTAGGGCCGGATTAATAGTTATGAATTGGAATGTACCCAATATTCTGACATTGCTGCGGATTGCGTTAATCCCGGTCTTCGTTGTCGTTTTTTATCTGCCCTGGGTCTGGGCAGCCCAGGTGTGCGCCCTGGTATTTACCGCAGCTGCTTTGACTGACCTGCTGGATGGTTACTTTGCCCGTCGCCTGAACCAGGAGTCATCCATGGGCGCGTTTCTAGATCCGGTGGCTGACAAGCTGATGGTAACCACTGCGCTGATTCTTCTGGTGGAAGCGGATCCATCACCGGCTCTGGCAATCCCGGTGGTGATCATTATCGGCAGGGAAATCACGATATCGGCACTCAGGGAATGGATGGCGGAACTGGGAGCGCGGGCTCAGGTTGCCGTATCCATGATAGGCAAGATTAAAACCACGGTTCAGATGATCGCTATTATTATGTTGATTTACCGTGCAGATATCTGGGAACTACCAACCTATATTACTGGTTTCGTCCTGCTGTATGTGGCAGCCATTCTCACGCTCTGGTCCATGTTGGTCTATTTGCGCGCTGCCTGGCCCAATCTTCTCGGGCATGCTCATCCGGATATTAATTCCGATGATGATCTGGAGTGAAACCAGGTAACTATTTATTTACGAATGATGCTTGACACTGATCTCAAGGTCATTAAAATATCGCCCTCAATATCAAGTGCGGGAATAGCTCAGCTGGTAGAGCACAACCTTGCCAAGGTTGGGGTCGCGAGTCCGAATCTCGTTTCCCGTGCTAAATTAAAGGTTTAAAAAGCAAACAGATAGAGCCACTTTCGGGATTACCGGGGTGGCTTTTTTTGTGCTTGAGTGTCGGCTAGGTCGGCTATTGGTCGGATGGGAATCTGATGGGTTAGAATTAATTCATGTAGATGGACGAACTCAGTACAGAACTTTCTGCGCTGTCTGACGCGTCGGATGGCGCGTGCGTAGGCCTCGATAGTCTTCGGTTGCAAGCCCTTGAGTCGCAGGTGCTGCAGATGGGTCTCGCACTGCTGGTTGAAATAGGGAACGAATGGTGCTGACATAGCAAAGTAACCTCATGTTTCTTGGCAGAATAATCCCTCGTAGACGAGGGCATGAGGTTACATTTTAATTTCGATGGGACCGTTTCGCCTCCGGTACCGTTTGATAATATTCCAAGCCACTTTGGAACCCCGCTATGTCGTGGAGCCCTAAACAGGAGAGAAGTCGAGATGTGGGGAATGGAGAAGGTGTTGGCTCTTGGGTTGTTACGGCGTGCGCCTCGCGCGGCGCTGGCCGCAGCCGTCCTGATCGCTGGTGCATCCGGTGTCATGAATGCCCATTCCGAGGTTGGCGAACCGTGGTCGCGGAACCATTGCACCTGGGATGTCGATGGCGATGGTGAGATGGCCCCGGACTCGGACGGCGTGGTCATCTCGCGCTTCCTGTCCGGGTTCATCGGTGAGGTGCTCGTCGCCGACGCCGTCGGCGAAAACGCAACAAGAACATCGGCCGACCAGATCGAGACCTACCTTCAGGCCTGCAAAGAGATGTTCGACATCGATGGGGATAGCCTGACCAACGCACTGACCGACGGCATCCTCATACAGCGGCATCTCACCGGGCTCGAAGGCGAGGCGCTGATCGACCGCGCCCTGGCCGACGGTGCGACCCGGGTTACCGCAGCCCAGGTCGGCGATGTCCTCGGCTTTTACGACCTGCCCGGTGCCGCGCTCGCCCTGCGTGCGCCGGTGAACAATCCGATACTGCTGCCCGGCATGCCGGCCTCGTTTCAGCCGCTCACCCGTTACGCGGGCGAGGATCCCGTCCATTTCGCGCTGCTCGAGGGGCCCGAGGGGATGGAGATGGATTCCGCCTATGGGTTCCTCTTCTGGACACCACCGGCCAGCGCAGAGGGCAGCACACAGACGGTGCGCATCCGGGCGAGCGCTGGTGACCTCAGGGCCGAGATTAGCTTTTCCGTCTATGTGTCCCAGGGAACCCCGATGGCGACCGAGGTCGACGGAAACTCGGTCCAGGTCAGCGAGAGCGGCAGCCTCCAGGGTTTGTCATTGGCATTGGCGTCCGAGACCTACAGGCTCGGCCCGAGCGGCGACGATGCGGCCCTCGCGGCCCAGGACGTACAGATTTTCCGGCTGGCCCCGGATCAGCTGCCAGCGTTACCGCCCGGTGTCACTCGGCTGACCGACGCCTTTCGCGTGACGCCGCTTGTCGGGTCCGACCCTATTACCATCGCCTATCCTTGGCATCCATAACTATCTGTTTTTATTGTACTAATAGGCGGCATGCCCGTTGCATTCTGCATAACAGTGCACAACCGTGCAGGACTGATCCCGGCAAAAGTCCGGCAGTGTTATTTTGCCTTGGTCGAATTCCCTGCCGTTACCAATCCTTTCTTGGTCCGCAATCATTCAGCGAAAGTAGCGGCTTGAGTAGCAATTCGCCAGCTACCGGTAGGCGTCGATCTTGATCCGTGCCGTGTCGCTGGCCAGGATCTCGCTCACGTCGGCGAGGCTTAACTGTTTTCGCAACAAAGTAAACGAGAAAAAGACAAACCAAATGGCTGACTTATTTCATGCATGTTCATTTGGCCGCATTCTCGTGTCCCTTCTCCTCTTTCGGGGCCACAAGACGGTCCTTGTATTTCTCCTGCAATTCAATGTAGTGTTCAATCACCTTCACGGGATCATGATCAAACCTCTCTGATATCCTGTGGCGAGCCTCCCGCACGCTTTCGAGTACCCCTATTTTTTTCATCCTTCATTGTCTTCACCTCCAGGAAGTTCAGGCGGCGACAACCTGGATGTCGCTCGCCAGCAGGGTCCTCGGCCCCGTGAGGGTGGCGATCTGCACGGCCGCCCCCGCGCCATTGCCGTCGCTGTCGAAGGAGAGGCCGCCGGTGGTGCCGTCGTAGAGGAAGACCGCGGCGGTCGTGGTCAGGGCAGAGCCTGCGGGCCTGAAGCGATCCGGGTGCAATGCACCGAGGGGGAGATTGCCGAAGTTCGTGCTCACCACTTTGATGCTATCCTCGGCGGAACTGAAGTCGGTGATGCGGTCGATGCCCTGGCCGGTGGTGTGAAACTTGAACGCGTCCACGCCGGCACCGCCGATCAGGGTATCGTTTTTGGCCCCGCCGATCAGGGTATCGTCACCCCCGCCGCCGGAGAGGGTGACCGGTCCGCGACTGAACGCGGAGGCGTCGAAGCTGTTCGACCCCGAGTAGCCGTTGAGTCGCGCTTCGTCGATGTCGGCGAGGGTGTCGCTTCCCCGTCCGGTCAACCGGGTGTCCGTGAGGGTGAAATTGGCATCTCCCACGGCGCGCACCCGGTCGGTAGCGCCGGGGCGTCCGATCAGGATGTCGTCGCCACCTTGCCCTTCGAGGATGACCAGGCTGCCGCCGAACCCGGAGGCATCCAAGCGGTTGCCACCGGGACCGCCGCGTAAATGGACCTCCTCGATGCCGTCCAGGGTATCGACGCTCAGCCCCGTCAGCTGTGTCGCTGTCAGGGTGAAGTCGGTATCCCCCCGCGCCTCCATGCGATCGATGCCGGCACCGCCGATGAGGGTATCGTCACCGGCTCCCCCATCGAGCCGGTCGTTGCCGCTGCCTCCCTTCAGGACATCGTTGCCGCTCTCCCCGTAGAGGAAGACGCGCCCCATCGTGAAGGCCGAGGCATCGAGGCGATTGTCGCCGGCGTCGCCAGTGAGCCGGGCTTCTTCGATATTCGAGAGGCTGTCGGTACCTTGCCCGATCAACCGGGTGTCGGTGAGGATGAAGTCCAGGTCACCGCGCGCGCGTACCCGGTCGGTGCCGCCGGCACGACCGATCAGCACGTCGTCCCCACCGCCGCCCTCGAGAAGGGTGATGCGCCCATTGAAGCCCGAGACGTCGAGCCGGTTGGGACCTGCCCCCCCGATCAGCTCCACTTGTTCGATGTCGGTGAGCTGGTCGGTGCCCAGGCCGGTGAGTTGGGTGTCGGTCAGGGTGAAGTCCCGGTCGCCGCGCGCACGCACCCGGTCGGTGCCGCCGGCACGGCCGATCAGCACGTCGTCCCCGCCACCGCCCTCGAGTATGGTCAGACGCCCCGTGAAAGCGGAGACATCCAGCCGGTTGGGACCTGACCCCCCGATCAGCCTCGCGGAATCCATCTGGATCAGGGTGTCGATGCCCATCCCGTTCAGTCGGGTATCGCTGAGCGTGAAGTCGGTATTGCCCCGACCCTTGACCCAGTCCTGGGCGACCCCGCCGATCAGCGTGTCGTCGCCTCCTCCCCCCTCCAAGTGGGTGAGGCTGCCGGTGAAGCCGGAGGCATCCAGGCGGTTGTCGCCAGCGCCGCCGGTCAGGCGGGCGATCTCCATGCCGGTGAAGCTGTCGGTGCCGCGCCCCGTCAACTGGTTCGCGGTGAGGGTGAAGTCCGTATCCCCCTGCTCGTCGATGGCGTCGATGCCGGCCCCGCCCGTGAGGGTGTCGTCGCCGTCACCGCCGGTGAAGCGGTTGTAATAACCGGGACGGTGGAAATTCCAGGTGCCCGCAGTCAGCGGGCCCTTGAGCAGGTCGTCGCCGGCGCCGCCGTCGAGCACCACCGCGCCGCGGCTGAAGGCGCTGGCGTCGAGGGTGTCATTACCGGGGCCGCCCGTGAGACTGGCCCGTTCGATCAGGCTCAGGGCGTCGG
>JAAELC010000461.1 GCA_024227135.1 Gammaproteobacteria bacterium
ACAGATGTCTGGTCGTCTGCGGGCAGCCAACTGCGAATGAAGTAGTAATAAGGTTTTCCTGATACCGCTTCTGTGTCGTCATAATCCGTTCCGCGGGTCGACCCCAGTCGCTGTTTTTCTCCATTCATCGAGTCTGCTCTGTAAATAAGGTAGTACAGATCTGAGGAACTGCCGACACTGTCCCAGGTGATGCGGACGGTATTGTTTGGCAGGGCGCAGGCTGTGCCGCAAATTCCGTCAACCGTTGCCTGTACATTCGTTGGTGCGGGGAGGCTCATGCCCTCTTTGCCAATGTAAGTGAGACACCATCCTGAGAAAGTATAGGGCGGTGATCAAGGAGATGAATATGAGTACACTTACAGCAGCGATACCCCGAACACAGGAGGCAGCCTCTGGGCCAGTCGAGGACCGTAGTGTTCCCGCGCCAGCGGGAGCACGGAGGGAGTCGGTTGGCCCAGAGGCTGGCCGTACGGCCGATCCCGAAGTCGCGTCAGTGGCCAAACGCCGCCATCATAGCACGGATTACAAACTAAAGATCCTGGAAGAAATTGATGCCAGCCCCGGTAAAACGGGTCTCATTCTCCGACGTGAAGGGCTATACTCATCCTACCTGACAAAATGGAGACAGTGGAGGGATGAGATGAGCACCGCGAAGAAACCCACATCGAAGAATAAGCAGATGCACAACGAGGTAGCGAAGCTCAAGCGGGAAAACGCCCGCCTGAAACTGGAGCTTCAGAAGGCCGAGGGGGTCATTGATCTCCAAAAAAAAGCCTCAGAACTGTTGGCGCTGATGTCCCGGAACGAGAACGCCGACAACTCATGATTGATCTAGCCATAGCGGCCAGTTCGGAGTACGGCCCTACCGTGGCCTGCAGGGCGTTCGGGGTCTCCAGGGCGACATTCTATCGCCACCGAGACCCTCAACCCCCTGAGGATTCAGAAATGGATCGGCACCCGCGTCGATTATCAAAGGAAGAAGAACAGATTGTTTTGGATACGTTGAATAGTGAGGAATACATGGATGACTCTGTCCCCGAGGTTTATGCGGACCTACTCGATCAGGGCACCTATTTATGCAGTCAGAGAACGATGTATCGGATACTTGAGGCCAACAAGGCCGTGCGGGAGCGCCGCGACCAACGACGTCATCCAGAGTACACAAAACCGGAATTGTTGGCCTGCGCGCCGAATCAAGTCTGGTCGTGGGACATCACAAAACTCAAAGGCCCGCAGAAATGGTCGCACTTCCACTTGTACGTCATCATGGACATTTACTCACGCTGTGTCGTGGGGTGGATGGTGGCCAGCAGGGAGTCGGCCTCGCTGGCCGAACGGTTGATTATGGAAACGTGTGAAAAGCAAGGCATCACCAAGGAGCAGCTGACCATTCATGCTGACCGCGGCACATCCATGAGATCCAAGTTGGTTGCCCAATTGATGGCCGACCTGGGCATCACCAAAACGCATTCACGGCCGCACACCTCCAACGACAACCCGTATTCCGAAGCGCAGTTTAAGACGTTGAAATACCATTATACGTTCCCAAAATCATTCGGCTGTATCGAAGATGCTCAGGTCTACTTGCGCGGCTTCTTCGAGTGGTACAATCACGTGCACAAACATTCCGGCATCGGCTATCTCACGCCGCAGAGTTTGCATTCGGGACAAGCGCAAACCATCCGTGAAGAACGTTGCTCCGTCCTCGCTCAGGCGTACAAAAAACATCCCGAACGATTTGTGAAGGGGCGGCCTCAGCCTCCCAGAATCCCAACCGCAGCATGGATCAACAAACCCGCGGAGGATGCAGCTTAGACATAGCAACAATGTGTCTCACTTTCATTGACAAGTTCCAAAGGAGCTGGCAATCGAGTGCTGGAGATAGGGCGGATAGCCGGTTGCCAGGAAGTTCTCATAGAAAGGTCCGGTCTGATGAAGTTTAAAGTCATTCGCAGAAGAAATATTGTCGGTCGGGTAGCCGGTTATCGTTTTTTGCTGAAAACTGCTGTTGAGCAGTTGGGATTCACCATTGAAATGGTAGGGGGCGTAGGTTCCATCAG
>JAAELC010000462.1 GCA_024227135.1 Gammaproteobacteria bacterium
GCTGTTGAGTCAAAGCGGTGGCTCCACCGGGACTCTTCTCCTTCTACGAACTCTGTTATGAATCCCGACTGGGAAGGTAACATGAGGTATGCAATCTCATCCCATGTCTTGTCGTGGTTGGCCCTGGCGGCCTTGCGCTTTTCGTGTACGTCCAGCGCCGTTTTGTAAGTTGCTTTGTACATTATCCGAACAAGCTCTTCTTCTCACCCTTCTTTTTCAGGAACCGTGATGATGTGGTTGCCTGAGTGTTCCCGGTCAGGTATGAGACATTACGCACCGGGGCAGGGGCCTCACTACCAGGGGATATCGTGGACTCAAGCCCACCTTCGGGTGGTTTGATGATCTCTGCTCGTTTCTGCTCTTGCGTCGCCACGGGTGCCGGTGCCGGTGCCGGTGCCGGTGCCGCAGGTGCGGGTGTGGATTTTCTCGGCGCTGAGTATCCAGAGGATACGGGTGCCGGTGCGGGTGCTGGTGCGGGAGTTTTCTTTTTTGCAGGTCGGTAAAGATAACCGCCGATATTAACCACTCCGGGTTTCGCGGCCTGTTCGATCATCCAGTCCTCACCGCCACCACCCGGCACGCGCTCCCACATTTCATCAAAACTTGGCATTACGATTTTCCTCTGCGCGAAATAAGGTGGACTATAACACTTTCCTCCTCACCCTTTCAACTGTCTCTCACGCGCAACCCAACCTTCCATATCCAGGCAGTGCCACTGGGCACAGACCTTTGGGCGGTTA
>JAAELC010000463.1 GCA_024227135.1 Gammaproteobacteria bacterium
ATGGGCGAAGATGAGGTGCTACTGAATAGTTACCTTTTTTTTACACCCCGGGTTGCCTTGGCAGTCAAAGGATCATCAGGCCAATAATGCTTGGGATAGCGGCCCTTCAGCTCTTTTTTTACCTCCGGGTAACTGCGTTGCCAGAATCCGGCGAGATCGGAGGTGATTTGAATGGGACGTTGCGCCGGAGAGAGTAAGTGGAGGAGAAGCACCACCTTGCCACCGCAGATGGTGGGGGTAGTAATCTGTCCGAACATCTCCTGAATGCGTACCGCAAGTAAAGGCGGTTCCTCCAAACGATATTCAATAGCAATCTTAGAGCCGCTTGGAACTACGATGCTGCTTGGTGCATCGAGTGCAAGTTGCTGTTGCTTCTTCCATCCCAGCATGGTGGTGAATATCTCATGCAAATCAATTTGTTTCAACTGTTGCGCTTTACTGATACCAATAAGATACGGCTCCAACCAACTCAGATCAACCTGCAACCTCCTGTCACTGAGATCAGGCCAGTCCCTTTCAGGTTGCAAGTGGCGCAAGCAGTTCACCCTGGCCTGGAGTTGACGAGACTTCCGGTTCCAGCCCAAACATTCAATACCCATCCGCTCGATTCCCGTGAGCATAGCCCCCATTATTTCTTCTCGATTGACATCTGACAACGGTTGTTTTTCGATGACTAGTTCCCTCAGATTAAGGCAACGTATTGCAACAACCTTGGCTACTGAATCGTCCCAGTACACCTGTTCACTGTGAGAGAACAGATCCGGGTGATATCGTTTCAGATCGGACAGACTCAAAGGTTCAGCCAGGAAAATCCGTCCCTCTTTGTGGCCAGCATCCAGTTGCGGCGCCACCAGATATTCGCTTGCCGCAAGCGGATCTCCCGGTGGAAGAACAGCCCCGCGTCCAGTGGCCAAAAGGTATCTCTCCCGCTGATCTGGACGGCGGTGGGCAATACGATCGGGGTAAGCATATACCAGAAGATTACCGATTGCCTCTTTATCGCGCGGAGAGTTCCTGCAAGCGATACGTTGTATCCACCTGCGAGCAACCCGGTCCACACGACGGCATAGCGCGGGATCTCCACCCTCCCGACTAACCGCATCAGCCCCCTTTTTGCGCCATATTTCCAGTAAACGATGACGCAAACGCAGTTCGGCGGAAAGGTTGCGGTTATCACGTCTGACAATATCGCGCTCCGATAAAATAGCAGAGATATCGCAGGCTAGCGGAGCTTGCTTCATCTTTACCGCCATGAGAATCATGTGACCGAGACGGGGGTGAATCGGCAGAGCCGCAAGCTGTTTGCCGGTATCAGTGATACGTCCCGACTCGTTGATTGCATCTAAGGAGCGGAGGATATCTCGGGCCTGTTGATAAGGACCTGAACGTGGAGGGTCGAGCCAGCGCAGCTCCTCGGGTTCGCTCACTCCCCACAAGGCAAGCTCCAGGACAAGATTGGCCAGGTCAACAGTGACGATTTCCGGGGGGTGAAACGGCGTCAGGCTATAGTGCTCTTGTTTGGTCCACAGGCGCAAACAATATCCAGGTCCGAGACGTCCTGCTCTACCCGCTCGCTGGCTGGCCGAAGCATTAGAAACACGCACGGTGGTCAACTTGCTCAGACCGCTGCCAGGCTCGAAACTAGGTCTCCGCGACCAGCCGCTGTCCACGACGCAGCCAATTCCTTCTATGGTGAGACTGGTTTCAGCAATCGAAGTTGCTAAAATCACCCGCCGCCGACCACGAGGATCTGGCAGAATGGCGCGATCCTGATCCCTTTGGGAGAGGTTACCGAAAAGGGGGGAGATCATAATATCGTCA
>JAAELC010000464.1 GCA_024227135.1 Gammaproteobacteria bacterium
AGGGGAAGAACACATCGGTTCATAGACAAGAATTTTACAGTATGGACCAGTCTAATGGCGAATCGATACGATCATACTACGGTGACCTACAGGCGAAGGCTGCCCACTGCAACTTCAAGGTCAAGTGCGGCTGTGACCTGATGGTTTCATATTCAGAGGCCATGATAGCTGACCAGCTGGTCGTGGGCCTGTATGACAAAGAGATCCAGGGCGATGTACTGGCCAAGCATACATCCCTGACCACCCTGAAGGAAAAATATGACCATATCACCGCCCTAGAACAAAGTCAGCAGGCCAGGAAAAGTCTCAACTCCTCCTCTGTCGCGGCAAACCGGTCGCAATATAGGGAGGCACAACGTCAACACCAAAGGAGCGATCATAGGGCAAGTCAGGATAGGAGGCAACATAACTCTGATGGCTGCAATGGCTGCGGCAGCAAAGACCACGGCTGAGGAACAGGACGCCCACGGAAAACCCACTGCCCAAACTGGGGAATAAGGTGCTCCCGATGTGGCATTCAGAACCATTCGCACACCGTGTGTAAGGGACGCCAACAACAAAAGGACCCTGAACCGACCAGCAAGGCAGACACAGCACCCTCACAGGCTTCTATAGGATCGCTGTCAAGTCGCCTCTTCATGCTGGGATTCTCATCTCTATTACCAGTGTCTACATCCGGCGGCTGGAGAGAGGCCC
>JAAELC010000465.1 GCA_024227135.1 Gammaproteobacteria bacterium
CAAGAGGGGATAGTGTACGGGTCATTAATGCTGCGTTTATGGCACCGACGGAAATGGAACCATTACCCAGTCCAGCAGTCTGGGAACAGCCCTGGTTTCTGGATCTGGTCAAGCAGCTGGGCGGGCTTCTGCTGGTAGTGATGCTCATTCTGTTTGTACTGAAACCGACGATGATGAGATTGACGGCCAAGCCGGGTGAGAACGAAGATGAGGATGAAAGTGCAGAGGGAGAAGGCACTGACCTGGATGACGAGGAACTGCAGGCGGCGTTGATGGAGGGTGCGGAAGGCGGTGTCGCGGCACTTGAAGGCGGTGAAGAGAGTCTGCAGTTAACGGGGCCGGAGCAATACCAGGATATGCTCGAAGCGGCCAAAGAAATGGTACAGGAAGATTCCAAGCGCGTAGCGCAAGTAGTCAAACGATGGGTGGCTGAAGATGCCGGATAATGCAGAAGTTGCAACCAGTGCCGAAGAGATGGGCGGTGCGGAACGGGCTGCCATCCTGCTGCTCGCGCTCGGGGAAAAGGATGCGGCGAACATTCTTTCCCACATGGGACCGAAAGAGGTTCAGGACCTGGGAATGGCCATGGCTTCGATGACCAATGTCACCACTGATCAGATGGAAATGGTGATGCGTTCATTTCTTGAGACAGTGCGTGGGCAGACCTCACTGGGCGTCGACTCGGATGAATATATCCGTAACGTGTTGACTCAGGCACTGGGAAGCGAGAAAGCCGGTGGTGTCATCGATCGCATCCTGCTGGGGAAAAACAGCAAGGGTCTGGAGCAGCTGAAATGGATGGACTCACGCTCGATCGCGGAGATGATAAGACTCGAACATCCCCAGATTATCGCTATCGTACTTTCGTTTCTGGAACCGGAACAGGCTGCTGAAGTACTTTCCGAGTTTTCTGAACGGGTACGCCCGGATATCGTCATGCGGATCGCCACCCTGGATGGAATACAACCGGCGGCGCTGCAGGAGCTGGATCTGATTCTCGAAAGACAGTTCGTTGGTCCTACGAATGTTAAATCCTCTTCATTGGGGGGGGTGAAGACTGCAGCCGGTATTCTCAACCTGGTGGAGGGCACTATCGAAAGCAACGTCATGGAATTTGTCAGTTCAACCGATCAGAACCTGGCTCAGGAGATCCAGGACAATATGTTCGTTTTTGACAACCTGGTCGAAGTCGATGACCGGGGAATACAGACATTGCTCCGCGAGGTGGCATCCGATCAACTGCTGCTGGCGTTACGAGGCTCTGAGGATGCGCTGAAGGAGAAGGTCTTCAAAAATATGTCCAAGCGGGCGGCCGAAATGCTTAGGGATGACCTGGAAGCAGGAGCCCCGGTGCGGCTCAGTGATGTGGAGGCCGCACAAAAAGAGATTCTGACCGTGGCCAGACGTCTGGCCGATGCCGGTGAGATTCAGCTGGGAGGTGCGGGTGGCGAAGCCTACGTCTAGGGTTCTCAGCAGCAGCCATACAGACCAGGTGCGTGCCTGGCGTCCACCGGACATGGGCGTCACTGTGGAGAATGTTGAGCTTCAGGATATTCAGCAAACCCAGGATATTCATGAGAATCAGCAAGTAGTAGAGGACATCGAACCCCCTGAACAGTTGCCCACAGCCGATCAGATCGAGCAGTTGCAGCAGCAGGCATATGAGGAGGGTTTCGAAAAAGGAAAAACGGCAGGGTTTGAAGCCGGGCACAGGGAGGCTCTGGAAGAGGGACGGGCCAGACTGGGTGAACAGGTCCAGCAGTTCGATGCAGTACTAAGCACCCTTGATGCTCCTTTACAACAACTCGATGATCAGGTGGAAGCAGAACTTATCGAACTGGTGATCAACATGGTACGCCAGTTGGTGAGAAGGGAGATACGGACTGATCCTGGACAAATCATCGGTGTGGTGAGAGAGGCTTTATCGATTCTCCCTGTTTCATCCCGCAATATCAGCGTGATACTCCACCCCGAAGATGCCGCATTGGTGCGGCAGATCTATGATCTTGGCGACAGCGAACTGGGCTGGCGAATCGTGGAGGATCCAGTACTGGACCGCGGGGGTTGCCGTATATCCACCGAGGTATCTCAAGTAGATGCCACATTGGAATCCCGTCTGGCCAATCTTATCGCTCCGTTACTCGGAAGCGGAAGGGATCTGGATGAAACTTAGTTTTTGAGTTTCAAGTTTCAAGTTTCAAGTTTCAAGTTTCAAGTTTCAAGTGGCAAGTTTCAAGTGGCAAGTTTCAAGTGGCAAGTTTCAAGTGGCAAGTGGCAAGTGGCAAGTGGCAAGTGGCAAGTGGCAAGTGGCAAGTGGCAAGTGGCAAGTGGCAAGTGGCAAGTGGCAAGTGGCAAGTGGCAAGTGGCAAGTGGCAAGTG
>JAAELC010000466.1 GCA_024227135.1 Gammaproteobacteria bacterium
CGATTTATCATTCTGGACTCAATGTTTTCGCGCGGTTACCACTCTCTGATCCATTAAATATTTCTATTTGCAAGAGCTATGAGAGGGAGGTATTGACGGCGTCTTCCGCAACAGATTGCCTGTGCGGGATGAGTAGTTACAACTATAATTTCTATCGTAAGAGCCTCTGAGCCCGTTCAGAGCACCCGCGGCAGTTTGGCGGCTGCAGAACCAGAAAAAAGGACCGGTAATGGCAATGAGATTCTGGAGGATGGCCGGCACTGCGGCCATGCTGGTGGCCGGCGCCTTGATCCTGTCGATGCCCAGACTGTCGCTGGCGGGTCTTGAAGATGCCCTTGCGGCGATAGACCAAGGCGACCTGGCAACTGGCGTGGGAGAAATCACACGTCTGGCCGGGCTCGGTGATCGCCGGGCTCAGTACGTGCTGGCCATGGCCTGTTTTACTGGTGTGGGTGTTGAGAAAAACCGCAACAAAGCTATCTCCTGGCTGCAGAAGAGCGTGCGCCAGAACTATCCACCCGCCCAAGCCTTCCTGGGTGGCCTGTACTACTCGGGCAGGGGCATTCTCCGAAAGGACTATGCAATGGCCTTCAAACTTTATCGCAAGGCCGCAGAACAAGGCGTCGGGGAAGCACAGTACATGGTGGGTCTGCTGTACACGATGGGTAAAGGGGTATCGAAGAGTTACGAGAAGGCCGCGAAATGGCACAAGCGTGGGGCGAATCAGGGCATCGTCAGGTCACAGGTAGCCCTTGGGGTTTTGTACTCCCGTGGCAAAGGCGTCCCGAGGAATTACGTCGAGTCCTACAAGTGGTACACCCTGGCAATGGGAGAGGGTGATGAAATAGCGGCTAAAAACAGAAGCACCCTCCCCATCAAAATGACGGAAGCCCAAATCACCGAAGCCGAAAGGTTAGCGGCGAATTTCCAGGCAAGCGAACAGAAAACCTTTGCGGGTGGGGGAGGCAGTACAGCGAATCTGACCAGGTCTGTGGTCAAAGAGATTCAGCTGCGCCTGACGGCATTGGGTTACAAACCCGGACCGATTGATGGCTATGCAGGCAGAAAGACGGCATCGGCCGTCAAAGCCTATCAGACAGCGGAAGGATTGGAACCTAACGGCCTTTTGACCAGAAAACTCTATGTGCGTCTAAAAGAGACCTCTATTCCTGTCGGCGCGGGTAGCGGCATTCTTGTAGATCGTCGGGGGCACGTGGTAACTGCCTACCACGTGGTCGGCAAATGCGATGAGATTCTAATTCGCCGGGGTCAGAAAGTGTTTGACGCTGATCTCCTGAATCAGGACAAGCGCAATGACCTGGCGCTCATTCAGGCATCTGAGCCGCTCAGCGGTTTATCGGCCGAGTTTCGCCTGAGGCAACCGCTGCGTCTTGGTGAGGACGTTATCATTGCCGGTTTTCCCATGCAGACCCACTACCTGAACGTGTCGGTCGGCAGTCTCAATGCGCTCACCGGATACAACGATAACGTCAATCAGTTCCAGATGTCCGCACCGATCCAGTCGGGTTACAGCGGAGGCCCGGTTCTCGACAGGCAGGGCGCCGTGATAGGCGTCGTCGTGAGTACCGTTTATGCTGCAGAACCCGCCAAAAGCCGGCTGGTTCTACAGAACGTCAACTTTGCAACGAAAAGCGATACCCTTCGTAAATTCCTGGAAGGTGAAAGTATCGACTTGGAGAGCACAGGAGACCGCCCTGTGCTCTCCAATCCGGAGATTGCGCAAAAGGCCGGTGGTTTCACGGTGGTGGTTGAATGCCTGTTGCGGGACCTTTCGTCTTTTCTCGAGCAGTAGCCAGGATGGGGGAGCATCTGCCCGCTGGTCATACAATGTGGAGGGCCTGCCGGTTGTGAGGCTGGGTTAAAGCCGGGTAGGAATCCACCATGCATATCTTTCTTCGGAGTGATCGCTCGTGGGTCTTCTCGTCTCAACGATGCTCCGAGATCGTTCGCCCCATCGCGATGAACATCGCCCTCCCCTTGCCATCCATCTCCGAATAGAGAGTCATCAATTCCCTCAGGTCATCTGGAAAGGACCCACAGAGCCCGTCCGACTCCACGTGTTGTTCGTCCAGCCATTTACGGGGTCTTACTCCGGCTTTCTCGATCATTCTGGCCAGGCGTTCACCGATATGCTTGAAGGGGTTGTTAATGTATTCGGCGAGCTTTTCCGCTTCGAGCCGGAGCATGGACAGGAATGCCGTCTGATTTTCTGCCGACGTATCGCTCGCTTCCCTGAACAGAAACACCAGATTTTGATGGCGGACTGCCTGGAGATCCCGTTCGCCCGATCCGATGGGTCCCAAACCAAACATGATCCAGCAGGCAGAGGTGTCGGTAATCCTGGCAATAATCTCAATATCAGCGGGATGGGGCATGGAGTAACCAGCCTCGTACCAGGGGAGTCTATTCTCCGGCCACTCGGGGAGTTTCTGCCTTAACGCCTTCGCGGTTTTGAAGCCGGCCATCTTTCGAGCCTGAGCGATGCGTTTGCCGATCTTGATTGCCACAGGGTCTTTGGTTCGGCCAGTAGATGAAATTTTTTTTGTCATTTGCAAAAAAACCTATTGCATTTTTAGATTTGCCTATTATACTTCTCTCCCACATTGAAGAAGAGCCCCTTCTTCATCAACGGATTAGAGAAATTGACTGTGCCTTCGATTCACAACGACAACATCATCACATCCCCGGCTCTGTATTCAGAGTCAATATGGGTGCGTGTCTGTCCCATGAGTTTGCACAAACCATTTGATACGAACGGATCTGGCTTACCGGACAGAGAACAACTTGGTATGACCTGACACCTTTACCACATTGTTGCGGAAAGGTGTCTTGAAAGAGCGACACCTTCCGGAGAACAAAAACCCCCGGTTGGTTAACACCCCGGGGGTTTTTTTTTCGTCCGCCGGGGAGCAGACCGGTTATCGGTCCACTTTTTGACAACTCGGATGTACATTTGCGGCCTGTACTCACAGTGTACGGGTCGAATAGCTGCCGCCTGGGGCATAAACCAGGCAAGCCTCGTCTTTTCGTCGTCGGTTAAGGGCCGGGGATGGCGGGAACAAAGGAGTGACGCCAGAGACAAGAGGTAGTGCTGTTGTTCGAGCTAAACAGGCAAGCACAGCAGCGCAGTGTCAGGGGAAAGGCCGGACCGATTCCCGAGGCACCGATCTGCTCCCCCAGGGGAGTGGATCAAATTGAAGCTGGGTGCGTTTATCGTCTGCCGACATAAACAGAGATGCGATTATTCCAGAAGATAGACCTGTTCTCCCCCGTCCGGGTTCGACTCCCGGCGGGGGTATCGAGTCCTCAACGGACTGGCCTTTGACAGCGGCAGGGTCTCTGAAAGACCCGCCGGCGCAGACTGCTTTGCAAATCTGTGTACCGCATCGGTCGTTCCTGAAGACACCGGTGGATATAGCTCAGTGGGTAGAGCGATCGAGTGTAAATCGATTTGTCGGGGGTTCAACTCCCCCTATCCAACTATGGTAGGGCTTAACAGCCTGGCGGTTCGAATCCGCTTTGATATACCCGGGCAACGCCCCGGCAAGTGACTGGGTAGCAATACCATGAACTTGCAGCACTCGCAGGGCCCGTGCATGTCAAGGATATTTCGGAGCCAGCGTCTGCACCATCACCCGTTCCCGCGGCAAGGGAGTGCCGTTGAGATAGTGGCGACCGTGCTTTCGCCCGCCCTGTTGATCCGGTCATGCCCGCGCTGGGAGTGTGGGGCTGCGCCTTTACAAGACACAGGTTCGGGTATTTTTTGTAATGCAATGACAACCCGCTGAATAAGCAGGTACCTACTCACGCCCCATGGGGCTGAACAGTTACATAAGGAGAAAAAAATGTTTGGTTACAAGCGCATCGTTGTGGCCCAGCACGAGCGCGGCTTTCTGTTTTACGACCGTCAGCTGTCCAAAGTGCTGGAACCGGGTGTGTATCGTCATTTCGATCCCCTCGGCCGTGTACAGGTAGAACTGCACGACCTGGGTCAGGCGATCTGCGCCAACAGGAATGTGGAACTGCTGATGAAGAGTGTCGGGAATCTTATGGAACCCCACCTGGAAACAGTTGCGATGACAGATTACCAGGTCGGCCTGATCTTCCGGGATAACAAGTTCGTGGATATCGTGGCACCGGGAGAGCGCAAGGCATACTGGAAAGTTCCCTATGAACTGCGTGTGGATCGGGTCGATCTCCGCAGCGAACTGGAGCTGCCCGCTGATCTCGCGGATACGGTTTTCCGTACCCGTGGCGGTACCGTTGCCCGGGTACTGCAGGCTTATATCCAGAGTGTCGAGGTGATGGAACACTACGTCGGACTGCTGGTGGTGGACGGTGAGTGCATTAAGACTCTGAAACCGGGTTTTCACGCTTTCTGGGCGGTAAAGCGCCACGTCAGCGTGGAGCAGATGGATACCCGTATCCAGGCGATGGAGGTTCAGGGACAAGAGATCCTGTCCCGGGACAAGGTATCGCTGCGTCTGAACCTTGGTGCCCAGTACCAGGTAGTGGACCCGATCAAGGCCCGTACCCGGCTGCAGCAGCCCCTGGACTGGATCTACCGTGAGTTGCAGTTTGCATTGCGTCAGACTGTGGGTACCCGGGATCTGGACAAGCTGCTGGAAGACAAGGAGCGGGTTGACCGGGAAGTGCTCGACAAGGTTGTCGACAGCGCGTCGGAGAACGGATTCCAGCTGCGGAGTGTCGGTCTGAAGGACATTATTCTGCCTGGTGAAATGAAGGAAATCCTGAACCAGGTGGTACAGGCCGAGAAGGCGGCTCAGGCAAACGTCATTAAGCGCCGCGAGGAGACGGCGGCCACCCGCTCGCTGCTCAACACGGCGAAACTGATGAGCGAAAACCCGATCCTGCTGCGCCTGAAGGAGCTGGAAACCCTTGAAAAGGTGACAGACAAGGTGGATCGACTGACCGTATTCGGTGGTCTGGATGGTGTTCTCAAGGATACCGTGAAGATCAATGTGTGATATCAAGCGCCCGGCCTTACCGGCCGGGCATATCCAGTCATCATAAAGGAGACTGAACAGTTGTACCGCTGAGGAGAACTATCATGCCTATTCAACAAACGCTTAACAAAGGAAAAGTCCCGGTGCATATCTGGACCCTGGACACCCAGTCCGCAGTGCTGGATCAGCTGTCGAACGTGTCTCAGATGCCCTTCGTTCATCATCACGTGGCAGCCATGCCCGATGTGCATGCGGGAATCGGAGCTACCGTTGGCTCGGTGATTCCGACCAAAGGAGCCATCGTGCCGGCAGCGGTCGGTGTGGATATCGGTTGCGGCATGAACGCCATCCGCATCTCCCTGAAAGCATCGGATCTACCCGAAAGCCTGCGTCAATTGCGCAACCGTATAGAGCAGGCGATTCCGGTAGGGTTTGCTATGCATGACCGGGATCCGGTGAAACGTTCGACCATCGTACCGCTGGCAAAGACGCTGGACACTGTCCTGGAAAAACACCCCGCTATCCGTAAGATGCAGCGTCAACGCCCCTACGATATCTGGGTGCGCCAGCTGGCGACCCTGGGCGGCGGCAATCACTTCATCGAACTATGTTTCGATGAGAACGATGACCTATGGGTGATGCTGCACTCCGGATCCCGAGGAATCGGTAATGTATTCGGCCGCTATTTCATCAATCTCGCCCGCAAGGACATGGGCGACCAGCTTGGCCGGTTGCCAGACAGGGACCTGGCCTACTTCATCGAAGGTGCCAAGCATTTCGATGACTATGTGGAGGCGGTGGGATGGGCCCAGGAATATGCCATGATCAACCGGCGGGAAATGATGAGGCAGATTCTACAGACCCTGACTAGAGACCTGCCGCCCTTTACCATCACCAAAGAGGCGATCAATTGCCACCACAATTACGTGTCGAAGGAGCATCACTTCGGTGCGGATGTCTACATCACCCGAAAGGGAGCCATCCGGGCCGGTGACGGGGAACTGGGAATCATACCGGGATCCATGGGGGCCAGGTCCTACATCGTGCGAGGAAAGGGAAATACCGATTCCTTCTGTTCCTGTTCCCACGGTGCCGGTCGGCAGATGTCCCGCACCAAGGCAAAAAAGCAGTTCAACCAGGCTGACCTGGAGTCTCAGACCCAGGGTGTGGAATGCCGCAAGGATAAAGGTGTCGTCGATGAAATTCCCGGCGCCTACAAGGATATCGACCTGGTTATGGAGAACCAGACCGATCTTGTCGATGTGGTACACACACTGAAGCAGGTGCTCTGTGTCAAAGGTTGAGTGGGCCGGGCCGAGGCCCACTCTTTTTTAATGAGGGAGACAGCAATGAAACGAAAACACCAGAAGCCGAGAAACCTTCAGCACAATCACCCCTTGCTGCGTAAGGGTGGCCCACACGAAAAAACCGGCAAAGCCAAACGGCGCAACGCCCGGCAGGCACTGCGGAAGGCGTGGTTTTCTTTAATCACATATTGTGTGCTTAAAGAAAACCACATCAATCCATCAATACGTTAAACAACATATTGATGATGGCAGCCGCCTCTTTCGGATTGACAGGTGGTACGGGTATACTGCCAAAGTCGCCGTTTAGAATCATCCCACCCAACCTTACACCGTCTTCCAGGTGGTCAATTGTGACAGTGTGGGTACCTTCAGACAACGGTTGAACCCACGCACCCCGTTCGAAACGCTTCTCCAGCCGAACCCAGTGCCAGCCTGTCTCATGGGGCAGATCCCAAATCATAGGGGGGCTGTCATCGAATTTCAGGTACAGGGAGTCGTTGTTTTCATTGGTAGTGTAAAACAATCCCCATAGCACAAAGACTCCGGACTCGGATACATCCAATGAAAATGTTGCTCTGCCCCCTTCTGCCGTAGGATCGGGTTGATCACCACTGCCCTCCGGAACCTGGATATAGGCATCGACCGGATTCGGTGTTTGCACGAGTTGCATGGGTAATCTGAGCAGGGCGGTATCCACTTCCATGGCAATACTGGCTGCATCGATCAATCTGGGTTGCAGTGCGTACAGCAGTCTCCTGCCCTGGGACAGATTGCTGCTGAGATACTGATACTCTCTGCCCTCCCTGTCTTCCACCCGCAAGGAGCCCAGTTCAGCAGCCGATTCCACGATCAAGGCAAGTGAGGGATCAAAGGCTTCCTCACTATCAGTCAGAGTGATGGTTAAACTGCCATTGTCTTCTTGAGTCTGAAATGAGAGGGCACGGCGTGCCCGCCAATAGTCGCCGAACTCAGCCAGTGTCGTAATGTGGTAACCCTCATCCAACTGCTCTATGAGCTTTTCCTCGGCACTGAGTTTTTCGGCACTGTTTGGATGAATCAGCAGAACCGTCGGCGCATGATTAAGGCCATTCTTACCAATCACCTCCAGCCAGTTCGAGACCCTGTTCTCAATGGTGTCAGAGTAAAACTCCCTATCCGAAATAGTCATCGGAATTTCCAACAAACGACTCGTCGCTCCATGGAAGGAGTTATCATGGCGCAAAAAGTATGGAAAATTTGTGAGTACGTTATTTGCACTGCGGGAAGAGTCATATTCATACCCTAACGCTTCCATGATATCGACCTGACGGTCATTCCACGCAAGATACCCGGATCGAAAAGAGCGCACCCGGGCACCGACATCGTCAACAAGAAGTTTTTTTGACACCTCCAGTTCACCATAGACGGTTCCTCCTTCGGTCTCGATGCCGTTATATACCGGTGTATAGCTGGCACGGCTGTTTCCGGCTGACCCAGGGGGGAATACGGTATCATTACCCCAATCCGGAAAATGCCCTACGCTGTGACTGCCCACTTCATGAAGTAAATTCTGTAGTCCAGACAGCTGCGGGATACTGGCCGTGTAAAAGTCTTCACTCAGCACATCGACAATATAGTGGGTTGTAATGAAGTAAGTCCCGGATATTTGATTACGCTGCTCATAATCGGCAAATTCCTGGATCCAATCCATCCCAGACTGTGAATCCAGGTCATGGGTAATCATGAGTGTCGACAGGCTTGCTTTCGGGCTGCTGTACTTCCAGACCCCAAACGGAACAGCCTCGACATACAGTTGCCTTATCAACAGCGCGATAGTATCGGAAGTGGGTTCAAACCCGTTACTCCAGGTTCTTTGAGCCGAATAATCGCTGTTCAACTGATTCCGGATCAGGGTATCCTTGAAAGCAAAACCCACCGCATACGCAATTCCCGAACCAACACTGTTTCTGGTAAAGGCGACAGTGCCGTCGTCGTACCTGCCCAGAACGTCTGCCGTACCCTTCTCATAGATTACGGTATTCAATCGATCCGATGAACTCTCGTCAGCAAGACTTATGGTTTGCTCCATCGGGTCCTCGAACCAATCGAACAACAGAGGAGTCACGCTCAAGTTCCAGGTTAATCCATGGTGTTTTCTGATGGTTTCTGCGTCCGCTATGCCAAATAGACCGAACAGCCTCGGATCAGTTACACGTGTTGCCATTAAAACACCGCCTCCAGCGACATACTGATCTAACAGCCCAATAGTGGTAGTCTGGAGCTGAGCACTGTCCAGGCGCGATGCAATAATAACAATCGAATGCTTGAATGCCTCATCGATTGCATCGGTTATCAAATAGGGAACACCCGCCACATCAAGTGCAGAATCCAGGGAAAACACGTCTGGATTCATCATCCCATCACCGGACATATCTAAAACTGCAATACTGCGCTCGGTCGCCTGTAGAGGTGAAACCTGAATGATCCATAACAGTAAGATGAAGAGCGTCGCTCTATGCGAGCAAACGACGGACCTGGGATCAGTGCACAATCCGGCCGCCCGGAAACAACTTTCTCTTCCACCAGTCAACACTCGCTTGCCGGTATACAGAAGGTTACGAAAAAAATTCTGGAGTGGAAGCATAAAACCTGTACCAGCACAATACATAGTATTGAAGTATCTACTCACGCCCCATGGGCGATCTGTTCTGGAAGACGTCGTCAATACCTCCCTCTCATAGCTCTTGCAAATAGAAATATTTAATGGATCAGAGAGTGGTAACCGCGCGAAAACATTGAGTCCAGAATGATAAATCGATTTTATCATCCAGGGCTACGAGTTCGC
>JAAELC010000467.1 GCA_024227135.1 Gammaproteobacteria bacterium
ACCAAGTCATTAATCGCCCGGCGGCTGTCTTTCTCTGCAAAAGTAGTGAGGTGCGTATACCGCGCGGTGGTGGTCGGACTTGAATGACCGAGCAGGGCCTGAATATGGCGAAGACTTAAGCCGCGTTTAAGCAAGTGGGTGGCGAAAGGGGGACGAAGGGAATGAAGGGAGACTTTTTTGTTATGTTACAGGCGGCAACGACCTTCTGCATCGCACTTTGAATGCCGCCTTTATTCATATGGGTGGTGGCCTTCTGCATGGTCCTCACTGAACCCTTGCGATTGAGAAAAATCATTGTCGGGTAGTGATGCTCACACCAGTAGACCCGCAAAGCGTGCAGGGTTCGACCGGTAGCGGCACTAGTCGGTCTTTATGGCCCTTGCCGTGACGAATATGAATGAGTTCGGAGTCTCGTTCCTCGCTTACCTGCGTTCTCCGTCAATATCACCTACCTGAAGCGAAAGCGCTTCTTCAAGACGAAACCCATGGAATAGGTTGTCAGCAGGAAAACACGATAACAGAGTTTTTTAGTCGCGCCGAGGATACGCTCAATCTCTGCCGGGGTCAGGATATCAGGAATGGATTTGACCTGAGGCGGTTTGACAATGTCCAGCCATTGCCATTCGAGCTCCAGCACATGTTTCCAGAAGAATTGCAGGCCCAATCTATCCAGCTTGACCGCGCTCCAGGAATGGCTTTCTACCAACTGGAGGAAATAGTCTTCCAGCTGTTCCCTGGTCAGCTTGTCCGGGCAGCAATCGAAATGACTACCGACGCGGACAGCTCGGGAATAGGCTGAAATCGTTGATTCACTCTTACCCTGCAGCTTGAGCAGC
>JAAELC010000468.1 GCA_024227135.1 Gammaproteobacteria bacterium
AAATGAACTTGTTTACCAGGATGTGATCGCCAATCTGCAGCGTTTCCTTCATGGACCCGGACGGTATCTTGAAAGCCTGCACGATAAACGTCCGGATAAACAGGGCCAGCAGGGCCGCCACGATGAAAACTTCAATATTCTCTCTTAACGCGCTTTTTTTCTTGGGCACTTCCTCTTCATTGGAAGCCGCACTGTCTTCTGCCTTGTTCAAAGTATAGCTAACCTTTCTAAATAACTCTAATTATTGTTTAAGTGCCAGGCCTTTTACCTTTTAGCCCCAGCACCTGAAACTTAAGACACGAAACCAGGCACCCCTACTTAACTCACCAACAGTATACCGATCCGAAGTACCAGGTTGGCAAATACCCCCGCGATCAGGTCATCCAGTACGATCCCGACGCCGCCATGCACTTTCTTATCAACTATCCGGATCGGCGGCGGCTTCAGGATATCAAAGAGCCTGAACAGCACAAACCCGGCCAGGACGGTCTGCAGGGTAAAGGGCAGTCCCAGCAGGGTAACCGCCATACCTGCAATTTCATCGATGACAATGCAGCCGGGATCCTTTTGACCTAGTAGCTTCTCAGCCTCTCCGGCAATCCAGATCGCCAGCGCGATCAGCGATAAGACCACTAATATGGACGCCGAAAGTGGTAGTCGGGCCAGAAAAAAACACAGTAACAGCCCCGGGAGTGTACCGAAGGTGCCGGGAGCCCAGGGAATATTGCCTGTGTAGAAGCCGGTTGCCAGCCACACAACCGTTTTGTCCCAGGAACTCATGGGTCGTGTCTATCGGCTGCTGTGTTTTTTGTCAAGGTATCGTATACTTCCCGAATGGGAATCCCTTTTTCCTCGGCGACCCGGCGGCAGTCCTCATATTCGGGAATCAACTCCGTCTTCCCGCCCGGCCGCCGGACTTTTTTAATCGCCATCTCACCCCAGGCGGTGTCAATGCAGACCACTTCGCGTGCCAGCAGGCAGCGTTCCACTGCATAATAACGTAATCCTATAGATGAGGTTTCTGTCAGTATCATATTGATTATTTGTTCTTTTATGTCATCTTTGCATAGAACCTTGAGCAGCGTTCCAGGCCTATTTTTCTTCATGAAAACGGGTAAAAAAATCACATCCAGGGCACCGTCGTTCAGCAGTTTATCCATGACATAACCGCCAACCTCGGGGTTCATATCGTCAATATTGGCCTCAATCACAGTGACGTGGTCGCGCTCGAACTCATCACCCTGCCCGCCGGTTTCACCCAGCAGAATCCGTAACAGATTCGGCCGGCCGGCCGTCTCCCGTTTGCCTGACCCGTACCCGGTTTTTTGGATTTTCATCTCGGGCAGAGGCCCGAATTCAACCGCCAGGGTTTTGATGATCGCGGCCCCTGTGGGGGTCGTCAGCTCCGTCTCCCCGCCCCCATAAACCGGGACGTTCTCCAGTATCTCGCAGGTGGCCGGGGCGGGCACCGGCAGCTCACCGTGGGAACAGGTCACTGTCCCCCCGCCCACCGAAACGTGCGCGCTGACCACCCTTTCGATCCCCAGGTAGTCAATCCCGAGGGCGGTACCGACAATATCCACGATGGCATCGATCCCGCCCACTTCGTGAAAATGGA
>JAAELC010000469.1 GCA_024227135.1 Gammaproteobacteria bacterium
CAGTCCGGGAGGAAATCGAAGGCATCCAGCAGTTTCGCCACTTCAGGTACATGTTTGTCCACATCCTGAACCAGCAGTGTCCAGCGACTCTCGGGAAGACCGGCAAAGTCCTCTTCATCAAAAGGGCCGTGACGTAATTCCCACGGCATCGAACCGCCCCTTTCCAGAACGATACGGGATTCAATCTCTTCCTCACAGGCCAGCCCGGCCAGGTCCTCGGGTTCCAGTGGGCAGCGGTAATCCTGAAGTCCACCCCGCATCAGCAGGGGCTTTTTCTGCCAGTACTCCTGCAGAAATGTCGAGGTTTTAAGGGATTCGGGAAACTGCAGTTTCATGGTCATGACTGTCCGGTAATGATAGTTGAAAAGAAATTCCTGGTATGGGAGGGAGTGCACAGAGGCACATGGGGGCACTTTGTACTCAGCTTATCTCAATATGTAAGATACCTGTCAGCTAGTCGGATGTTTTCCAAGCGCCCGGGCAATGGGTCCAGACCCGCACAGGAGGTTCACTTTCAATAGTGCTAGAGTAACCGAATATCCACGGCCGGGGGAATACTGGTTATGAGTATCTTGAAACCTGAAACAGGGGGGCAAAAAGGGGGTAGGTGGTCACCGGACAAGCCTGCTGTAGAATACCTGTGCGCTTTTGATTGTTAAAAAATGCTGATTAAGTCCATCCCGGACTCATCAGAGTGGCAGATCCTTGTAACGTGAAACCACTGAACTCAGGGCCGCGGAAAAAATGAATTATCCAGTCTTGTGGGTCTATTGGCCCAGGTTATTCGGCTCAACCTTGAGCCTCACCCTTCGGGCTGGCGTGAAAATCTGTTCCAGACTGGTTTTTCCGCGGCCCTTACTCAGAGATTTCTCAGGCTGAAACTACAATTGAGTGAGAAGGTGGCGCCCATGGCAAAGGGTCTGGTTTTTCCCCTCGTATGCTCCTCCAGAGCCCCAGAGAACTGAGATGAACGATCAAACCCTGGTATCCGTTATTGCGATCGTCGTGTCAGGTGCCGTTGGTATTTCCGGTATCGCTCTCAGTCTAAGAAAGTTCTGGGAATCAGACAGCATAGAAAGAGCATTGCGACGCACCAAAGCGCTGCAAATGCTCGGTGACGAAGAGCTGATGCTCAATAAAGTTGAAACGGAATGCGCCTCGATTGAGTTGCTCGTGCATATTAACCGGGATAGCCTGGGAGAAACATCTGAGCATTTGGAATCAGAAACAGCCAGAATCGTCAGGGAATCCAGAGAATTGTTGGCAGCCGTGCGTCGGAAAAGAACTGAAGTAGAGAAAAATATCCAGGATCTGAGGCCCGCTGAGATAGAAGCGGTGATTGCCCGATCGTATCATGGGCATCTGCAGGCACAGGCTCAACTATACAGAACGAGTCGCTCGCGCCAGGATACGATTGAGATCTATCAGAAAATTTGAGTGATTGCAGCGAAAGACAGACCAGACTGCCTGGAGTGCTGGCATTAGACGGATAGATATTCAGCAATCCAGTGCTGTTTTGATATACAACAACCGCTTATCCGTAAATCCGTTGACGGGAGCAGGGAGAACAAATTGCGTGTCTATATCTCTTCCACCTATGAGGATCTCATTGAGTTTCGGACGGCAGCAGCCCAGTTACTTCGTCAGCTGGGTCACGAAGTCATCGCGATGGAAGACTATGTGGCAGAAAGTTCGATTCCACTCAATAAAGTCCTGAAAGATGTGTCTTCGTGTGACGCATTAATCAGTATTGCCGCCTGGAGGTACGGATACGTTCCTGAAACCGGACCGATGGACATCCCGGGAGCGACGCCTGGAGTCACCTCTATTACCGAGTACGAGTACCGTAAAGCCCTTCAGGAAAACAAACAGATACTACCCTTTCTGCTCGAGGATAGAAATTCCTGGCCAGCTCCCTATATCGACGGTATTGGAAATCATGTGTCTCCCGAACCGATCAGGTCATTACGAGAGGAATTGCGGGAGCAGCATCTGGTCTGTTTCTTTTCCAGTCCGGACAGTCTGGCAAGGCAGGTTGCCGTATCTATCAGCTCTGTTGGTATGCGAAGCGAGGTACAGCGGCAGCTGGTGGATATCATGGGAAACATCGATTTTTTTACTGCAAATGAGTACTTGACCGATAGCGCCACAATGCCCATCGTTGCACTTGCTGAGCAGTCGATCCGTCCGCCAGCAGTTATGATCGACCTTTCAAATCCGTGGTGGTCAACGCGACTCTATCTTCTGGCAGCGGTTGGTCAGGAGATGTGGGATCTTCAACGTATCGTCGTACTGGAGAATCAGACGTTTGCCGGTATCGTCTCAGCGGTTTCTGTTCGCAGGGTGCTGCGGCGCATACATAAGGAAGCAGAGAAATTTGACGTCAAAGTTTTACCCGTTGTGGCAGGTGCGGACGTCAGACAGATCGCCGACAACTATTTATTGAAGTGGAACTCGATTATTGGTGCCCAACCCGGTGATGTCAGTGCAGAAAGAAATATTGCCCAGAACGTCACTGTACCCAATTTGAGATTGTGGCTGGGAGAGGCCTTCGTCGAAACACCGATTACACTTGAGGATGTTGATGCGCTGTCTCCTATCGACATTATGCGTATCATGGATTATCCGAACGACTTCGTACCCGTTGTGAGCAGGGCCAACGATTCTTTACCTCCTGTCCATCTCGTCAACAAAAGGGATTTATCCGATCGGCTTGCGCGGAACTCCGTGGCAGAGATGCTTGACCGTCTGGGTACCGGATAGAAAGGGTTTGGGAGACCCCCGTCACCATTGGTCCGCAGAGTATCCAGGGTAAAACCATCCTGATCTCGCGGTTTTACGATTACTATCCCTGCCACTGTGGATTCACTTGGTGGGCTCGAGGAGACCCGATTACCAACTGCAGGTTGCCTGATTGCCCGCTTGATCAGACCTTGCTCCTGGCACCACATCGCCCCGGATTGAACGAAATCCGGCATTTGCACTAGAATAGCCGGTCTTTTGCCATCTATAGTGGTTCTCTGTCAATGCAGCGGGCTGTAAGGGCCGCGGGAATTAAGGCTCCGGGAGGGTGTATGAACATCTATGGTTACAGCCATCTGCTGATGATGGCGGTGGTATTGTCCTGTGCGTCGATGCTTGATGCTTCCAGGGTTCTGGCCGCAACGAGCAATGTCAAAATCACGGCCATTGTCGAACATCCCGCATTGGATGCGGTGCGCAGAGGTGTCAAGGATGAACTGGCTGAACAAGGGTTTACCGACGGGGATAATCTGAAATGGGAGTTCCAGAGTGCCCAGGGTGACACCGGGATCGCCGGTCAGATTGCCCGTAAATTCGTCGGAGACGAACCGGATGTGATCGTGGCCATTGCAACACCTTCTGCACAGTCGGTTATAGCTGCGGCACGGGGCGGTATTCCGGTGGTGTTTTCCGCGGTCACCGACCCGGTCGATGCCAGGCTGGTAAAAAATCTCGATAGACCTGGTGGTAACGTAACGGGAGTCACGGATATGCTGCCGGTGGATAAACACCTTGCATTGATCAAATCCGTCATACCTGATGTGAGTACCATCGGTGTCCCCTTCAACCCCGGCGAAGCCAATGCGGCAGTGCTGGTGGAACGGGTCCGGGAAACAGCCCCGGGACTGGGGTTGAAAATTATCACTGCGGCAGCCCCAACCAGTGGCGATGTGTTGATGGCAACCCGCTCGCTCGTGGGGAAGGTGGATGCCATCTATGTGACCACGGATAATACGGTCATATCCGCATTCGAGTCCGTTGCCAAGGTGGGGATCGACGCCAAAATTCCTGTTTTCGCCGGAGATACCGATACAGTGGCCCGCGGAGCGATTGCCGCAGTGGGTTTCGACTACTACGATGTGGGACGGCAGACAGGGATTCTGGTGGCACGGATTTTAAGAGGAGAACGCCCGGGAGCGATTCCGGTGCGGGGTGTGGAGACGACTCAACTTCACGTTAATCCGTCAGCCGCTGCAAAAATGGGGGTCAGCCTGACCGAAGCGTTGGTGAGCAAAGCGGCAAAGGTTATCGAATGACCTGTGATGGTACCGGAAATACTCCACACTGCAGGCTGTGTCGGGGCTGCTGCTCCAATCGCACCTGACCGGTTGATGGGGTATTCGCGCTTGTCTGAGAGTCTGGGTTGCAATCCTTGATCTGATTATGAGTTTAATAGCCTTTCTAGGTTCGATTGAAACGGGTTTGCTTTTCGGGCTCGTCGCCCTTGGGGTGTTTTTAAGTTTCAGAGTACTGAATTTCCCCGACCTGACAGTGGATGGAAGCCTGCCTCTGGGCGCAGCGACCAGTGCCACCCTGATCGTCAATGGTGCAGACCCTTATCTGGCCACACTCGCTGCTGTTTTCGCCGGAGCCTGTGCCGGGCTGGTGACCGCATTCCTCAACGTGCGATTGAAAATACTGCATTTGCTGGCCAGTATTCTCACCATGATTGGGCTTCATACCGTCAACCTGAGAATTATGGGAAAGCCCAATCAGGCTTTGCTGGGTGAGGAAACCGTGTTTACGCCCTTTGAGGGATTAGGGTTGCCCTATTACTGGCTTATTCCGATTTTTCTTCTGATCCTGGTCACTCTGGTACTGGTGTTGCTTAATCTCTATCTGGGTTCAGAGTCCGGGCTGGGAATGCGCGCGACCGGGTCGAATCAGCGCATGGCAGCGTCCCAGGGTATCGAAACCGGTCGTATGAAGTTGCTGGGTATCGCCATGTCCAATGGCCTGGTGGGGCTGGCCGGTGCTCTGTTTGCCCAGATACAGGGTGGTGCGGACATTACTATGGGGGTCGGCGTCATTGTGGTGGGGCTGGCTGCAGTGATTCTCGGGGAAGCGGTGTTGTCGACCCGAACCATTCTGCTGGCGACCATCGCCTGCATTCTGGGATCGATTCTTTATCGACTGGTGGTCGCATTGGCCCTGAATGCGGAGTTTCTGGGTTTGCAGGCACAGGATCTGAAATTGATTACTGCTGTTCTGGTTGTCGTAGCCATGACCCTTCCCGACGCCCGTCGTCGCTGGTTGTCTTCCCGTCGAAAGTCCGGGGCGTCCTCATGATTGAAATGCGGGACATCTGCGTGACCTTCAATGCCGGTATGGTGATCGAGACCCGGGCACTTCGAAGTTTGGAATTGTCGATTCCGGAGGGGGAGTTCATTACGGTGATTGGCAGTAATGGTGCAGGTAAAACCACTTTGCTGAATACCATTGCCGGAGAGACACCGGTTGACTCGGGCAGTGTTTTGATCGATGGAACGGACGTCACCACCTGGTCTACGGCGAGACGTGCCAGATTGGCTGCCCGTGTCTTTCAGGATCCGATGGCGGGTACCTGTGAGAACCTGAGTATCGAGGAGAATCTGGCACTGGCCAGTGCCAGAGGCCGGTCACGGGGACTCAGGTCTGCTGTCAACCCGGGGCGTCGGAAAGACTTTCAAGCCAGGATAGGGGCATTGGGACTGGGGCTGGATGACCGTCTGGGTGACCGGATGGGATTACTCTCAGGGGGGCAGCGGCAGGCGGTCAGCCTGGTGATGGCAACGCTCAATCCCATGAAGATCCTGTTGCTGGATGAACATACCGCAGCACTCGATCCCAAGACGGCTGCTTATGTGATGGATCTTACCGACCGGATCGTTGGTGACGTCGGGCTGACCACTCTGATGGTAACCCATTCCATGCGTCAGGCTCTGGACCATGGAACCCGCACGCTGATGCTCCATGAAGGTAAGATCGTACTGGATGTGGCGGCGGAGCAGCGCAAAGGGCTGGGGGTGGAAGATCTTCTGCATCTGTTTGAGAGCGTGCGAGGCAGTCAACTCGACGACGACAAACTACTGTTGAGCTGAACCGTTTCTCGGCGCTATCTGTAATCGCTGTAAACGGGGCGATTGTTGGTGGCCTGGATCGGACGATTGCTCTGCCCCATGATCTGTCGGAACCGCTCGATTCCCGGTGCTGACACCTCCAGCGCAGTGTTGAACAGAATCCAGGTGACATTTTCCGTGCAGGGTGGCTCGGTCATCGATCCTCGGTAGGTGGAGTAGCTGCGATCCGACGGCAGCAGAAATATCGGTTTGATACCCACGTTACGGTAGTAGTGATTTTCTCCAGGTGAAAGGGGCAGATATCGCAACAGCCGTTCCATCATTGCGTTGCGACGCACGCCGGCAATCATCGGCACTGCAACTTCCACCACTTCCCCCTGTTGGTTCTGGTGAACCAGGTGCATCACCATATCGGGTCGTTGTCCCCCGAAGGTGTGTTCGCCGGGAGTATGGAAGTGAAACTGCAGCAGCTGGTATTTTCTCGATCCCACGGAGAGGTAACTCCCTGGTTCGTAATGTACCCGAATGGTGTGCCCGTCATTGAGAATGGTCAACGGGCTGCTTCGGTAACTGAAGGAGAGGTTGGGGAGACGATGATTCAGTGTTCGCTGAATGTCGATTGGCGACTGGTTTTTCCCGGTACCGCAGGTGGCGTAGTAGGGGGACATCTCCCCCCAGTGATCCGGTCCCTTATCACCCTGGTAAGCCCAGCCGAATCCCAACGGTTTGTTCCCCTCATCGGGTGATGCGTGGGATCCATGCGCCTGAGTGTGGTGTGCAAGCAGGGCGCTGAGCACCATAAGAACACATAGTTGCCTGTTTTTCGGAGTCATGAGATACAATCTCCGGATCTGTGGCGGGCTTCCTCTTTCTGGTGACCAGTGTTGACGCCCATAAAGCCATATTCCATAAGCAAGGGTTGGTCTTACTCCATCGCGATCATCTTCTCTTTCCAGGCTCAAGTATTGCGCCACCCGGTACTATTTACAAGAAATTGTTTGCCCCCTGCCGCCGGCTGTCCGGTGCCCTTGGCGTTTTAGCTTTAATCGATACGGTTTCTTTTTACCTGCAAGGTGGAATTCAGGGTAAACAGTGCCAGTCCGGACCATATCAGGAGGAAGGTGTGGAGGTGTGTTCGGGAGAAGGGTTCGTGAAACAGAAACAGGGCAAGCAGAAACTGGCAGGTGGGATTGATGTATTGCAGGAGCCCCACGGTCCCCAGGCGTAGTATTCTCGTTGCCCGGGTGAATAGAATCAGGGGTAGGGCAGTCATCAATGCGGAGCAGATGAGCAGCACGTCGAAAGTCAGGGTTGTTGACCCGAATACCAGCGCGCCTCGCCCGGCCAGCAGCATCAAGTACCCTGCTGCAAAGGGGCCCAGCAGCAGGCATTCGATGGTCAGGCCCGTCAGTGCATTGACGACGACGGTTTTACGCACCAGACTGTAGAAACCCATGGAAGCAGCCAGCATCAGGGCAACCCAGGGAAAGCGGGCGTAACCCAGGAGCAGGTTGAGTACTCCCAGGCTTACCAGGAAAACAGCGATGACCTGATACCCGGTGAGCCGTTCCTTGAGAAAGACACGGCCTAGCAGAACCATAACGATTGGAAACAGAAAATACCCCATGCTCGCTTCCAGAGCCTTGTCATTGTTGACGGCCCAGATAAAAGTGAGCCAATTGAATGAAACCAGCAGCGAGCTGATGAACAGGGTACCCAGGACCCGGGGGTGCTTGACCATCCCGGTCAGTTCCTTCAGTTTTCCGCTCCACCACAGCAGCAACAGTGTGAACACCAAAGACCAGATCGCCCGGTGGGCAACAATTTCCAGAGCCGGTGCCAGGCCTGCCGCACGATAGTAAATGGGGGAGAAGCCCCAGATAAGGAATGCCCCCAGCGCCGCGAGTATGCCGGTGCGTTCTTCACTCCATTGTGCTTTCAGCATAGATGAGTTGCCATTAGTTGAAACAACCTGGGGGAACTATATACTCTGCCGGTGATGATGAATACATGTACTCTGAATCATCGGCTTCAATGATTCCAGGCCTAAATTCCATGGAGATCCCGGTGGTAACAACACCCGGATTCGATACTTTCGTCTGACATACACAAGAAGACCAGGCATGCCAGCAAATAACAGTTCCAGTTTCGAGCACGATACCCCGGAGCGCGTCGGCGTCCTCTTGGTGAATCTGGGTACACCCGATTCCCCGTCCCCCTCCGATGTCAGACGTTATCTCAAAGAGTTCCTTTGGGATTCCAGGATAGTGGAAATGTCCAGGCCGCTGTGGTGGCTGATTCTTAACCTGGTTATTCTCAATACCCGTCCACGCCGTTCCGCTGCCGCCTACTCAAAAGTCTGGACTGAACAGGGATCACCCTTGCTGGTGATCTCCCGGCAGCAGCAGCAGTTGCTTCAGGAGCTGTTGGAAGAGCGGTCGGAAGGACGGATCAACGTAGCACTCGGTATGCGTTACGGCAACCCGTCCATTGCATCCGGTCTGAATCAGTTGCGGGAAGCCGGGGCACGACAAATCCTGGTGGTGCCCCTGTATCCCCAGTATGCCGCTGCTACCACTGCCTCCACCTTCGATGCGGTGACCGAGGAGGTACGTGGCTGGCGCTGGTTACCCGAACTGCGTTTTATAAACCACTATCATGATCACGCCGGTTACATACAGGCGCTGGCGGACAGCGTTCGAAGTTACTGGTCCGAACATGGACAGCCCGAGCGATTGGTGATGTCTTTTCATGGGATACCCAAAGACTATTTTCTGGCAGGTGATCCTTATTATTGCGAATGTCAGAAGACGGGGCGTCTGTTAAGCGAATCCCTCGGCCTTCAGGAAAATCAGTGGATACTCAGTTTCCAGTCCCGTCTGGGACCCCGGGAATGGCTCAAACCCTATACCAGCCAGACATTGCAGACACTGGGTGAGCAGGGAATAAAAAAAGTCCATATTCTGTGCCCGGGATTCAGTGCGGACTGCCTGGAAACACTGGAAGAGATCGCCATGGAAAACCGTGATGTTTACCTGAATGCGGGGGGAGAAGAGTATGGCTACATACCTTGTCTGAATGATGACGGGCAGCACATGGAGGTTATCGCAGACTTGGTGGAACAGCATATTCAGGGGTGGCCAACTGCTCCCGATGCGGAAACAGAAGGCCGGCTCCTGGAGCAGAGAAAACGCAATGCTGTGGCGCTGGGAGCGGATGGGTAAATTAGTTACAAGTTACAAGTTACAAGTTACAAGTTACAAGTTACAAGTTACAAGTTACAAGTTACAAGTTACAAGTTAC
>JAAELC010000470.1 GCA_024227135.1 Gammaproteobacteria bacterium
CTCCAATAGCAGCCAGGCATCGTTTCGGGCACCCATTTTCACATGATGGCCTCACCGGTGGAAGGGCGGTGTTGGGGAGTCGGTAACAAAACCACTGCGTACTCGACGTGTAGCAAAAAGCGTCTGGAGTCACCTTCTCATCGGAAGAGATGTTCTCTATTCAGTTGACATTTTCGGGCTAACCAAGGGGCACAAATCCTATTATCGCTGACCGTAGGGAAAATAGCTGACGTTCTCTTCTTCCAGTGAAATCATCAGAAAATGCAGCTGCTCGCTGCCGGCCGACCTTCCAAAACGGTACTCCTGGGGTGTGAGTAGTTACCTTCAGAGTAAATTGACAGTTTAGTAACCATTTCAGAGTATTATAGTCGCTACTGCTCAAGCAACCTATGCAGGCTGACACTCGACCCCTCGAAATTGCCATTGAAGCAGGAACTGCCCACTTTTGATAACCTGAATTAGCGAGCCTGTTTCGAGCATTCGTGTTAGATTTCCACCGATGAGACCTGACCACCGTGGGAAAATGCAGTATTCTCTTGGCAGACAAGGTGGGCAGAGATCCCACCTCCCGGCAGTTGAAATCAACGGATAGAAATTGATGGACATACAAAACTCAGTGGCAGTGGTCACCGGCGGTGCCTCCGGATTGGGTGAAGCCGTAGCCAGGGCCTTGACAGAGGCAGGAGCCCGGGTCGCTGTTCTGGACACCCAACTGGAGCGTGCCGAGTCTCTGGCAGCTGAACTGGGGGGAATTGCGATCCACTGCAACGTGGCTGATGCCAGAAGCGCAGAAAATGGGTTTGCTCAGATACGGGAACGTTTGGGTCTTTGCGGGATAGCGGTTAATTGCGCCGGCATCGTCCGCGGTGCAAAAATCGTTGGAAAAGAAGGCCCGATGCCCTTGGAGCAGTTCAATGAAGTGATTCAGGTCAATCTGGTGGGTACCTTCAATATCCTGCGCCTGGCGGCGGCGGATATGGCAGCCAGGGAGGCCAACCAGGAAGGCGAGCGAGGCGTCTTTGTCGCCACTTCGTCGATCGCAGCCTACGAAGGACAGATCGGGCAGGTGGCCTACACGGCTTCCAAAGCCGGTGTGGCCGGTATGATGTTGCAGGCCGCCCGGGAATTTGCCGGCAGGGGTATCCGCGTTAATGGAGTCGCACCGGGGATTTTCATGACCCCCATGATGTCCGGATTACCCGAAGCCGTGCAGGAAAGCCTGGCCGCCAATGTGCCTTTTCCATCCAGGATGGGAAAACCCGAGGAATTTGCATCGCTGGTTGAACAAATCATAAGCAACCCCATGATTAATGGTGAGGTCATTCGACTGGACGCGGCGCTCAGAATGGCTCCCCGCTGAATATCCAGTCACTTGGGACATAATTGATTTCAGGACACAATCGGTGACAGACAAAGACCGCAACAACAGATCGCTGGAACCTACCTTAGCCTCAAAATTTCTGCGGGTATCTCTGGGGTTCATGTTGCTGTTCGGAACGGTGGGTCTAACGACCTGTCAGTCGTTTTTCAGCAGCTTCACCGGGGATAATAACGCCCTCCCCCGGGTTGAATACTCCAGGACTGTGTGATGGCGGAGCAACCACAACTCAACAGTATCAGGGA
The DNA here is from genome assembly GCA_024227135.1 of Gammaproteobacteria bacterium. Taxonomy (GTDB): domain Bacteria; phylum Pseudomonadota; class Gammaproteobacteria; order Chromatiales; family Chromatiaceae; genus JAHEHQ01. The sequence goes on from JAAELC010000470.1 coordinate 1,624, forward strand.
CTGGATTGGTGGCGGCTGGTTGCTGTTCTTACTGCCGTTACCGCTGATTCCCGCCCTGTTCGTCTCTCTTCTGAAAGGTGCCATCTTGCCAGCACTGGCAACACTGGCGGCGATTGCACTGTTTGTACTTGCGGGGATTTCGACCCGTTACGGCCTGGTCCGGGAACGGGATTACGAACGCAAGCGCTTTGCTACCGCACCGCGCTTTAAGCTGAAACTCTTCGGCGGCCTTTTGACCGCTGCCGGTACCCTGGTGTGTGCTCGCTTTCTGGTTGATGAGGGCTGGGTGTTTTCTTTGTTTACCGGGGCCCTGTCGATGGCAGGCCATTGGCTCAGCTATGGTCTTGACCCGGTAAAGGACAAATCGAGTGCTCCCGGCAACTCTGGCTACACCACTCAGCAGGTTGTCGATGCCTTGAGGGAAGCGGCAGAAAAAATTGAAGGGATCCGTAATGCGGCCCGGGATATGAAGAATCTGGAGCTGCGCGGGCGCCTGATTCGTATCAGCGAATCCGCCATGAAGATTGTTGATGCGATAGAAGAAGACCCCCGAGATCTCCGGCGAGCCCGTAAGTTCCTCAATGTCTATCTCGACGGTGCCCACAAGGTCGCAAACGGCTACGCAAAAACCCATACTCATACTCAGTCGGAAGAGCTGGAGTCCAATTTCCGCAATGTTCTGGTATCCATTGAAACCGTGTTTTCCGAGCAACATAAAAAGCTGTTGGAAAACGACGTACTGGATCTGGACGTGCAAATTGAAGTTTTAGATACCCAACTCAAACACGAAGGTGTCGTCTGAGGCGAACCATCAAAAGAACAGGAAGCTGCAATGTCCTCCAAAGATACCGTTCAATCATCTGGATTGATTCCTACCGCCGAAGTTGAATCTGCAACCACTATGCTGAATACCGCTGCCGCCGCGAGTGAGTTGGAAAGCCCGATGGTGCCCTATGCCGATGCCCCGGAAAAGGAACGTATGAAAATCCAGGCTCTGATGGAACAGATCCAGATCGACGACAGCAACTCGATTATTTTTTTTGGCAGCAAAGCACAGGAGCAGTTGACCACCATTTCTGACCAGATCCTTGAGGATGTGCGGAATAAAGACCTGGGTGCAGCGGGTGGCATTCTCAATAACATGGTTGCCACACTGCGGGGCTTTGATGTTGATGAACTCGATCCATCCAAGAAGCCCGGCTTTTTTGCCCGTTTGTTCGGCAGCGCCCGACCCCTAGCCAAAATCCTTCAGCAATATGAAGATGTCAGGCGGCAGATCGATACTATTACCGATCAACTCGATACTCACAAAACAAAACTTCTAACCGACATAACGACGCTGGACCGACTCTACAAAGCCACCCTGGAGTACTTTCATAATCTGGAGCATTACATCACTGCTGGTGAGGAAAAACTGCGGCAACTGGACACCGAGATCATCCCATCACTGACCCAGACAGCCGATCAGAGCGACGAAGTGCTGAAAGCTCAAGAGTTGCGAGACCTGAGAGCCAGCCGGGATGATCTGGAGCGTCGCGTACACGACCTGCATCTGACGCGGCAGGTGGCCATGCAGAGTCTACCGAGCATTCGTCTGGTACAGGAGAACGACAAGGGTCTCATTACCAAAATCAACTCCACCATGGCTAACACCGTACCCCTCTGGCGACAACAGCTGGCAACGGCCGTGACGGTATTTCGCTCGAGCGAAGCGGCCAGGACCGTCAAGTCAGCCACGGATTTGACCAACGATCTTCTCGAATCCAATGCTGAAACCCTGAAAATCGCCAACGCCGAAACCCGCCGACAGATCGAGCGGGGTGTGTTCGATATTGCCTCTGTCAAAAAGGCCAACCAGACACTCATTGCCACAATCGAAGAGAGCCTGCAGATCGCGGATGAAGGAAAGAGAATGCGGGCAGAAGCACAGCAGCAACTGGAAGTCATGGAGTCCGAACTGAAGAATACCCTGAAATCGGCCGGTGCGCGGGCAGTGGCAACGCCACCAGCGGAGCAACCTTAACCCTGCACGTCGGAACAGCCATCCGGTGTGAAAGGATCACCAACCGCTGATCCTCCACTCCGCTGTCTATGCCCCTCCGCACTGCAAAGGTGCGGTAATCGGGTTTTCTGGCGCCTCTTACCCATCTCCATGGGATAGCAATGCTGCCTTCGCAGGTAGGTCATGTGCCAGTCAGCTCAAATTTTGCTATCGCCCCACCGAAGAAGGTTACTCTGGTGCCAGAAGGATCGGACAATGCGTCACTCTCCCTGACTGGCACTGACACCGGTCATAGAAAACAGATGGCACAACGTTTCGGGTTCCTTCTTACCCGACATTGGCGAGATGCCCCGGAAGGGATTGAACTGTCATTCTGGATACACACCGATCAAGGTCCACTGAGAGCCCGGATCCCCCACCAGGAGGCGGTCTGTTTTATCCCACGACAGACCAAACTGCATCCCGGCAGCTATCCAGGTATCTCCTTCAGAAGAGTCCCTCTGGAACTCGTCAACCTCCAGGCTCAAGAGATGGACGGGCTCTACTTCCGTCACCAACGCCATCTGAAGCAACTCCGACATGCAAGGAAAGGCGGTGGATTTCAACTCTACGAATCAGATATCAAACCCACCGACCGATATCTCATGGAACGATTCGTTACCGCTACGGTTTCCGTCACTGGTGAGCTGCTGGAAGGTTCTACCTGTCTGGAAATGATTCACCCAAGGCTATCCCCCGGTACCTTTGAACCCCGATTGCGCTACCTCAGCCTGGATATCGAAACCGATGCCATCTGCGGAGAGACCCTGTCCATCGCTCTTTGTGGTCAGGGTAAGGAGAGAATCCTGATGCAAGGTCAGGCATCGGACTGGCCAAGCGACCTTCCCATTCGCTGGTTCAAAGACGAACCCAGTCTGTTGAGAGGATTGCTCACCGTAATAGCTGACCTGGACCCTGACCTGATTCTGGGCTGGAACGTCGTCGATTTTGACCTCGTCCACATCGAAAAGCGCTGTCGATATCACCGCATACCCTTTCAGCTCGGTCGTGGAAACGAATCCGCTGCCATTCTCCAGCCCCGGCAGCCGGGGCAGAAAAGCGTCCCATCCATTCCCGGAAGGGTGGTGCTGGATGGAATCGACAGTTTACGTTCAGCCTTCTGGTCTTTCGACAATTTTTCCCTGGAACATGTAGCGCACAAACTGCTTGGCAAAGGAAAACTGATCGACGAGAGTGAAGACAAAGTCCAGGCCATTCGAAATCTGTTTAAGAAAAACCGCCCTGCCCTGGCCGACTATAATCTCCAGGACTGTCGTCTGGTGGAGGAAATCTTCCAGCAGACTGATCTGATAAATTTTGCTGTTCAGCGAGCCCTGATGACCGGCATCCCCCTCGGACGCACCGGGGGATCGGTAGCGGCTTTCGATAACCTCTACCTGCCCAGGCTGCATCGCAGGGGGGCTGTGGCCCATGATGTGGGGAATCAGAGTTTCACCACGACCAGCCCCGGTGGTTATGTCATGGATTCACAGCCGGGTCTGTATGAAAACGTACTGGTGCTCGACTTTAAGAGTCTGTACCCGAGCATCATCAGGACATTTCATATCGATCCCCTCGGCATGGCAAAACCCGGAGCAGACCCGATACCAGGGTTTCTCGACGCCTGTTTTTCCCGTCAGAAAAGTATTCTGCCGGAACTGATCGCAGAGCTGTGGAGAAAACGGGATCTGGCAAAAAAAGCCGGAGATCAATCCCTGTCCCAGGCAACGAAAATCATCATGAACAGTTTTTATGGTGTGCTCGGCTCCAGCGGCTGCCGATTCTACAATCCCGCACTTGCCAGCAGCATCACCCGTAGAGGTCATCAGATCATCACCAGCAGCCGGGACTGGCTGGAAAAACAGGGCTATCGGATCATATACGGCGATACGGACTCCCTGTTCGTATTGTTAGGCCCGGACCACTCGGAAAACCAGGCAACTACCACCGGAAAACACCTGGCACAGTCTTTAAACGACTGGTGGTCGGAGCGTATTCGTCGGGAGTTTCGCATGGAATCCTTTCTGGAAGTCGAATACGAAACCCATTTTCTGCGTTTTCTCATGCCCACCACCCGTGGCACGGAAACCGGAAGCAAGAAACGATATGCGGGTTCCGTCCGAATGCCGGGGGGGAAGTTCCAGGTGGTTTTCAAAGGTCTCGAAAGTGTACGCAGTGACTGGACACCACTCGCCCGTGCTTTTCAGCAGGAGCTCTACCAGCGGGTCTTCTTTGACAAGCCCTATCAATCCTATGTGAAGGATATCAGCGAGCGACTCAAACGAGGAGAACTCGACCATCAACTCGTTTACAGGAAGCGTCTGCGAAAAAAACTGGACAGTTATCGAAAAAACGTTCCGCCCCATGTACAAGCTGCCAGAAAATCATCGACCCCAGGGCGCTGGGTCAATTACCTGATCACAATAAATGGACCGGAACCCCTGGACAATACTCACAGCCCTATCGATTACCAGCACTATCTCACCAGACAGCTTGCCCCGGCCGCCGACGGTTTACTGCATTTTCTCAACAGCAGCTTCCAGCAACTGACAGCCGATCAGTTAGATCTTTTCTAGCATGGTAACTACTTACCCCGCACGGGTAATCTGTTGCAGAAGACGCCGTATATAGCTGACTGTAGGCTTGGCTATGGCATTCATGCCAAAGACACTTCCTCCACAGACCCACAGCATCTCTGTCGGTGCCCCATCGGGCAGCATTAAAATACTTGAGTCGGTACGATACTGTGCGCTAGTTTCAGAAATTGGCTATCAACCAATCAAAGGGCCACTACAGGGTTGGTATTCAAGGCCTTGCATGGGTATGGTGAGGCTCAATTACGAAATCAGTGCTGCTCTGAAGTTATTGGCTCGCTGGCTGGATTGGTATCGTAGTGAGCCCGGTTTCATACCGGTGCTCTGTGAAAGCGCACAAAACCTTGACCAGGGGCCTGATTTGCGGATTATCTGACCGAAACTATATCGCACAGTAGCGTGCATTTTTTGTCTGACTAATGATTCACTTTCAGCAAACTTGCAGAACGTACCCATGATCTGTCCAGCACTACCACCGCCATTCTCCAGCACCCCGGCAAACTGCTTCCAGGGTGGGACCGATCGACAAATGAAGACAGACTCAGCCTTTCAGATCCTGCCATGAACAGCGGATCTGCAAAACCCAACCGACTCGTTGGAGTACTCGTTGCAGCGTCGATGCTCGGAATTGTGGTTCTGGCCCTGGAAACCAGCAACTGGTTAAGTAGCTGGAACATCAGGATCTACGAACTGATGACCGACCTGGATACCCCGCTTGTCACCAATAACCCAAGCGGTCTTTTCAGCCAACCTGCACAACTGTTCACCAGTGTAGTGCTCGTTCTTTCCATGGGATTCTCTATCGGTTGGTCTACGACGAGGGGACTTCGCATTGCGCCCGCGGCATTCGCTTGCCTGCCATTGGTTTTTGCCCCGCTATGGTACCTGATCACCTCCCAGTGGTTTCAGCCACTGGCATCATTCCTGGTACTCAGTTGCGTCTGGATACTGTGGCAACGACGACGTCCCAAGACCACCCTCCCCTCCGGCACAACGGAGAACCACCATGCACTTTCCACCTTGAAAATGCTAGCCGAAGCGGTTCTTTCGATAAATGAAGATGGCAGGATACGCTATCTCAATCCGGCTGCGGAATCTTTGACCGGATGGAAAGCCAAGGACGCCATAGGCGAGGCCTGTGACCGGGTATTTCGTGCTGTCGACGAGAGCCAACGCACCAGCTTCAGCTATCGATTACACCGCGCCGATATAGGAGGACTACCCAGATACTGGGTACTGACCCGGCGGGACAGGAGCGAATGTATCGTGCGTGCTTCTTTTGCCTGTCTGGATGAACCGAAATCTGACCGCGGCATGGTCATTACCTTCAGCGACGTCACCCATGAACGCCGACTTGCCGAACAGATTCGTTATCAAGCCTCCCACGACTCACTCACAGATCTACCCAACCGTATGCTGTTACAGGATCGGTTGGTGCAGGCCATGGCCCGGGCTCAGCGCAGTGGCAGTACCATTGCCATTCTGTATACCGACCTCGATGACTTCAAAAAATACAATGACAGCATGGGGCACTCCTTCGGTGATCAGTTGCTGCGTGCTATCGCGGATCGGCTTCGGGAGGTGATCAGAGCGGTGGATACTGTAGCAAGGGTCGGGGGTGATGAGTTCGTCGTTCTGGTCGAACAGTTATCTGACGAGCAACAGGCACTGTCCATTGCCGAAAAGCTGGCCAGCTCTGCACGGGAACTGGTATTGATATCCGGTCAGGAAGTCTTCGTCACCTTGAGTATCGGTGTGAGCTTTTTTCCCCAACATGGAACTACCAATGCTGATCTGCTGAAAAATGCCGATGTGGCCATGTACCGAGCGAAAGCAGAAGGTGGAGACCAGATCGTGTTGTTCAAACCTGAGATGAATGAGCAGGTTTTCAACCGTTTCACACTGGAAAACGATCTTCAGCGTGCTTCGGTCAAGCATGAATTCCGCTTGCTCTATCAACCCTTTGTAGATCTTTCCACCGGATTGATCGTCGGAACCGAAGCACTTATTCGCTGGCAGCATCCCAGTCGTGGTCTGCTTGGACCACAGGAGTTCATTCCCCTCGCCGAAAGAAATGGTTTTATCGTACCCCTGGGAGAGTGGGTCATCCGCACTGCCTGTATCGATCTGGCTCGTTGGTATCAGAAATATGATGGGGAACTGCGGATCGCCGTGAACCTGTCCCCCCGCCAGCTGAAAGACGCACGGTTACCCACTGTTGTGGAAGAGGCACTGCGGGAAAGCGGCCTGCCTCCAGAGTGCCTGGAGCTTGAAATCACCGAAGAGGTATTCATGGCGAATACCAACACGACAGTTTCGGTACTTCGGCGATTGATGCTCATGGGTATCAAAATTGCCATCGACGATTTTGGAACGGGTTACTCCTCCCTCAGTTATCTGAAACGCCTTCCCATTACGCGATTGAAAATTGATCGCTCATTTATCAAAGATATCAAAGCAATCGACAACGAGCCGGCGATCGTACAGGCGATCATAGCGATGGCCAGAAACCTTCATCTTCAAATTACAGCAGAAGGTGTTGAAACAGCAGAACAAGTGGCTTTCCTGCAGCACCATGGCTATATCGAGTCCCAGGGGTTCTACGGAAAACCCGTCAGTGCTTCTGAGATTCAGTGGCTGTTGCAATACACCAATACACCACGCAAGAGATTTCCCGGTTAAGAGTGTGCCGTCAGTGTCGTGTTGAAGGTTTCAGGGAGTAGATCACCGCTTAGTATAGGGGGAGCAAACTGACATTGACCGGCAGAGAATGCCCCGGATGGTAGGAGAGATTTTTCACCGCCGTATAGCCCCCGTAGCGATAAGTGACACGGTAGCTGGAGATCCGTTCCTTGTACGCAACGGTTTCGATCATCCTGCAACGGCCTTTGAAGCGCGCAATATGTTGTCGAATATCATCTGCAATACTCGAGGCTATTGGAAAATCGTTCACACCCTTTTCATCGCAAACAGACTTGGATACCGTTTCCGATACCCGCTCCACTACAGGTTCTACACCAAGAACTTGAGCATGATCCCTGTAGGTACTTCTATCTCCTGCAAACAGCTCACCGGAACCGGTGACCAATTGAATCAGCATTGCAAACCAGGCGTGCTTTTTCATGTCCATCCCTCCAAGGAGTGCTGACTCACCAACCCCCAATCCCAATATCGGATAACTTGCGTTTTCCGTTTGCCAGTTCCTGCGCAGTGTCGTACAACATCAACACGTCAAAACCGCCTCCGGGACGATTGAACCCATCAAGACGAATTTCACCCAACTGAGACTGGATACTGGCCATGAAGGCCGCTGCCCGATAGGGCCGTTGAAACCGGATGAGTAGCCACCGCCCCCCGGTCTTTTCATTTGATCCGCCTGCTGCTGTTTCCAGCACCCTGGCCAGATGGCGCCGTATATAACCGCTGTACCAGACAGCACCATCAGGAACTCTGCCGGCTGACACTGGCACCCGTCCCGGACCATAGTTGTAGGCGGCCAGTGCCCGGTGGAGGTTTCCCTGGTATCGATTCAGAAGCTCCCTGAGATAGCGCGCACCTCCATCCACATTGGTGCAGGGATCCTGCAAAGCGGTCAGCGTATGAATTCCCAGATGCCGGGCCGTACCCGGCCAGAGAATCTGCATCAAACCATAAGCATTCGCATGGGACCTGGCCCGGGGATCGAAATTGCTTTCTCCCCGGGCAACGGCCAGCAGCAGAGACTCCGGCAGGTCGTGAACCATGGCGGACTCTTTGAAACAATGACCAAAAGGGAAGTCATGGTTGTCTGCAAGCCGTGCTGGCCGTGTAAGGTACATTCGCCAGGCGCTCTCCAGCGAATCATTCTCCCCCGCTGCTCCGAGCTGGGCCCAGAAAACGGCCAGGATCAAAATCCATATCATGCCCGCGGGAATCATGGCTGCCCCCCCTCCCCGACCAGCAGACCCGTAGCACCCGCTATTCGTTCAATCAACTGAAGCCGTTCCGACTCACTCCGATAGTCAAATACCACTTCGTAGCGACTGATACCTGTCCGCTGTACTGCAAAAGGTACTTTTGTGACAGTGCTCAATCGGGAGGCAAAACCCTGAGCCATGTAACGGTTTCGAAATGGCTTCCAGAAACTGAACCATTCCGGATCATTCGGTTCCCGGGGCTGTTGCTCAGGTTCTGGCAGTGGTTTCGGAAGATCGGCCAATTGCTCCTCAAGACTATCCGGTACACTCTGCATCGCCGCGGCTGTCAGCGGCTCTGCGGTCGAAGCCGGCTCCTGACTAATCGAGAGTTCGACAGGCTCCGCTGGCACAACCACGGGATCAACTTTCTCCCTGACACAAGTGGCGATTCCAGAAAGTAATGGCAGCCCCCCCGTGCCCACCAGGAAAGAGCCGGACTGCTGATAGAATATCAACAACGCCACAGTCAGACCGGACCCTAGAATAAAGCCGAACCAACCGGACATCAGGAAGTACTCCTTTTTGCCATCCAGTCGATGTGACTCCTGTAGCGCTCGATAAGACGATCCAACTGATCCAACCATTGATCCAGTGCCTCAGCGACCATAGGATCCCTCCCTTCCCTTGAACATGCATCTGGAAGCAGTTCGAGGTGACGTCCAAGAAGCTTTCCCGAGCGCTCTCCATTTACGGCTATCGCATAGTAAGTGGATTGATCCGGTTCAATGCTGAGCCTGTATCGGTCTTCCCTGGCCATCGGGCGTAACTCGGATTCTGCCTCCGGACTGCAGCCTCCGGGAAGCAACCGCACCACACCGGTTCGGGGCTGGTGGGAAATGACAAAAAGTTGCTCGGCATAGCGGGTGGTAATCAGCAGCTGGGAGCATGCCATTGACGCTCGATCACAACTCACACCCCGGTTTCTGCCACTCGACGAAATTGACATCCCGGCAACCACGGGTCGAACAGAGCGAACGACACCCGAAGTCTCCAGAGCCTGTGCGTCAGCCGACACATAGGTAGAGGTGTCCAGGCCTATGAGGTGTCTGCCACTCTCCCGGGGATTGAGTTGAATCCAAACCTGATAGAGCCCCGGTTGCAGTTCGTGGGTCTGTCCCCGCAACAACAGCGTAGCCTCGCTTTTGACATCGCTCACGGTGACTTCCCGATAACGGGACATGTGACTTCCTATGAGCTCCACCACACCAGGCAAAAGCGTGTTTTCGAGCACCGGTCGCTCCACGTGTATCACCAATGGCTTTTCCGGGTATCCCTGGCGAATCAGACAGCTCAGGTTGTTGGCCAGATAGTCTGCGACCAGATCCATCTGATCGATGCTGAAAGGCAATGATCTCAGACCCCGAAGGCCCTCATCATTCAGGTAGTGGTCCATGGCTAGCCGTTCAGCTTCGGTCAATCGACCCTGCCAGCGTATCCCGAATCCACTCACCCACTCCTGCGCGGCGATGTCCAGGGCCTTGACGGAAATACTGAACCGACCAGACGGGAGCTGTCTGGTTTCGATACCAATATAGTAGGCGGCCTCTCGATGGCTTCGGCAATCCAGGGCACGCAGACGGCGATGATGGGATGACAACCTGACCCCAGGTCGCCAGGGTAAAGTAATGCCAGGGGTGGTCAGCAGCTGGTCACGGATCTGCAGGCGAATACTTTCTGTCAACCCGTCAATTTCCGGCTGAATATCTGGTCCGATCAGTTTAACCAGCATCAGGGATTCACCCTTGAATCGGGGGTGACTACTCAATTCGTTGGAAAGATACGGTGACAATTCATTGTCGACCCAAGACTGAAGCGCAGATCCCACCCCAGGTTCCGGTGGTGGTTTTTGCGGGTTGTGAACGCAACCGATCAGAACCAGTGACAATCCGATAACCCGGTACAGGGAGCAAAGATTCATGGCAGCTGCTCCCTTCCGCTGATCACATTTCCATTGCCTTCTATGACCAGCATTCCGCCACCACCCCGATTCAACCAATGCGCTATTTGCTGCTCGGTTCTCCCAGGCAATTGAACGCCCCATTGAGACGGTGTCGAAACGGTTCGTGAGGCGATCCGCTGAAAAGCCATCTGGTATACCCCTGGAACCGTGCTTTCGGACATCTCGTAGAACCGGGATGGAAATTTCACCGGAGTGAACTCGGGACCGGTTGAATCCAATGACATTCGCCACGCTTGTTTTCCCTTCATGACGAACAGGCCCAGCTTCCCGGACTTCATCAATCGTTCAAGGGCCGTTACGGATTCAAACCTGAGACTGTTGTCATGGGTATCGGTAGATTGGCTCCCTTCAGCCGGAATCGATTCCACGGGTGCCTCATCCACTGTACCGGCAGATCCATAGCCCGATTTCGATGCTGGCAGTGTTTCGTCAAGTGGTACTCCCTCTTTATCAGTCTGCTCCTTCGGGCCTGCCACTGCGCCAGGAGTTGGCATTCCCTGTTCTATAGTCTGCTCCTTCGGGCCTGCCACTGCGCCAGGAACTGGCATTCCCTGTTCTATAGTCTGCTCCATCGGACCTGCCACCGCGTCGACAAGACGCGTCCGCGAAACACTGGCCGGCGTCGGGATTTTCGCTTCAGAAGGAATGTCCGACAGGATTTTCGTGCTGACTGGTTCGGCAATTGATTTCGTTCCTATCTCCTGTACCGCCATGGAATCCACCGGTTCATTCAGAGGCAGGCTTCGAACAACCGTCAGAATGGCAGTGAGACACAACCCCAGAATCGCCATGAAACGCATCACATCGACTTGGAGAGAATCACCACTGGACTGCACGGGATTCCGGAGGCGAGAATTGTGCACCCTGCCCAGGTAACGAGTCACGCGCGCTTCTCCCCATTGGTTGAAGACTCCTTGTGGTTATCCACCACCTCTACTAGCGAGCGCCTGATGTCATCGAGCAATGTCTCAACGCGAAGCACCTGAGTCTGTTCCCTGGCATCGTAATACCTGTTGAGCTTTACTCCCACACGCAAGGTTTTTCCCAAACCCATGAGGTAACCCCCGATACCTCCGAGAATCGTGGTGGACAATGCGGTCAGAATGCCTCCCTCCACAAGACGTCGCAGGATATCCGATGCATCCGATCCATCGATATCCCCAGGATCACCCAGGGCGTACAAGAGCGCAGCCCGCATGCCGATAGCGGTCCAGATCACCCCGATCCCAAAAAACAGGCTGATCCAGATGTCCATCAGGTTTTCCAGTTGGGCCACGCGTTCCGGATTCTTCCTTTCATTCAGCGCCACTTCCAATCGGCTCAGCCCGATAAAATAGAGACCCAGAACGATCACGAAGGGTACCACTGAAAGTCCCAGATTCCGCTGCACCCAATCAACGACAGGCATCACCGAAAGCCATTGTTCTGATAAGAGACCGGTGCCAATCCACAGAGTCACCAGATAGGTCACCAGGAAACCAGCGCAAAGGCTCAATGCCACACCCATGAAGAAACCACGGACGAAGCCGATGGGGCGTCGACTGCTCATTGGCTATGGCTGACTCGAACCACAGGCGGTACAGGTGGCCTCCAGCACCAGCTCTGTTTCACTGTACAGTTGATGAGCCCGCCGATAAGCAGGACGATCCCCACTGACTTTCAACAGTCCCGTCTCTTTGTCTGCCAGCTCAGTTTTCATTTCACTCAGCAGCTCGGGTTGCCGGGGACAGGCCTCGGAACACACACTGTACTCGCCGAGCATGGATACAAACTTGATCCCGAAATAGCGATTGTAAATCTCTCTGGCCTGACGCTTGCTCAGTAAGCCTTCACTGTTGGCCCAGAGCAGGAATTCGCTGAACTTCGCTTTGTTCGATTTACCAGGATCCCCCCTGGCAATCTCCAGCAATTGCCAGAGATAACTGTCGAAATGCCCTTGGCACCCCCGCTTCAGATCGCTTTTCACGGCACTTATGGCCTGATCCAGATTATGACCAGACGGTGGAGAACAGGTCACTTCACGGGGTGTATTGCTGTTACACGCGGTCAAAAGAGCGATGAATATCGTGGAACAGGCCAATCCAGCCAGCATTTTTCGTTTCATAACAATTACTCCGGTACATCAAAGTTTCAATGGACTTTCAAACTCATCAGTCGAACGACCCGGCGCGGCTTCGGCCACGGGTAGTCCACCGTCGTCTTCCCCAAATAGAATCGACTTGACCCCAGCCACCACCTCCTGCATCTCAGGGGTGATAGTTCCGAGGGATTGATTGAGCTGCCCCATCAATGTGGCCCTGTTAATCTCGTCACGGGTCCGTGCGATCAACTGGGCAGTTTCCTGCATATCCAGGTAAATATCGGATGCGACTACAGCAAGGGAAGCTTTGGAGCGACTGCCGGGCCGGGCTACCAGTTTGTAATACTGGCTGAAGCGCGTACTGAGTCGCATACCCGAACGACCCCGTAACGCTGGCTGCTGGTCTTCCGTCCGGGCCACCGAGCCCCCTAGAATCAGTTCCTGCAACGACCAGGCCGTATTCTTTCTACCCAGTTCGTTGCGTAGTCGCTTTTCCAGACTGTTGGAGGTTCCGTTGACGGCATCCTCCATCTCGGGCAAGCGGTTCGCCATAATATCCAGCATTTCCAGATAGGTGGCCCCCAACTGTCGTGCAATATGCTCGCACCCGGGATCATCCCCGCCCCCTTCACACTTGCTTTCGAGATAAAGCTGTTGCTGTTGATCCAGTCGCTGGATGACAGGTTGCAGTCCCGTTTCCATCTCCTTGGCGACATCACCTGTATGCTTGATCTCTTCCAGCACCGTGGTGGGAAACAGATTGATAGTGGGCGCCGTTGCACCTGTTACGCCGGCTACCGGCAACAAGAATAGAAATCCCACAGCCAACAGAAGATGCAGTAAGCTGGATTCGTTGCAGACACGCGTGAATGGTCTTGTCATGAGATGCCTCCTCGATACTCACCCTGAGCCCAAGAATAAGGAGGCATTCCTGAACGGAGGCTGAACGACAGGAAAGGTGGAGCGCTGGAATGAACCGGTCGGTGAACCCACCCCATCAACCCGGGTTTGATGGAATACTCCTGTTTCCCCGCTACCGGGGGGATGGATGGCCCTGAAAATGCCATCAATAAAGGTTTGGAGAGCAGTCGACAGTCCGCTACCTGCCGGTCACCGGTGCAGGGCGGGCTCAGTAACGCCCCGAAATGGATTCCGAATCAGAATTCACTTCATCCGACACTAAAACACAATATATAGTAATTAGCACTTTTTCTTTTGATTTCCATTACTTACAAAAATA
>JAAELC010000471.1 GCA_024227135.1 Gammaproteobacteria bacterium
ACTCTGGCACTTGACTCTGACCCCACCTGCTTAGAATACCAGAAACCGGACGTTTACCTCTGAACGCGGGCCGATCCACCCTTCGCGAACGCCTCCACCTCGCTCAGCCTGGCCATGGTGGTGTCACCGGGGAAGGTAGTTAACAAGGCGCCATGCGCCCAACCAAGGCGTACGGTTTCATCAAGGCTACGCCCATCGAGGAAACCATAAATCAAACCCGTGGCAAAACCATCTCCACCTCCAATCCTGTCGATGACACCCAGTTCGCGGACAGGGCTGACAACCTGTTCACCCCGGCACCACAACACGGCACCCCATTGATGACGGTTGCTGTTCTCGACCTCACGAAGCGTCGTGGCGACCGCCTGAATATTGGGGAACTCAGTAGAGACCTGGTCAATCATGCCAAAGAAAGCACTGGTATCGAGCTTCGATGAGGATTCCACATCCTGGCCCTTGATACCGAGACCTAGCTGCAGGTCTTCCTCGTTGCCCAGCAGCACATCAACGTTTTCCACGATGGCGCGGAATGTCTTCTGAGCCTGTTCCAGACCACCGATGGGTGCCCATAATTTTGGACGGTAATTGAGGTCAAAAGAGGTGATTGCACCGTGTTTTTTAGCCGCTTTCATGGCCTCGATGATCAGACCGGAGGTCGTGCCTGACAGAGCGGCGTAAATACCACCCGAATGGAACCACCGCACACCCTGGGAAAAGATTTCATCCCAGTCAAAATCACCGGCCTTGAGCATGGCGCCGGCTTCATTGGCGCGGTTGTAGAAAACCACCGGTGGACGTGCACCATAACCACGATCACTGTAAACCGTGGCAATGTTTGGGCCATTCACACCATTGTGCTCAAAGCGTTTGAAATACGGCTTTACACCCATCTCCCTGACCCTGGTTTCAACCAGTTCGCCAATACCATAGTCAACCATTGCACTGGCGATGCCGGTATTCAGGCCAAAACAGTCCGCCAGACCTGCTGCAATATTGTATTCACCACCGGAGACATGGATATCCACCGAACGGGCCTTGCGGAAAGGTACGATACCGGGAT
>JAAELC010000472.1 GCA_024227135.1 Gammaproteobacteria bacterium
CTGCCTGTTTCGGGCCACGGCCGCCTTCTGCTCCAGCCTCTTCCGCCAGCGCCTCATCCAGTTAAGCGAGTCTTCGATCTCGTGATGCGTTTTGGGACATCCAAGTCCCCAAAACGCACTCGATCTTCGACAGCCTATTAATTCCCCGGACGCCCTGAGTCCGTGCTGCTCCGCCATACCATCGCAAGCTCGGTACTGGCTACGCAGCACTCCCTCAATGGCTTTACGCCGCGTTCGGATGCTCGCTTTGCTCCCCTCTGGCGTGCTACGCACACGTCGGGTAAGCAGTCTCGCCTCGCGGCTACCGGGGACTACGCGCCTTCGCTTCGCTCTCCATGGCGCGCAGCGCCGGAGGCGTCTCGTTTTTATTTCAGGACCCGCTGTTTCCCGGAAGTCCGGGCAACCCGACGACCCGCAGCGTGGAGTGCCGTTTCAGCTCAAAGCTGCAGCACCACGAGGCCGGGCGTCGAACCTTGGCAGAGGGCGGCCACAGGCTGTCAGTGAGAGCTGGCACATTGTAGAGTAAGGCAGTAGAGAGTATCCACTCAGGCTTTGTTCAGCGCCAGAAGAGGCGCGAAACAACACCGGCAGCGGCCGATAGGGCCAGGTTTCCAGCAATTCACTATTCATGGTGCTTGGAATCGGGATACTCAATGCATTTAGAAGGGGCTAAAACCCCAGGAGCCAGATGATGGTCAAGAAACATATTTTGTTGTTTTTTCTGTTGCTGTTTTCTTTAGTGGCTCAGGCTGAAACCCTGGTTCTGATTCAGGGCTACCAGGCTAAAGGGGGGGATTGGCGCGACAGTGGGGTTACCGGTGCGTTGACCCGGTCTGGTTGGGTCAATGGCGGTCATATTCGGTTGGGTGCCAGACCTGTGACTCCATCTGCCCCCCACTTTTATACGGTTGAACTGACAACCGATGCACCGATGATGTATCAACTGGAACAGTTGAAGTCCCATATCGATAATCTTACCAGGGACCGCAGTGGCGAATCGCTGACGCTGGTTGGCCATTCGGCAGGGGGTGTCCTGGGAAGGCTGTTTATGGTCAGCTATCCTGAGGCGGGAGTTGGTGCGCTCATAACTTTTTCCAGTCCCCACCTGGGTACAGAGAGTGCTGAACTGGGGATGATGCTGGGGCAGAGTCCGTTGGGAATGGCCAGTCGCATGCTGGGACGGAAACACGACCTTCTGGGACGCTCCCAGGGGTTGTTTTTCGATCTGTCCCGGGAACAGCCTGGTAACTTGCTGTTCTGGCTGAATCGGCAGGAGCATCCCCCGGCTCGATACATATCGGTGGTGAGAGATGACAGGCAGTTCTGGATGGGTGACATGGTTGTGCCGATATGGAGCCAGGATATGAACCAGGTCTATGCCCTGCGGGGGCGTGTCATGACCATTCCCTCGGATGGCGGCCACAGCATCACGTCGGAAGATGGTGTGCTTTTGCTGAGAATTCTGAACAATCTGCGGATTTCGTGAAGTTATAGGACCAAGGACCAAGGACCAAGGACCAAGATCCTCGGTCCTCAATTCAATTCAGATTTCTTCAATTCGTCGAGAATCCCAATGACCACTTGCTCGGTCTTTTCATCCATTCCCCTGCACAGTATGTCCGGGTCCCGTTCGCCATTGATCAGCGGCCGTATCACAGCGGCCAGACGCGCCATCGGGCCACCGGTACGGCTCATTTGCTCGGCCATGTTGGAAATCAGAGAGAGCGCCTGAATATTGCCTGTGACCGCGGCTTTGATCATTCCGGCCAGACCGGGTGCGGCCAGTGCCGGGTCGGGTTTTGCATCGGGGTTGGGGAGATTCGCCGGGTTTTGCAGTCCTCGCATGATGGCTTCAGCGATAACCCGGTCTTCTTCATCGAGACCTCGGATCGCCTCCATGTCACGCTGACCGGCGACAATTTGACGGATCGCGGCAGCCAGAGCGAGCCATCCACTCTCCTCCGCATCCCGCAGCAGGGCATCGTATTCCGGACGCCGTTGTTCGTTGTTGCAAGAAGCCACGACTTTGCAAATGAAGCTGGCGTGGGCGGTAATTATCTGTTGTTCACGAAGCGGTAACGAAGACATGGGTTCTTCCTTTGTGTTCGGCTGAAAATTACATTGACCTGAATCAACGAATAATATTCAAAAATGGGCATTTTTACTTATAAAACAGATGGTTTTATCACTCTTTGACCAAATAAATCCAGTTTATGGAGAAGCCAAAACGTTTGTTTGGAATTTCCTGCGATACTTATATATCTTGTGAGACTCTGTGTTCGAGGCAGTATTGACATCTGGTCGATTCCCTATGAATTGTGACCTAAAGAAATCGGCCCCGGGGCAAGCATTAGTTTTGAGTGTTTTTAACTCGGTGAAAACCGGGTGCCGGCTCGAGATTCGCTGCCGAAGACGGTGGCGAAAAATTCACTGCAGTGAAACTTTAGGAGATATAAGTACCATGCCTACATTTGTGCGTACTGAAAAGTGCGATGGCTGCAAAGGTCAGGATAAGACGGCTTGCATGTACATCTGCCCCCACGACTTGATGAAGTTGGATATGGACGGCTCTCTGACCGGCCATGCCATGAAGTCCTTCAACCAGGAACCAGATCAATGTTGGGAGTGCTATTCCTGCATCAAGATCTGCCCGCGGCAGGCGATTGAGGCACGTCCCTACGCCGATATTGTTCCTTTGGGTGCTTCCGTACAGCCGCTTCGTGGTACAGATTCCATCATGTGGAGCATCAAATTCCGCAACGGAACCATGAAACGCTTCAAATTCCCCATCCGCACCACCCCCGAGGGCTCTATCGATCCCTACGGCGGCAAGCCGGAAGCCGACATTGCTAAAATCAATGAGTCCGGCTTTTTCGTTCAGGCCAACGGTTATCGTACCGGCGATCCGAGCGAACTGATCCGCAAGTAAGCGGGACCAGTAGCGAGTAAAGAGCTTGTATTCAATATCGAGGTGGTTTTAATGGCTGGTGAATTTGGAAGTCCTGAAGTCATCGAAGAAGAGGTTGATATCCTCATCATCGGTGGTGGTATGGGCGCTTGCGGCGCAGCATACGAGATCGGCCCCTGGTTGGACGCTGCTAAGAAAGAAGGCGTCGATATCACAGTTAAACTGGTAGACAAGGCTGCTATGGACCGTTCCGGTGCCGTAGCTCAGGGTCTGTCCGCTATCAACACCTACATTGGCCCGGAGCAGGACCCCGCCGACTATGCCCGTATGGTCTCCAATGACCTGATGGGTATCACCCGGGACGATCT
Organism: Gammaproteobacteria bacterium; assembly: GCA_024227135.1. Classification (GTDB taxonomy): domain Bacteria; phylum Pseudomonadota; class Gammaproteobacteria; order Chromatiales; family Chromatiaceae; genus JAHEHQ01. The sequence continues at coordinate 3,277 of JAAELC010000472.1, forward strand.
GGCTTACGACCTGGGCCGCCACGTGGACGAATCGGTACACTTGTTCGAAGAGTGGGGGCTGCCGATCTGGAAGACCGACGAGAACGGCGAGCGACATGACGGATCCCAGGGTATGACCCCTCTGAAAGACGGCGGCCAGCCCGTACGCTCCGGTAGGTGGCAGATCATGATCAACGGCGAATCCTACAAGTGGATCGTCGCAGAAGCTGCGAAGAAAGCGCTGGGCGTTGACAACATCCAGGAACGTGTTTTCATCGCCAAGCTGGTCAACGACAAGAACGACAGTAACCGCGTTGCCGGTGCCATCGGTTTTTCGGTCCACGAAGACAAAGTGATAGTCTTCAAGTTCAAAGCCTGTCTGCTGGTTGCCGGTGGTTGTGTGAACATTTTCCGTCCCCGCTCTGTGGGTGAGGGTCTGGGTCGTGCCTGGTACCCCGTATGGAACGCCGGTTCCACTTACGCGATGGCTGCCGAGGCCGGTGCTGAGCTGACTCTGATGGAAAATCGTTTTGTTCCCATCCGTTTCAAAGACGGTTACGGTCCGGTCGGTGCCTGGTTCCTGCTTTTCAAGTCCCAGGCGACCAACGCGTTCGGTGAAGTTTACTTGACGCGCAACAAGGAGATGCTCAACGACTATCCTCCTTATGGCAAGGCGGCCGTTCCCGCTTCCTGTCTGCGTAATCACCTGATGCTCATAGAGATGCGTGAAGGGCGTGGTCCTATCTGGATGGACACCGTGACCGCTCTGGCCAACC
>JAAELC010000473.1 GCA_024227135.1 Gammaproteobacteria bacterium
CTACTTAACTTCAACATACTTGCCATTTGTGACCTGATACATGGCAAAACCCACGCCCACGGCGTCACCTCTTTCGTCGAAGCGGATGCTGCCTACGGGAGTGGCTACTTCGAAGGTCTGCAGCGCTTTCTTTACATCGGCCATATCCGTGGAGTTGGCGTGCCCGATGGCGTTCAGCAGTGCGATGGTGGCAGCGTACGCGTTCTCGAAGAAAGCACCGGGATCAGCACCAAACTCTTTCTTGTGGGCTGCCACGGCTTCTTTTGAAAGCGGGTTGTCGGTGGTGTCTTTGGGACCGGTGGCATAAACGCCCTCGGCGTATTTACCGGCCACCTTGATGAAGGTGTCATCTTTCACTCCGTCATCGGAGATGAAAATGGTTTTCATACGTTTCTTGCGCATCTGGGTAATGATCTTGGAAGCCTCGGGATGATACCCACCGAAAATCACGGCATCAGCGCGGGAACGCTTGATCTTCTGGACCACAGCAGAGTAATCCACAGCACCGGGGGTCACGCCCTCAAACAGCATGACTTCGCCCTTGTCGGACTCCTCGATGAACTGCTTGGCGAATTCAGCCAGCCCTTTGCCGTAATCACCCTTGTCATGAATGATGGCAATTTTCTTCAGGCCCAGGTGATCGAGGGCAAAATCCACTTCCGTGCGAGCCTGGGCATCATCGGAGGCGATGGTGCGGAAAAAGTTGGGGTAATCCCCACTCTGGGTGAGGCCCGGATTGGTGGCCGATGGTGACATAACCACCACTCCACCACTCTTATAGATAGGCAGCGCGGCCTTGGTCGCACCGGAACAGATGTGCCCCATCACCACATGCACCCCCTGGGAAACCAGTTTGGTCGCCGTATTGGTGGCCACCTCCGGCTTACAGACGTCGTCTTCCACCAGCAGTTCCACCTGTTTGCCGTTGATACCCCCCTTGGCGTTGATATCCGCGACCACCAGCTTGGCAGCGTTGACACTGGGCAGACCGTAAGATGCCAGGTCCCCACTGTGAGCACCGGCAACACCCAACTTGATCGTATCGGCCGCCATGGCAGGCAGCACCAGACTTAAACCCATGGCTGCTGCAAACAGATTCAGTTTCATTATCTTTCTCATACTCAGTCATCCTCGGAGGTAATTAACGTTCGACAGACCCCAAGACTCGACTAAAGAGTATCAGCAGGCCCGTTATCAATTGAACGAACAAAGGATAGGGAATACAGGGTCGTTTTTCCAGAAAAAATCACTGATTCATGGCAAAACACCCATCAGGACTATGCCGGAAGCACAAAAAACGGGGCCCGAAGGCCCCGTTTAAACTTCAAGTCTCTAAAGAATCAAGAGATCAGAAGTAGTGTCTCAGACCAAAGGATGCAACGTTGCCGTCGCCAACCGAGACCGAGGTACCGGTATCACGTGAAGCACCGGAAGGCTCACCGTATTCAACATAGACGCGGGTGCGCTTGCTGAAGTTATACTGCCAGCCCAAGGCCCAGGTATCCTCCTTGTCGAAATCGAAGTCAAGCTGACCCCACAGAGCGCGGAAGGTGTTGTTGCCCATGTAGTACTCACCGGCGATGGCGTAGGATTTCCAGTCAAGGGTGGTACCCGTAGCGTTGGCGAAAGGCACATCAAAGGCTTCGTATTGACCGCTGATCTTGGCGGTGTTGCCGAAGGTGTAGGCACCGGCAAGGCCCCAACCCTTGTAATCACCTACGCTAGTAGCATTGGCAACGTTGTCCCAACCCTTGGTGTTGTGGTAGCCAAAACCGAGATCGATGGGGCCGTTCTCGTAGTTGAGCGCCAGGTTCCAGGCGTCGATACCGTTCTGACCCTGATTGGTGTCATCATCGACGACTACGGCCAGGCCGCCGCTGAAACCATTCCAGTTCGGAGTAGCATAGGAAATCGCGTTACCGGTACGGAAGGTACCAATGTAGTAAGCGTTGTAGGTTGAGTTGTTGAAGATATCGGTCTTGTCCACCGCACCGTAGTAAGGCGTCCACTGACGACCGATAGCAGCTGTACCCCAGTTGCCGCTCAAGCCAGCGTAAGCCAGACGGTTTCTGTTGAAGCTTCCGAGCTGGGTGGAACCACCCTCGGCGCTGTTGAAGGCCCACTCGGCCTGGAAGATGGCTTTGAGGCCGTTACCCAGATCTTCGGAACCCTTGATACCGAAACGGGTGGTGTTGGAGTTAACGTCCCACTCGCTGTCACTTATAGTGCGGGTGACGTTACCAGTCTGATCCTGGACATAGGCGTCACCGTCCTGGTAGTTCAGCATGGTGTCGAGACGACCGTACAGGGTGGTCTCAGCGGAAGCCAGCATGGGAGCTGACACAGCGGCTGCAACCGCCAGAGAGATAAGCTTCTTGTTCATTTTAGAACTCCTGCTTTGTTGTGTTAAGAAGATGATTAATATTTGGTACGAGGTGAATACTAGACCCACCAAAAGGCTTTTGCAACCTTTATTTGAAAAAAAACCACAAATATCCTTTCTGTTGCAAAAAAAACACAATACCGGACATTCCATAGGCTGATATTCCAGATTCTTATAAAGCTCATGGGGTTAGATGGACCTTCAGCCAAGTGACTCGAAACCAATTCGGGAAAAACAGGGGATAAAGCACACCAATAGATTCCCATAACAACAATACCCCACACAGAGTTGCCTGAAAATCTGTGGTAAAAAGCATCCAGTACGGAAATGCCTTCAAGGAACTCGCCAACTGCAAGTGGGCATGACAGAAACCCGGGACTGACCCCCGAAAACCCAGATCCAGTGGTAACCTTGATACATCCCGGCTGTATAGGATCAGGGGGACTGGGATTCCCGCTCCCGCGGGGATTTTGGATCAGGCTTGCTCGATTCCCTCAGAAAACAGGGAACCGGGTGGTGGCGCCCGAAGAAAGCCAGCACCACCCTGCCCCATACTCCAGACCCTCCACAACAGAAAAGGTCGTCATACACCACTCGGGACGGGTGAAATCATGGCATTCAGATTCAGCCTGGAATCAGGCCATACCAATAAAACAGTGACTATATACAGAGCATGGATTCGCCTGCCCCAACTCCGCAGACGAAAAAACCCGCTCGAAGGCGGGTTTTGAAGTGGCTGGGATGGTAGGGGTCGAACCTACAACCTACGGAGTCAGAGTCCGTCGCTCTGCCAGTTGAGCTACATCCCAAATTAGTTACAAGTTACAAGTTGCAAGTTACAAGTTACAAGTTACAAGTTGCAAGTTGCAAGTTACAAGTTGCAAGTTGCAAGTTACAAGTTACAAGTTACAAGTTACAAGTTACAA
>JAAELC010000474.1 GCA_024227135.1 Gammaproteobacteria bacterium
TCAGTTCGTGTGATGTTGGGTGAAGTCCGGAGATGAGCGTAACCCTGGAAGATCGTCGCGAGGGGGTAGAGTCGAGGTCTCTAACGAGGCTGCCTCAGTAAAATAGAAGAAGGGGGGGCCGACGTCAAGTCATCATGGCCCTTATGGCCAGGGCGACACACGTGCTACAATGGTCTACACAAAGGGTTCCGAGATCGCGAGATTAAGGCAATCCCACAAAGTAGGCCCCAGTTCGGATTGCAGGCTGAAATTCGCCTGCATGAAGCCGGAATCGCTAGTAATCGCGTATCAGCCATGACGCGGTGAATATGTTCCTGATCCTTGTACACACTGCCCGTCAAGCCACGGGAGCGGGGAGCGCTCGAAGTCGTTTTGTCTAACCCTCACGGGAGGACGGCGCCGAAAGCGAGCTCCGTAACTGGGACTAAGTCGTAACAAGGTAGCCGTAGGGGAACCTGCGGCTGGATCACCTCCTTTCTAACGGATATGTTAGACGCACCAACAGTCTTCGGGTTGTTGGTGTGGCAAGCATGGGACTTGCTCAAGTTTCCATAACGAAGGTCACCCTTTTCTTATACTCTTCTCGGAGGGGCACAACGATGTTGTGCCATCGGGAACCAGGCACATCAGCCTGGTAGCCACGGTTGTTGTTCGTTGCTTTTGACTATATGTCGAAGGTGCGGCAACATACCGCCTTGTCGGCGGACCGTGCGAGCGCCGAACCGGTAGGGCCTGTAGCTCAGTTGGTTAGAGCGTTCGCCTGATAAGCGAGAGGTCACAAGTTCGACTCTTGTCAGGCCCACCACCCTTTGGGGGATTAGCTCAGTTGGTAGAGCACCTGGTTTGCAACCAGGGGGTCATCGGTTCGAGTCCGTTATCCTCCACCACCTCCTCGATAGGGAGCCAAGTGGTGGAAGTGACCTAAGCACCCTTATCTTCAGAAGAGAAAAGACAACCCGGACAGATAGAGCTCTAACGAGTTTTATCGTTCTTTGAAAACAAGGTGAATTAGAACGTGGGCATTAAGTTGCCACGAGTAAAAACAAGAAGAGCGTGGTTAAGCTACGAAGAGTATATGGTGGATGCCTTGGCGTCTGAAGCCGATGAAGGTCGTGACATAGCTGCGAAAAGCTTCGGGGAGCCGCTAAGTGGGCTTTGATCCGGAGATGACCGAATTGGGAAACCAGATGGGATTTATCCCCCATCAGCGCGTAAGCGTAGGGAACGCAGGGAACTGAAACATCTAAGTACCTGCAGGAAAGGAAAGAAACCTCGATTCCCCTAGTAGCGGCGAGCGAACGGGGAACAGCCCAAACCAGTGCAGTGCCAAGCTTATGGGCGTTGCTGCATTGGGGTAGTGGGACCTACAGACTCAACCATAATAGAGTCAAGGAGTTACAAAGTTCTAAGTTAGACGAATGGCATGGGAAGGCCAGCCGCAGACGGTGAGAGCCCGGTAGTTGAAAACTTTAGAACCTCCTGTAGTCATCCCAAGTAGCGCCGGACACGTGAAACCCGGTGTGAATCCGCGGGGACCACCCCGTAAGGCTAAGTACTTCCAGACGACCGATAGCGTAATAGTAGCGCGAGCGAAAGGTGAAAAGTACCCCGGTTAGGGGAGTGAAATAGTACCTGAAACCATATACTTACAAGCTGTCGGAGGCCTATGGCTCTTAGGAGCAATGGCTGACGGCGTGCCTTTTGCATAATGATCCGGCGAGTTACGCTGTGTGGCGAGGTTAAGGGTTTAAGGCCCGTAGCCGAAGGGAAACCGAGTGTTAATAGCGCGAATTAAGTCATGCGGCGTAGACCCGAAAGCGAGTGATCTATCCATGGGCAGGGTGAAGCGGCTGTAACAGGCCGTGGAGGCCCGAACGGGTATAGGTTGAAAACTGTTCCGATGACCTGTGGATAGGAGTGAAAGGCTAATCAAACTCGCAGATAGCTGGTTCTCCCCGAAATAGCTTTCGGGCTAGCGTCAAGTGATAGTTAACGGGGGTAGAGATACTGAATGGGATTGGGGCGGTTTGCCGTACCCAACCCAACCAAACTCCGAATACCGTTGACCGTATCTTGGCAGTCAGACTATGGGCGATAAGGTCCGTGGTCGAGAGGGAAACAGCCCAGACCGACAGCTAAGGGCCCTAATATAGGCTAAGTGTAGAAAAGGAAGTGAAGTCTCTAAGACAGTCAGGATGTTGGCTTAGAAGCAGCCATCATTTAAAGAGTGCGTAATAGCTCACTGATCGAGAGACTTTGCGCCGAAAATGAACGGGACTCAAGTCTATAACCGAAGCTGCGGATTGTGTGGAATCGTTGATTCCATGCAGTGGTAGGGGAGCGTTCCAACTGGGAGAAGGGTGACGGTAACGACACCTGGACGGTTAGGAAGTGATTATGCCGGAATGAGTAGCGATAAAGCAGGTGAGAATCCTGCTCGCCGAAAACCTAAGGTTTCCTGGGCACGGTAAATCCGCCCAGGGTTAGTCGGACCCTAAGACGAGGCTGAAAGGCGTAGTCGATGGACAACAGGTTAATATTCCTGTACTGCTAGTTCCGCGTTATACCGATGGGGAGACGCGGGAGGAAGCGTGATCGCACGGACTGAAGTGTGCGTGTAAGGCCGAGGGCGGTGTATAGGTAAATCCGTACACGTAAACCCAGAGTTGATGCCGAGGCCGTATGGCCGAAGTCACAGGACTGACCGCCTAGAAAATCCTCTAGGAAGTTGGACTAGTATCCGTACCAAAACTGACACAGGTAGGTGGGGTGAGAATCCTAAGGCGCTCGAGAGAACTGCTGTTAAGGAACTCGGCAAATTGACCCCGTAACTTCGGGATAAGGGGTGCCCCCCAGAGTGTAGGTCCTTGCGATCGAAGCTTTAGGGGGCCGCAGAGAAATGGCCCAAACGACTGTTTACTAAAAACACAGGTCTGTGCTAACTCCAAAAGAGGATGTATACAGACTGACGCCTGCCCAATGCCGGAAGGTTAAGTGGATCGGTTAGCGTAAGCGAAGCTGCAAAATGAAGCCCCGGTGAATGGCGGCCGTAACTATGACGGTCCTAAGGTAGCGAAGTTCCTTGTCGGGTAAGTTCCGACCCGCACGAAAGGCGTAACGATTTGGGCACTGTCTCAACAGCAGACTCGGCGAAATTGTAGTCGTGGTGAAGATGCCACGTTCCCGCACCAAGACGGAAAGACCCCGTGAACCTTCACTATAGCCTGATATTGGGTCTTGACATGTAGTACGTAGCATAGGTGGGAGGCGTTGAAGCGAGGCTTTTGGGCCTTGTGGAGCCATCAGTGAAATACCACTTTCTGCATGTTAGGTCTCTAACTCGTATGTGTGAATCCACTACGAGGACAGTGTCTGGTGGGTAGTTTGGCTGGGGCGGTCTCCTCCTAAAGAGTAACGGAGGAGCGCGAAGGTACACTCAGCGCGGTTAGCAATCGCGTGTAGAGCGTAAGGGTATAAGTGTGCCTGACTGCGAGAGATATAGCTCAAGCAGATACGAAAGTAGGTCCTAGTGATCCGGCGGATTCCGAGTGGAAGGGCCGTCGCTCATCAGATAAAAGGTACTCCGGGGATAACAGGCTGATCTCCCCCAAGAGTTCATATCGACGGGGAGGTTTGGCACCTCGATGTCGGCTCATCGCATCCTGGGGCTGTAGGAGGTCCCAAGGGTTTGGCTGTTCGCCAATTAAAGCGGTACGTGAGCTGGGTTTAGACCGTCGTGAGACAGGTCGGTCCCTACCTGGTGTGGGTGTAGGATGATTGAGAAGGTTTGCCCCTAGTACGAGAGGATTGGGGTGGACGAACCTCTGGTGCTCCAGTTATCACGCTAGTGGTACAGCTGGGTAGCTAAGTTCGGAACGGATAAGCGCTGAATGCATATAAGCGCGAAGCCCTCTTCAAGACGAGTCATCCCTATCAGTCCCCTGAGAGACTATCAGGTTGATAGGCCGGCGGTGTAAGTGCAGCAATGCATTTAGCTTACCGGTACTAATTGGACGATCGGCTTAACCACCTTCTCCTATTCGTGAGCGCGACTTGTCGTGCTCGGAATGGCAGAAGGTAAGCCCTTCTGACCTTGCGGCAACAGCCCGCGATCTAATTCACCTTTCTCCAACCAAGGAAGACGCACGATGCAAATCATGCCTTCCTCGGTCCCGTATTCCCGGTGACCATAGGTTCCTGGCCATACCCGTTCCCATCCCGAACACGGTCGTCAAGCAGGTCCCGCCGATGATAGTGCGTAAGCGCGAAAGTAGGTTATTGCCGGGTTTTTATTAGCCCACGATGGATTTCGATCCGTCGTGGGCTTCTTTTTGTCTGTGGGGTCACACGGGTTTGCATGGATGCGGTGTCTGACTCGTTGTCGCCCAGCGTGGATACAGTAATACGGTAATACGGCGTCTGACTCCTTGTCGCCCAGCATGGATACAGTGCCGGACTTCTTGTCGCCCAGCAGCGCCAATCCTCGCAGCCGAGGAAGGAATGTGCCGCAGACTATCCCTCCACCACAGACCGGGCCATTCCGGCTTCGCAGGAATAGGCTTGGTCTGTGATGTGGAGGGAGAGTGTGCGGCTCACTCCTTCCGTACAAATTCTCCGTACCGTCCGCCCTGGACTAGGCAACAGATCAACGGCCTTCGGTGGACGCCTCGGAGAAATTGACCGGAAGACGAGAGCCGCACACTCTCCCTCCACATCTGCGAATGGCGAGGTCCCGGCTACGCCGGAA